>JAYTUU010000060.1:0-7583 GCA_043744375.1 Rhodospirillales bacterium | reverse complement strand
CCGCCATGATGCTGGGACATCATGGCAAGGACCCGACGCTCCCAGGCACAAAAAGCACCGTCGGGCCGACCCGGCAGACTTCTCGGACGGACACTAAGAGGCGCAGGATGAAATTGCCTCTCGACAAGGCGCGGGTTCGTTGGGCAAACGCTGATTAAATCACGAACGTGAAGAGGGTTCCATGGATTACGTCCGGGCTGGCGGCGTTTCGGTTGCGCGCGCACTGAAGGATTTCATCGACGCCGAGGCCCTGCCGGGCACGGGGATCGCGCCGGCGGCGTTCTGGGCGGGGTTCGACGATCTGCTGGGCCGGTTCGCGCCGCGCAACCAGGCGCTGATGGCGCGGCGGGATGTGTTGCAGGCGCAGATCGACGCCTGGCATCTCGCGCGTCGCGGCCGGGCGATCGATGCGGCGGAGTATCAGAGTTTCCTGCGCGAGATCGGTTATCTGCTGCCGTCGCCGGCGCCGTTCGCGGTCGAGACGGGGAACGTGGATGCGGAGATCGCGGCGATCGCCGGGCCGCAACTGGTGGTGCCCGTGAGCAACGCGCGCTACGCGCTGAACGCGGGGAATGCACGCTGGGGCAGCCTGTATGACGCGCTGTATGGCACGGATGCCATCGACGACGCGGATGGGCGGGCGCGTCGGGCCGGGTATAACGCGGTGCGCGGGGCGGCCGTGGTGGCGCGGGCGCGCGCGGTGATCGATGGTGCCGCGCCGTTGGTGGGCGCTGGGCATGCGGATGTCGTCGCCTATGCGGTACGTGGCGGGGCGCTGGTGGCGACGCTGGCGTCTGGCGCAACGACCGGGCTGGCTGATCCCGCGCGGTTTGTCGGCTATCTCGGGGCGGCCGAGGCGCCGTCATCGGTGCTGCTGCGCCATAATGGGCTGCATCTCGAACTATGCATCGACCGGACGCACATGATCGGGCGGAGCGATCCGGCCGGGCTGGCGGACGTGGTGATGGAGTCCGCGATCACGACGATCATGGATTGCGAGGACAGCGTCGCGGCCGTCGATGCGGCGGACAAGGTGGACGTGTATCGCAACTGGCTCGGGTTGATGCGCGGCACGCTGTCGGCGACGTTCATGAAGGGTGGCAAGCCGCTGGAGCGGCGCTTGAACCCGGACCGGGTGTTCACGGCGCCCGCGGGTGGAACGGTCACGGTGGCCGGGCGGAGCCTGATGCTGGTGCGCACGGTCGGGCATCACATGTATACTGACGCCGTGCGCGCCGCCGACGGGGCGGAAATCCCGGAGGCGATCCTGGATGCGGCGATCGTCTCGATGATCGCGCTGCACGACCTGCGCGCCACCGGGGCGATCCGCAACAGCCGGGCCGGCTCGGTTTATATTGTCAAGCCGAAGATGCACGGGCCGGATGAAGTGCTTTATGCCTCGGATTTGTTTGCCGCCGTCGAGGATATGCTGGGAATGGCGCGCAACACGCTGAAGATGGGCATCATGGACGAGGAGCGGCGCACGACGATCAACCTCGCCGCCTGCATTCATGCGGCGCGCGAGCGGGTGGTGTTCATCAATACCGGTTTCCTCGACCGCACCGGCGATGAAATCCATACGTCGTTCGAGGCGGGTCCGATGATCCGCAAGAACGACATGCGGGCGGCCAGCTGGATCGGCGCCTACGAGAACAACAACGTCGATGTCGGCCTGGCCTGCGGGCTGCGCGGACGGGCGCAGATCGGCAAGGGCATGTGGGCGGCGCCGGACCGGATGGCCGACATGCTGGCGCAGAAGATCGGGCACCCCCGCGCCGGGGCGAATACGGCGTGGGTCCCCTCCCCCACCGCCGCTACGTTGCATGCGTTGCACTATCATCTCGTCGATGTCGCGGCCCGGCAGACGGAGATCGCCGGACGGGTACCGGCGGCCCTTGGGGACATCCTGACCATTCCGATGGCCGATCGTCCGAACTGGTCGCCGGAGGAGTTGCAGCAGGAACTCGACAACAACACGCAAGGAATTCTCGGCTACGTCGTGCGCTGGATCGACCAGGGCGTCGGCTGTTCCAAGGTACCGGATATCCATGATGTCGGGCTGATGGAAGACCGCGCGACGCTGCGGATTTCGAGCCAGCATATCGCCAACTGGTTGCATCATGGTATCGTGACCGAGGCGCAGGTGATGGCGACGATGCGGCGGATGGCCGGCATCGTCGATCGGCAGAACGCCGATGACGCGGCCTATACGGCGATGGCGCCGGGCTTCGACGGGGCGGCGTTCCACGCTGCCTGCGACCTCGTGTTCAAGGGCCGGGCGCAGCCGAACGGGTATACCGAGTTCGTGCTGCACGCGCGCCGGCGCGAGGCGAAGGCGCGCGGCTGATCTTGCGCTATCTGGAGGACCTGCCCCTCGGCGTACGGTTCGACTGCGGCGCATTCTGCTTCAACCGCGAGGAGATTGTTGCCTTCGCGCGGCAGTTTGATCCGCAGCCGTTTCATCTTGACGACGCGGCGGCGGAGCGCTCCTACTTCAAGGGGCTGTGCGCCTCGGGCGTGCATACGCAGGCGGCCGCGATCGGGCTGATGGTGCGCGCGATCGCCGATGTCGCAGTGGTCGCCGGCGGGTCGCTCGATCAGGCCCGGTTCTTCGTGCCGGTGCGGGCGGGGCAGCGCTATGCAGTGACCGCCTGGTGGCAGGAGACGCGAGCGTCGGCACGCGATCCAGCGCGCGGAGTGGCGGTACTCCGGGGCGTGGCGGTGGCCGCGGATGGCGCCGAGGTGATGAATTTCGGCGTCACCTACATCGTCGCGACGCGCTGATGTTCGCGTCGGTGGCGGCGCGGCTGGATGCACAGGCGCGCAGGAATTTGCGCAAGGCAATCGGGTAGCAAGCGCGCCTCCGGCGGCAAAGGGCCATGGGCCCTTTGATCCCGTTACTGCTTGCGGATGGATCGATGGTCCTTGGCCGGCATTGTTCCCTTGGCTCTGGCCTGTCGCTGGCCTATCCTTCATCGATGGAAAGCACGCTGTCCGCCTTGATTGCCGCGCCGGGCGCCAACGATCTGGCATGGGAGGACCCCGCCTTGCCGGGACGGGGGATGGTTCTGCGCAGTGCGCGGCCGGTTCGCTTCACGGCGGAGACGCCGGTGTTGTTCGTGCATCATGGTGTGGGCCGCAATGGCGGAGACTATCGGGATTTTTGGTTGCCGTTGGTCGATGCGGCCGATGTGCTCGTGATTGCGCCGGAGTTTCCGGTGGCGGAGTTTCCCGGGGCGGCCTGGTATAATTTCGGCAACCGCATGGACACGAACGGCACGACGAAACCTCGGGAGGAATGGACTTATGGCATTCCTGGGCGGGTCTTTTCCGAGCTGCGGGCGCAGGGGGTGACGCGGCGGGCGGGGTTCGGGCAGTTCGGGCATTCGGCGGGGGCGCAGTTCGTGCATCGGGCCGTGTCGCTGGGATTTCGTGATGGTCTGGTGGCGGCCGTCAGCGCCAATGCCGGCAGTTATGCGATGCCGGACCCGCTGGTGGCGTTTCCGTTCGGCTTGCGCGAAACCGGGGTGGATGATCGGGCGTTTGCGGCGTTGCTGCGGTTTCCGTTGATGGTGATGGCGGGAACGGCCGATATCGACGCGACGAGTGCGAATTTCCCGCGCGATGCGGGGTCGATGGCACAGGGCGGCACGCGGTTTGCGCGGGCGCATCGCTATATTCAGGTGGCGCGCGCGGCGGCGGCGGCGCGCGGCGTTGCCTGCGACTGGACGATCATCGATGTGCCCGGCGTGGCGCATGATGGCGCGCGCATGTCCGCTGCCGCCGCGCCGATCCTGTCCGCCGCCTTGCACGCGCCGCCGCTTTGAACAAACTGGAAAATCCCATGCATAACGAAGAACAGATCTGGCAACTGGTCGATACGCGGACCGGGCCGTACACGGAGCTGGCCGACCGCATCTGGGAAATGCCCGAGATCGCCTACAACGAATATAAGTCCTGCGAGGAGCACAGGGCGATGCTCGAACGCGAGGGGTTTCGGGTAACGACGGACCTCGCGGGCATTCCGACGGCGGTGATGGGGGAGGCCGGCGAAGATGGGCCGGTGATCGCCATTCTCGGGGAATACGATGCACTGCCGGGGCTGAGCCAGGAAGCCGGGGTAGCCGAGCCGCGGCCGCGGCCTGGCGACGGAATGGGGCATGGCTGCGGGCATAATCTGCTGGGGTCCGCGTCGTTGATGGCGGCGGCGGCGGTGAAGGATTACCTGGCGGCGAACGGGTTGAAGGGGCGCGTGCGCTATTATGGCTGCCCGGCCGAGGAGGGCGGGGCGGCGAAGGCGTTCATGGTGCGCGAGGGCTGCTTCAAGGACGTGGACATCGCGATTTCCTGGCATCCCGCGGCGTTCTCGGGCGTGAACGACGCGATGAGCCTGGCGAATACGCGAATCGATTTCTCGTTCGTCGGCCGCGCCAGCCATGCCTCCGCCTCGCCGCATCTGGGACGCAGCGCGCTCGATGCGGTGGAGTTGATGAATGTCGGCGTGAACTACATGCGCGAGCACATGCCGTCCGACGCGCGTATTCATTACGCGCTGCTGGAGACCGGCGGGGTGGCGCCGAACGTGGTGCAGGCGAATGCGAAGGTGCGCTACGCCATTCGCGCGCGCGACCTGACGGAGCTTTGGCCGCTGATCGAGCGGGTCAAGAAGGTCGCGCAGGGGGCGGCGCTGATGACCGAGACGGCGATGAGCTTCCAGGTGATCAGCGCGGTGTCGAATTTGCTCGGCAATGGGCCGCTGGAGCAGTCGATGCACGATGCGCTGGTGCGGCTCGGCCCGCCGCCGTTCGACGCCGAGGACCGCGCGCTGGCAGAGAAATTCCAGGCGACGCTGAGCGACGAGGATATCCGCACCTCGTATCGCCGTGTCGGCATGAAGGTGAAAAAGAATACGCCCTTGTGCGACGAGATCGTGCCGCTCGATGCCAAGGGCGCGCCGATGATGGGCTCCACCGACGTGGGTGACGTGTCCTGGGTGGTGCCGACGGTGCAGGCGCGCGGCGCGACCTACGCGATCGGAACGCCCGGGCATTCCTGGCAGTTGACGGCGCAGAGCAAGTCCTCGATCGGGACGAAGGGGATGATCCATGTCGCCAAGGTAATGGCGGCGACGGCGGTGGATGCGCTTGAGAACCCGGCACTGATCGCCCAGGCGAAGGCCGATTACGCGGCGCGGACGGAGAGCAACCCCTATGTGTGCCCGTTGCCGGACAATGTGACCCCCCCCGCTGCGGCCGCGCCCGGCGGGGTGAGCGGGGTGCCGCTGACATCGGGCCGCGGCGTCGGGTAGAGTTCAAAGAGTAATCGCAACGTCATCGACTGACGCATCATCCCGGGGAGACTTCCATGCCCACGACGATCAACAGTTCCACGACGAACGGAACCGGGCACGCGCTGGTCAAGCATTTCTGACGACGTCGTCGATAAATTTCACATATATTTCTTGTGAAATATTCTATACCTTGTTTTGATCCGTAAAATGGGCTTGAAGACCTGTAACCCCAAGGAGGACCGCATGCAAAGCAAGCACCCCGAGACGATCGCACTCCACGCCGGCTGGCGGCGGGATCAGTCCACCAACGCGGTGGCGGTGCCGATCTATCAGACCACGTCGTATCAGTTCAACGACACCGAGCACGCGTCAAACCTGTTTGCCCTCAAGGAGATGGGCAACATCTACACGCGGCTGATGAACCCAACGACCGATGTGCTGGAACAGCGCGTGGCGGCCCTTGAGGGTGGCGTGGCCGCGTTGGCGGTGGCGTCCGGCCAGGCGGCGACGGCGCTGGCCGTGCAGAATCTCGCCCGCGTCGGCGATAATATCGTGGCCTCGACCGACCTCTATGGCGGCACCTGGAACATGTTCGCCAACACCCTGAAGGACCAGGGCATCGAGGTCCGCTTCGTGGACCCCATCAACCCCGAGGGCTTCGCCAACGCCACCGACAGCAAGACGCGCGCCTACTACGCCGAGACGCTGCCGAACCCGAAGCTGCGCGTCTTCCCGATCGCCGAGGTCGCCGCCATCGGCCGTCCGCTCGGCATTCCCCTGATCATGGACAACACCGCCGCCCCGCTGCTGGTGCGCCCGATCGACCATGGCGCGGCCATCGTGGTACACTCGCTGACCAAGTTCATCGGCGGCCACGGCACCTCGATCGGCGGGATCATCGTCGATTCCGGCAATTTCGACTGGGAAGGCCACGCCACCCGCCAACCGGCACTGAACACGCCCGATCCCTCCTATCACGGCGCGGTGTGGTCGCAGGCGGTCAAGGGGCTTGGCCCGGTCGCCTACATCATCAAGGCGCGCGTGACGCTGCTGCGCGATCTCGGGGCGGCGCTCAGCCCGTTCAACGCGTTCATGTTCATCCAGGGCATGGAGACGCTGGCGCTGCGCATGCGGGCGCATAGCGAGAACGCGCTGGCGGTGGCGAAGTTCCTGTCGAGCCGGCCGGGGATCACCCGGGTGATCCATCCCTCCACGCTGACCGGCAAGGATGGCGCGACGACGCAGAAATACCTGACACGCGGCATGGGCGGCCTCTGCGGCTTCGAGTTGCAGGGCGGCGTCGAGGCGGGGCAGAAATTCATCAACAGCCTCAAGATGTTCTACCACGTTGCCAATATCGGCGACGCGCGCAGCCTGGCGATCCACCCGGCCAGCACAACGCATTCGCAGCTCAACCAGGCCGAACAGGCGGCGACCGGCGTCTCTCCCGGCTATATCCGCCTGTCGGTCGGCATCGAGCATATCGACGACATCCTGGCCGATCTCGATCAAGCCTTGACGGCCGCCGGGGCGTGATCGGCACGGCAGGTTCTGCCCTCTAGGCAGGACCTGCCGGCCTGTCTTTGGCGGAAATCGCGGATTTCCACCGGTTCCCTCTGGCACGCGCCTTGCGTCGTGTGGTGGGCAACCCACGCGTGGAGAAAATCATGATTGCCGCCGCAGCCTCCGGCCTCTGGCGCTCCGCCACCGCCCTGCTCAACACCGCCCGGCCGGAGACGGCCAGTTTCAAAACCCAGGAACCGCAAAAGGCGACCCGCCCGACCCCACCCGGCGAGGCCGGCGCGCCAAAGGATGGCCGCGACAAGCTGCTCGCAAGCCTGCAATCCTGGTTGACGGTTCAGCAGGCCCAGGGAACACCGACACCGGGGGGAACCGCGGCCGGCGGTGCCATGGCCAAGGCGCGGGCGGCCTATACGGGAACGGCTGGGATCGCGGGCTGAATTGGGATCATTCGTAGCGTCCGCTGCCCGCATTCCAGACGAGCGGTTTTTCGTTAAACGTCCCGCGCACCGCCGCGTTGATCCGACGAACGCCGATCAGGTGGGAGAAATCATTCCTCCAATCCGAGAATACCACCTCGGCCGCAAACGGATACGCATCCGGACCGGCGGATGCCATCGCGCCGATCGGCAAGCCCTGCTCATCCAGCATGACCACCCTGGGAAGGGGAACGGCAGCAGTTCTAAATGCAGTGTCTGAGTGGATTTTTCGTTTGTCTTCTCCATGATCCGAGTGGGTGGTAATTGCGGGCCGGTGTAGTTCCCCCGGCTCA
>JAYTUU010000059.1:0-28175 GCA_043744375.1 Rhodospirillales bacterium | reverse complement strand
CACCATGACCGGCCGTTCGCGCCTCCGCCGCAGCGAACAGCCGCCGTCCACGCTCGTTCAGGCTACGACGAACCGCAGCATAACGTTCGCCAATCGCTATCCATCTACCATGCCCCGAGACTACCCAGTCATCCAACCGCGCCGGAACCCCCAATACGCGCGGCATAAACATCACTCCAATCCGATTCGCGAATTGTTGGGCGTCGCCTTAGCTCACCAGCCGCGCCAGCCGGACCGCCGTGTGTCCACGGCTCGGCCGCAGGCTCGGCATCACCAGCAGACAATGATCGTAGGGCGTGCGGATTTCCGCGTCGCCGTCCAGCGCAATCACCGTATTGCGCCGGGGCACGACCTCTCCGCCATGAAACGCCCGCACGAACGCGAAGCTGGAGGTTGCGGCGGTGACCAGGTCCGTCACCTCGAATAGTCGTCCAACATCGGCGGGCGCGGCACCGAGGCCGTCAATCATACCGGCGTGGCGCAGCAGCGCATCCACACTCGTCGCCATCGTGGTCACGGTATTCGCCTGCCAATGCTGGCCGGCCTCGACCAGAACCGCCGTGGCGGGCGAGTGGACGTCCGCGAACCGGCCGTAATCGATCATCCTGAGGCCGCTGAGATGGCCGCGATCGGCCACCACCAGGCTGGGCACGCCGATCGTCCGCGCCAGGGCCGCGCCGCGCGGCGTGCTCCCGCAGAGGATCAGCGGCTCCGACGGCCACAGCATCGAGTGCAGATCGAGCAGGATATCCGCGGTATCGAGCAGGCCGCGCATCGCGCGGGCGCGGTCGAGTTCCACCGAGCGGCGATGGCCGTCAAGGACCGCCGAATCCCAGACCCGGTTCAGGTCCTCGTCGACGAAGCGGCTGGTGGTCGGTTGTGCCGGGTCGAACAGGGCGAAGGCGGCGAGGTTGGCGAAGCCGAAGGTCAGTCGCCCGCGCGCCGGACGCAGACCGCCGCGCAGCAACCGGTCGAGCACAATGGCGCCGGCGATCTCGTTGCCATGTGTCAATGCCATCAGCACGACATGCGGCCCGGGGGCAGCGGCGGCGAAGCTGGTGAAGCCGGCAAGCCCGGTGTTCCCCGCCTGCCAGGCAGTCAAATCGGGGGCGGCAAGGGCGACGTCGAAATGCGGAATCGGCGCGGACCGCGGCGGCGCCTCGGGCGGGTTCGGGCCGTCGGCGAGGTCGCCCGGTCCCATCATGCCGCCAGATGGTCGCCGAGCCGGCGGATGAAGGCGTCGCAGGCGTCGAGCTGGGCGGCGGCGATGAACTCGTCGGCCTTGTGCGCCTGCGCGATCGCGCCGGGGCCGCAAACGATGGTCGGGATGCCCGCGCGCTGATAGAGCCCGCCCTCGGTGCCGTAGCTGACTTTTCCGGTGTTGTTGGAACCGGCGAGGCGCTTGGTGAGCGTTGCCAGCGCGTGCTCGGCGTCGAGCGCCATGCCGGGAATGTCGTCGATGACATCGAAGGTGAAGCCGCAGGACGGATCGGCCGCGCGCATCGCCGGCTCGATATGGGCGGCGACATGGCGGCGCAGGCGCGCGACCTCGGCCACCGGGTCGTCGCCGGGAACGCAGCGCCATTCCATGACGAATTCGGCGCGCTCGGGGATGATGTTGAGAATGGTGCCGCCGGCGAAGGTGCCGACATGCGGCGTGGTGTGCGGCGGGTCGAAGCCCTCGACGAACGGCCCCTCGGCGGCGAAGCGGCGCTGTTCGGCGGCGACATAGGCGATCGCCTCGGCGGCGGCCTGGATGGCGTTGACGCCGCGCGCGGGTTCGCTCGAATGGCCGGACAGGCCGCGCGCGGTCACCCGCAAGGCGAGGCGGCCCTTATGGGCGAGGATCGGCAGCATCAGGCTGGGTTCGCCGACGATGCAGAATGCGGGTGCGCGGCCGCTCTCCGCGAGGTCGTCGATCAGGCGGCGCGCACCGGCCATGTCGGTTTCCTCGTCATAGGTGATGAACAGGTGGACGGGGCGCGCGAGGCGGCGAGATTTCAAGCCGGGTACCGCGGCCAAGGCGCTGGCAACAAAGCCTTTCATGTCGCAACTGCCGCGGCCGAAAAGCTTTCCGCCGGCACTGCGCAGGGTGAACGGATCGCTGCTCCAGGCCTGGCCGTCCACCGGCACGACGTCGACATGGCCCGACAGCGCGATCCCACCGGCGACATCGGGGCCGATGATGGCGTGCAGGTTCGCCTTCCGCCCCGTCGGATCCGTGCTGACGCGGTAGGGCACGCCGTGGCTGTCGAGCCAGGATTTCGCGAACGCGATCAGGTCGAGATTCGAGTTGCGGCTCGTGGTGTCGAACGCGACGAGGCGGGCGAGCATTTCGGTGGTGGTGAACGCGGGGTGCGGGTCGGACATGGCGGCAGTCTATACACGCGCGCGCAGGCGGCAACTGCGGGGGTATGTGGAATAGTCTGTTACATAACTATCCCGGCCTTCAGCCGTCCGCGCGGGGTACCCATGGGATTTTGGCAACCTCGATGCCTTCCTCGGCGAGAGCTTCCGCCTCGTCCGGCGTCGTCTCGCCGTAGATGCCGCGTGGTTCGCTCTCCTCGCCGTCCTGGGCGGCGCGATGGATGCGGCGGGCCTCGGTGGCAAAATTGTCGCCGACATACTGGCAGTTCTGCTCAACCTCCGCGCGCAGCTTCTGCAGCATGGCACGAACATGGTCCGGCAGGCGCTCCGCGGCGACCGCGACCGGGCCAGAGGTGGGCGCGGGCTCCGGAGGGGGCGGCGGGTCTGGCCGTTGAGACTTGCGCGCCGAGCGGCCTTTTTTCGGCACCGCCGGGGTCATCAGCGCGCGTTCCACCTTCGGCGTGCCGCAGACCGGACATTCCAGCAACCCGCGCGCGGCCTGCTGCTCGAAGCTGTCGCTGCCCGCGAACCAGCCGTCGAACTCATGCTCCGCCGCACATCGTAGCTGGTAGTGGATCATTCCCCGGGACCTGACCGATCGTTCACGCACCGCATGTTGGCACTCCCGACGCGGGATTGCCAAACGCGCTCATGCCGCCAGCAGCCCATCCAGTTTGCCGGCGCGTTCGAGCGCGGCGAGATCGTCCGACCCGCCGACCAGTTGGCCGTTGATGAACACTTGCGGCATCGAAGTGCGGCCCGAGCGCTGCTCCGATTCCGCGCGCGCGGCCGAACCGCCGGGGGCGTCGATTTCCGTGTAGACCACACCCTTGCCGTCCAGCAGGGCCTTGACGCGGACGCAGTACGGGCACCAGTCCTGTGTGTAGATCTCGATCGTCGCCATGGTCCGCTCCATCGTTGAACACTTAAAATCGGGTGTTACGCCCCGGTCCGCAACCCCCATTTATACATGGTCTCGTTCTACGAATGGCCCCGTTCTACGAATAGCCCCGTTCTACGAATAGCGGGGATCGCGGACGCGGGTGGCGACCAGTACGTCCACGCGCACGGCGCCGGCGGCAAGCAACGTGAGGGTGCAGGCGCGCGCGGTGGCGCCGGAGGTCAGCACGTCGTCGATCAGGAGGATGCGTTTGCCGGCGATCGCCGGCTGGCGCGACGGACGGATAGCGAAGGCCTCGTGCACTTCGCGCGCCCGCGCCTCGGCGGGAAGATCGGCCAGCGGAGCGGTGATCCGGATGCGCTGGAGCGCGTCGAGCAGCGCCGGCCTGGCGCCGAGGCGGGCGACGGCGCGGGCGAGCAGGGCGGCCTGGTTGTAGCGGCGGGCGAGCAGGCGGCGGCGATGCAGCGGCACGGGCACCAGCACGTCGGCGTCGCGCACCAAGGCGATGCCGGCGCGCAGCATGAATGGGGCAAGGGCGGCGGCGTTTTCCAGCCGATCGGCGTATTTCAGTGGCAGCACGAGGTTGCGGCCCTGGGCCTCGTAGCGCAACGCGCCGCGGGCCTGCGTCCAGGGCGGCGGATCGGCGCGGCAGACATCGCAGATAAGCTCGGGGCCGCCCTGGTTGGCCCGCGCAAACGGTGTGCCGCAGCGGTCGCAGCACGGCTCGGTGATGAAGCCTGCCTGCACGAAGCACGTCGCGCAGAACCGTCCGGGCGCGTCGACCGGAGCGTCGCAGGTCAGGCATTGCGGCGGCAGCAGCAGGTCGAGCACGGCGCGTCCGACGGTCTGCATGCCGCCGGCGAGCCGGGCGAGCATGTCAGGCGCCGAAATGCACGGTGCCGTCGCGGTTGATCTCGTGCACTAGGTCGATCTCCCAGGTCAGGTAGGCCTTCATCGCCTCCTCGACGCCGGAATTGCGGTCGTATGGGCGCAGATAGAAATCGACGCAGGCCTCGTCGGGCGGGCTGCGGCGATCCTTGGCGAGCTTGTGCGCGGCCTTTGCCCAGGCCGCCGTGCCGCCGGCGAGCACGCGGACCGGCGCGCGTGTGACTGCGCGCGCCTCGGCCGCCGCCATCTGCGCCTGCTTGCCGTCGGGCGAGGTGAGCACGACCAGCTTGGCGCCGGCGAGGCGGTCCTTGTGGGCGGCGAGACGGGTGCGGATGGCCCAGATGGCGCCGGGAATATGGCCGTCGCGATAGTCAATCGAGCGGCTGAGGTCGACCACCACGGCATCCGAACAGGCGGCCAAGGTGTCGGCGTCGATGGTGTCGGCGGCGATGGTGTCGGCGGCGATGGTGTTAGCGGCGGGCAGTGGGGTGGCAGCCTCGCGGCGCAGCGGTGCCGCGGCGAGGCCGCCCTCGACCACGAAGACGTCGCGGTGACCCATCTGGCGCAGCCAGGCCGCACTCATGCGGGCGCGCACGCCGTCATCGTCGATCAGCGCGATCCGGGCGCCGCGCACGCCGACCCAGGTGTCCGTCGCCTGCACGAGTTGCCCGCCAGGAGCGTTGATGCTGCCGGCGAGGTGGCCGGCGGCGAACTCCACGGGGTCACGCACGTCAAGCACATAGAGCGTGCGCGCCGGGTCGGCCGCCAGGGCAGCGAGGCCGGCGGCGTCGATCGTGCGCACGCCGGAGCGGTCGGCGAAGGCGCGGGCGCGCTGATCGGCCAAAGCGACCGTGCGCGGCGTGCCCGGCGTGAATTTGGCCTCGCGGCCGCGATCACAGGTAAGGCCAGCAAGTTCCCACCCCATCGTGCCGTTGCGCAGAGCGATGACCTGGTTCGGAATGCCGGCCTGGCGCAGACTCTCGGCACCCATGATCGAACGCGTCCGCCCGGCGCAGTTCACCACCACCAGCGTGTCGGGGCTCGGCACCAGATCGGCGATGCGATACGCCAGTTCGCCGCCGGGAACGCTCTGCCCGGTGGGGATGGACATGCGGGTGAATTCCTCAAGCGTGCGGCTGTCGAGCACCACCATGTCGCGGCCGGACTCGATCCAGGCCTGCAACTCCGGCGGATCGACGCTCTCGGTGCCGAAATGATGCTCGACCCATTCGCCGAACGCCTTGGACGGCACATTGACGCCGCTGAACAGCACGTAGCCCGCCGCCTCCCAGGCGGCCGTTCCGCCGGCGAGCACCGACACGTTGGTGCAGCCTGAATTATCGAGATACGTCGCCAGACGCTCGGCAAGCCCGCGGCCGTCATCGACGCACACCACCCGCGTCGCCCGGCACGGCAGCAACGTCGCCGCCCTCGCCTCGCAGCGCGACAACGGGCAAGGGATCGCCCAGAACAGATGCGAGGCGCCGAATTCGCCCTCCTCGCGGGCATCGAGCAGCGCCAACTCCGCACCATCCTCGATCCAGGCCCGCAAGGTCGGCGCGTCTATCTTGTTCATGGCGGATCTCCGGGGAAACGATGGGTCAGAATAGGCCGCTCGGAGGTTAGCGGCAACGCAAGGCAATCAAGGCTCCGCCGGCAAAGGGGCACGCCCCTTTGATCCCCCCGACTTCTCGCGGCTGCGGCGATCTCACCGTGTTTATTGGCGAAGCCCACAGAACCCTCATCCGATCAGTGGTGGAATTGGTCGCCTGCGGCGCAAGCGGAAAAAATGGGGTTCCAAGGGCCCTCGGCCCTTGGCCGGCGGAGCCTTGACTGCCTTGAGTGGCTTGGCAACGCCCCCCTGGCGGTGCAGACGGGGATGATGAGCGATCCGATGCATGTCTTCGACCGCCACGCCGTCCGCCGCCACCGCGATCGCGCGGCGGGCGGCGTGGGTCGGGTGGCCGAGATTCTGGGCGATGCGGCGGATCGGTTGCTGGACCGGCTCGACGACACGACGCGGCGGTTTTCGCGGGCGCTCGATATCGGCGGACGCGGGGTGGTGGCGCCGTTGTTACGGGCGCGCGGGATGGCTGTGGTGAGTTGCGATTTGTCGCCGGCGATGGCGGCCCGTGCTGGGGGCATGGCGGCGAGCGGGGTGGCGGCGGATGAGGAGTATCTGCCGTTTGCGCCGGGGAGTTTTGATCTGGTGGTGGCCAATCTCTCGCTGCATTGGGTGAATGATCTGCCGGGGGCGTTGATCCAGATCCGCCGCGCGTTGGTGCCGGATGGGTTGTTTCTGGCCAGCCTGCCGGCGCTCGGCACACTGGACGAGTTGCGGGCGGCGTTGACGGCGGCGGAGGCGGAACTGTCCGGGGGGGTATCGCCGCGGGTATCGCCGTTTCCCGATCTGCGGGATTGCGCGGGGTTGTTGCAGCGTGCGGGTTTTGCGCTGCCGGTGGCGGATGGCGACACTATCCGCCTGCTCTATGCCGATCCGCTGGCGTTGCTGCGGGATCTCAGGGCGGCTGGCGAGGGCAATGCGGTGGCGCTGCGGAGCCGGCGCATTCCGCCGCGCGCGTTGTTTCCGACGGCGCTGGCGGGGTTGCCGGTGGTGGATGGGCGGGCGGTGGCGACGCTGCGGCTGGCGATGCTGACGGGGTGGGCGCCGGGGCCGGGGCAGCCGCAGCCGCTCCGGCGCGGGTCGGGGCAGGTCAGTCTCGCCGACGTGTTGAAGTCCGATTGAACGTCAGCGCGCGCGATCATCTCGACGGGGGCGATCATCTCGACGGGGGCGCTCAGGCCTCAGCGGTGAAGTCGGCGTCCGTGTAGGCCCGCAGCGTGATCGTTTCAGGCATCGCAGCCCTCGTCGCGGAACAGGCCGGTAACCGCCTCGGGCGGCACTTCGGACTCGGTGAAGGCCTGGCCGATGCCGCGGGCGAGGACAAAATTCAGCCTTCCGTCACGCATCTTCTTGTCGCGGCGCATATGGCCGGTCAGGCGTTCGGCGGAGAAGCGGCGGTTGAGCATGCGCAGTTCGGCAGGCAGGCCGACGGCGGCCAGGTGCGCGACCACCCGTGCGGCGTCGGCCTCGCTGCACAGGCCGAGGGCCGCGGAGAGTTTGAAGGCGAGGCCGATGCCGACGGCCACGGCCTCGCCGTGCAGGATGGTGCCGTAGCCCAGTTCGGCCTCCAGCGCATGGCCGAAGGTGTGGCCGAGGTTGAGCAAGGCGCGGCCGTTATTGGGCTTCTCCTCGCGCTCGTCGTCGCCGACGACGGCGGCCTTGAAGGCGCACGCGCGCAGCACCGCCTCGGCCTGGGCCGCGCGATCGCCGCCGATCACCGCCGCGCCATTGGCCTCGCACCAGGCGAAGAAGGCGGGGTCGCCGATGAGGCCGGCCTTGGCGATTTCCGCGTAGCCGGCACGCAACTCGCGCAATGGCAGGGTGGCGAGGGTGGCGGTGTCGGCCAGCACCATGCGCGGCTGGTGGAAGGCGCCGAGCAGGTTCTTGCCGTGGCGGGTGTTGATGCCGGTCTTGCCGCCGACGCTGCTGTCGACCTGGGCGAGCAGGGTGGTGGGGATCTGCACGAAGGGCAGGCCGCGCAACGTCGTCGCCGCCGCGAAGCCCGCGAGGTCGCCGACGACGCCGCCGCCGAGCGCGATCACCGCCGTGCGGCGTTCAACCCCGGCATCCAGCAAGCCATCCACGACCATCGAATAGGTGGCGAAATCCTTCGACGCCTCGCCCGATTTCACCGTGATGGCGCGCGCCTCGATGGCGGTCTGGGCGAGCCCGTCCATCAAAGTGGCGAGATGGAGGGGCGCGACCGCGGAGTCGGTAATCACGATCGCGCGTTTCTGCGGCAACACCGGGGCAAGCAGCGCGCCGGCACGGGCGAGCAGGCCCTCGCCGACGACCACGTCATAACTGCCGGTGGACAGCGCCAGCGACAGCCGGCGCGCCGGTTGCCAGGCGGTCAGCGCGTCGAGCACGTGCCCGGTGGTCACTTCCGGGCTTTCGTCGCCGCAATCGACCACGAGATCGGCCTCGGCGTAGATGGGGTGGCGGATGGCGATCAGGCGTTGCAGCACCTCGGCGGGGTCACCGGCGTTGAGCAAGGGCCGGTGCGAGCGGCCGGCGACGCGGCGCAGCAGGGTGGGCAGGGTGGCGCGCAGCCAGATGCAGACGGCCTCGCGGCGGATGGTCGCGCGCGTTTCCGGGTCCATGTAGGCGCCGCCGCCAGTCGCCAGCACCAGCGGCTCGCCGGCAAGGAGGCGGCGGATGACGCGGCGCTCGCCGTCGCGGAACTCCTGCTCGCCGAACCGAGTGAACAATTCCGGCACCGTGCAGCCGGCCGCCAGTTCGATCTCGGCGTCGGCGTCGCGGAACGGCAGGCCGAGTCGGGCGGCGATGCGCCGGCCGATCGAGGTCTTGCCGGCGCCCATCAGCCCGACCAGCACGATGCTGCGGCCGGCCACCCGGGGCGGCACGGTGAAGCTTTCCTTGAGCGCGGTGTTGCGTGTCATGATGGGCAAGGCTAGCACACCGGCGGACTTGGCGGCCAAGCCCGGCCTGTTCGGGTCTGCCCTTTTGTGGATATCGGGATTCATGCGCGGCTCCATCTGGTTCTATCTCATTCTCGGCCTTTTGCTGCTGGCCGGCGCCGGTTTCCTGGCGCTGGGCGCGTTCCCGCCGGAACCGAAAACGCAGACGATCCAGACGATCCTGCCCAATGAGCGGTTCCAGCCGAAGGGGTAGCGATGGACCGCCACCTCGAAGCGTTCCTCGAAATGCTGGCCGCCGAGCGCGGGGCGGCGCGCAACACGCTGCTGGCCTACGAGGCCGACCTCACCAATTTTGCCGCCTTCGCCGCGGCGCGTGGACAGTCCGTCGCGCGCGCGGATGCCGATCTGCTGCGCGATTTCCTGGCCAGCCTCACCGATGCCGGTTTCGCCGCGCGCACGGCGGCACGCAAGCTCTCGGCACTGCGCCAGTTCCATCGTTTCCTGGTGCGCGAGGGGGTGCGCGAGGACGACCCGACCCAGCTGCTCGACTCGCCGCGGCTGCCGCGCTCCCTGCCGAAATATCTTGCCGAGGCCGAGGTCGACGCGCTGCTCGCCGCCGCCCGCGCTCGCCCGCCCGCGCAGGCGTTGCTGGCGACGGCCGCGCTCGAAATGCTCTACGCCACCGGGATGCGCATTTCCGAACTCCTGGCCATGCCGCGCACCGCGCTGGCCGGCGACGCCGCCGTGCTGATCATCAAGGGCAAGGGCGGCAAGGAACGCCTCGTCCCACTTTCCGACGCCGCCCGCGACGCCGCCGCCACGCTCGTCGCCACACGCAAAAAGCCGCACCACTGGCTGTTCGCCGGCAAGGGCGTCCGCGCGATCACCCGGCAGGGGTTTGCCCTGTTGCTCAAGCGGGTGGCCCTCGACGCCGGGCTGGACCCCGCCCGCGTCAGCCCGCACGTGCTGCGCCATTCCTTCGCCAGCCACATGTTGGCGCGCGGGGCCGATCTGCGCAGCCTACAGATGCTGCTCGGACACGCCGATATCACGACCACGCAGATCTACACCCATGTCCTCGCCGAACGGCTGCAACGCCTCGTGCAGGCGCATCACCCGTTGGCGATCGCGTCTGAAGGTTAGCGATCCCCGGCCAGCGCCTAAGCAGAGATTCGCAGGTTGGCCAACGGAAGGGCGGGCGTTTGCAGCGAAAGCAAGCGCGCCTCCGGCGGCCAAGGGCCACTGGCCCTTGGAACCCCGGACTGCTCGCGGCCAGCCCGCCGGCCTTCGGATAAGCCCCCGCGATCTCGCCGCATTCACGGGCGAAGCCCAAACTCCCGCGCGATGCAATGCGGTCCGAGATGTCCATTGCCTGCGGCGCAAGCCAGTCGGGGGGATCAAAGGGGCGTGCCCCGTCGCGCGAATGCGCGCTGCGCACGACGCCGCCGGAGGCGCGCTTGCCTTTCCTGGACTGCCGTGGCGGAGCCGATCGGACTCTGCTCAGCGACCCGTCAGAATCCGATCGACCAGTTGGCGTACGGTGGGGATGAAGCCGTTGCTGTAGAACGGGTCGGAGGCGAAGCGGTAGGCGTTGTGGCCGGAGAACATCAGGTTGTTCTCCAGCGCGTAGTCGGTGTCCTGGTGGGCGACGTCTTGCAGGGTTTTCTGGATGCAGAAGCTGCGCGGGTCGGCTTTCTTGCCGTTCGTCAGGTCTTCGCTGTGCTGTGACCAGTTGGAGAAGCGGCACTGGCTGAGGCAGCCCATGCAGGCCACCTGGTCGGCGAGGATTTCACGCGCCTTGTCCGGCACCACGAAAATCAGCGTGCTGTCCGGCGTGCGCATGGCTTCGGTGAAGCCGGCGGCTTCCCAGGACTGCACATGCAGCAGATCGGCCGGCGTGAGGTAGACGATCCGCTTGCGCGGGCCGACACCATACCGCGCCTGATGTTCGCCGACGGGCTCGGTGGTGTAGGCGACCTGGCGATCATTGCGTCCGCGCAGTTCGCGGATGAAATTGTTGTTCACGGCCGACGAATAGAAGCCGGTCGGGCTGAACTTGTTGAGGAACACGTCGCCTTCCTTCAGCGTCAGCAGGCGGCGCTTCCAGGTCTCGCCGATCGGGCTTTCCTTGGTCAGCAGCGGGCGGGTGCCGAACTGGAAGGCGATCGGGCCAAGCTCGGGATTGTCGATCCAGTGCTCCCAGTCCTCCAGCCACCACACCCCGCCGGCCATGATGATCGGCGTGTCGCCGAGGCCGAATTCCCGCATCAGCTTGCGCAAAGCGAGCACGCGGGGGAACGGGTCTTCGGGCTTGTCAGGGTTTTCGCTGTTGGACAGGCCGTTATGGCCGCCGGCGAGCCACGGGTCCTCATAGACCACGCCCCCGAGCAGTTCGGCCGCCTTGCTATAGGCCCGCTTCCACAGCGCGCCGAAAGCGCGGCCGGAGGAGACGATCGGGTAGTAGTGGACGTTGAATTTCGCCGCGATCTCAGCGAGGCGATAGGGCATGCCGGCGCCGCAGGTGATGCCGTTGATCAGCCCCTTGGCACCTTCGAGAATGCCGGTGACGACGCGCTCGGCGGCGCCCATCTCCCACAATATATTGACGTGGATGCGTCCGCCCGGCCCGGCGATGTCGCGCGCCCGCTGGGCCTGCTCGATGCCGCCCTGGATGCCATAGGCGACCAGTTCCTCGTGGCGTTCGCGCCGGGTGGTGGCGTGATATGCCTGCGGGATCGCTCGTCCGTCGGCGTCATAGCTATCGGCGTTGACGGCGCTGAGCGTACCGACGCCGCCACCGGCGGCCCAATGCCCCGCAGTGGTGCCGTTCGATATCGCGACGCCCTTGCCGCCCTCGACCAGAGGGAGCACGTCCACTCCGCCCATGCGGATCGCATTGATCACCTTCATGGCCACCCCGTCTTGCCCCGCGCTGGGGCCGTTGTCATATGTCTGAAACCGATTCGGCGTCCATGCAACAGCGCTGCATGGACGCCGATTTCAGTCGTTCGCCGCCGATATCAGTTGGCAGCGTCGTTCTCACGCGGCCGGCGCTCGCCGCGCTCGCGACCACCGTCCCGGCCGCCCTCACGCCCGCCGCCGTCACGCTCGCCGCCGCCGCTCTTCGGTCCGACCTTCTCGGAAATATCCTCGCCGGTCTCCTGGTCGACCACGCGCATCGACAGCTTCACCTTGCCGCGATCGTCGAAGCCGAGCACCTTCACCTTCACGGCATCGCCCTGGTTGACCACGTCCGTCGTCTTGTTGACGCGGCCCTGGGCCAGTTCGCTGACATGGACGAGGCCGTCACGCGAGCCGAGGAAGTTCACGAAGGCGCCGAATTCGGCGGTCTTCACCACCTTGCCGGTGTAGATCACGCCGATCTCCGGCTCCGCCACGATGCCGCGGATCCAATCAATCGCCGCCTGCGCCTTGGCCGGATCGCTGGAGGCGATCTTGATGGTGCCGTCGTCGTTGATGTCGATCTTGCAGCCGGTGTTCTCGACGATCTCGCGGATCACTTTGCCGCCAGTGCCGATGACCTCGCGGATCTTCTCCTTCGGCACGGTGATCATGGTGATGCGCGGCGCCGTCGCGGCCACTTCGGTGCGCCCGCCGGTCAATGCCTTGGCCATTTCGCCGAGGATGTGCAGGCGGCCGTCACGGGCCTGGCCGAGCGCCACTGCCATGATCGCCGGGGTGATCGAGGTGATCTTGATGTCCATCTGCAGCGAGGTGATGCCCACCTCGGTGCCGGCCACCTTGAAGTCCATATCCCCAAGGTGATCCTCGTCGCCGAGAATGTCGGACAGCACGGCGAAACCGCGATCCTCCTTGATCAGGCCCATGGCAATGCCGGCCACCGGGCGCAGCAGCGGCACGCCGGCATCCATCAGCGCCAGCGACGTGCCGCAGACCGTCGCCATCGACGACGAGCCGTTGCTCTCGGTGATCTCGGAGACCACGCGCAGGGTGTACGGAAAATTCGCCTTGGTCGGCAGCAGCGGATGCACGGCGCGCCAGGCGAGCTTGCCATGGCCGATTTCGCGACGCCCCGGAGACCCCATGCGGCCGGCCTCGCCGACCGAGTACGGAGGGAAGTTGTAGTGCAGCATGAAGTGCTCGCGATACTCGCCGGCGAGCGCGTCGATGATCTGCTCATCCTGGCCGGTGCCCAGCGTGGCGACGCAGAGCGCCTGGGTCTCGCCGCGGGTGAACAGCGCGCTGCCATGGGCGCGCGGCAGCACACCCACTTCGGCGACAATCGGGCGCACGGTCTTGGTGTCGCGGCCGTCGATGCGCAGGCCGGTATCGAGAATGGCGTTGCGCACGATGTCGGCTTCGAGCTCCTTGAAGTGCCCCTTGGCCTTGTCGGCTTCGAGCCCTTCGGCGGTCAGCGCGGCGACGGCGGCCTTCTTGGCGGCGGACACTTTGTCCTGGCGAACCTGCTTCAGCGGCTCCTTGTAGGCCTCGGTGATCCCGGCACGCGCCAGCGCATCGACGCGGGCGGCGAGCGCGGTCTCCTCGGCGGAGGTCTCCGGCAGCGCCCAGGGGTCCTTGGCGGCGACTTCGGCCAGTTCGATGATCGCCTGGATCACCGGCTGGAACGCGGCGTGCCCGAAGGTCACCGCGCCGAGCATCACATCCTCGCTCAGTTCGGCGGCCTCGCTCTCGACCATCAGCACGCCCTCGGTGGTGCCGGCGAGCACGAGTTCGAGCTTGCTCTCCTTGATCTGGTCGGCGGTCGGGTTCAGCACATAGGCGCCGTCGATCAGCGCCACGCGGGCGGCGGCAACCGGCCCGAAGAACGGAATGCCGGACAGCGTCAGCGCCGCCGAGCAGCCGATCATGGCGATGATATCGGGATCGTTCTCCAGGTCATGGCTCAGCACGGTGGCGACGACCTGGACCTCGTTGCGGAAGCCATGCGGGAACAGCGGACGGATCGGGCGATCGATCAGGCGGCTGGTCAGCACTTCCTTCTCGGTCGGGCGCCCTTCGCGCTTGAAGAAGCCGCCGGGGATCTTGCCGGCCGCGAACGTCTTTTCCTGGTAGTTCACGGTCAGCGGGAAGAAATCCTGCCCCGGCTTGGCCGAGCGCACGCCGACGGCGGTGCACAGCACGATCGTCTCGCCGTAGCTGATCATCACCGCGCCATCGGCCTGGCGGGCGATCTTGCCGGTTTCGAGCACGAGCTTGCGCCCGCCCCATTCGAGTTCCTTGCGGAAGTAGTTGAACATCACGTCAGTCCTTCTTTGGATACGCGACGTGGCGGACGGCACGGCTCGATCCGCAATCCTTTGCGGGAGACGGCGTCTCGGGCGGCATGGGGCGGCGTGCGCTAACACTGCCGCGGTGCAGGCTGTGCATCCGCACTCGCGCGCGCACAGCCAACAACCATGTGGCCGGAAACGCCGTCACGGCCCCCCTCAAGCGGGGTTGCCGGATCGCCGTTGTTCGTTCCGCCGCGTTCGCGGCGACCGGGGCACCATGCTCCGGTCTCGGCTTGGCCCCATGCCACCATGGCATGAGGGTAGTCCGCCTGCCGCCTCCATATGGGAGCGGCAGGCGGTTGTTGCTACCGGCGCAGACCGAGGCGCGCGATCAGCCGCTCATAGCGCGACTGCTCCTTGCGCTTCAGGTATTTCAGCAGGCTGCGACGCTGTTCGACCATCATCAGCAGGCCACGCCGGCTGTGAAAATCCTTCGCGTGCACCTTCTGATGCTCGGTGAGATTGTTGATCCGCTCGGTGAGCAAGGCAACCTGGACTTCCGGGCTGCCGGTATCGCCGGGGGTGGTGGCATATTCGCCGATGAGCACCGTGCGGCGCTCGGCTGTAATCGACATCGGGGATACTCCTGATACGGGTTGAAAGGGCGCGTGAGAGCTAAAGCAGACGCTCCGGCTTGAGCATGCCGTCCTGCAGACGGCACAGCCCGAGCACGCGGCTCCCCGCCATGGCGCGCGCCAAGCCCCCATCGGGGTCGGCGGCCCGCGGAATGCGGCCCATCAAAGTCACCAGGCTGATCGCCTGGCCATTCAACAGGCCGAAGGCTTCCGCCTCGGTCAAGGCCAGCGCCGGGATGTCGGCCAGCGCGGTCGCGACCGGAAGCAGGAAGTCCGGGGAAACGGGGGGGGTATCCTCCCCCCGCTGCAATTTGTCCAGCGGAATCGCTTGCGCCTCCGTGAACGGCCCGACGCGCAGGCGCCGCAACGCCGCCACATGGCCGACCGTGCCGCAGGCGATGGCGAGGTCGCGCGCCAGCGACCGCATGTAGACGCCCTTGCCCGACTGCACCTCGAACACCGCCGTATCGGCATCGGGACGCGCGATCAGCTCGAACCGATCCACCCGGGCCGGCCGCGGCTCCAGCACCGGCGGATTGCCCGCGCGCGCCAGATCATAGGCCCGTTCGCCAGCGATCTTGATGGCCGAATAGGCCGGCGGAACCTGCATGATATTGCCGATGAACGCCGGCAACGCCGCCGCGATGGTGGCGTCATCGGGCCGCACGTCGGAATTCACCACCGTCACCCCGTCCGCGTCATCGGTGTCGCGGCCGTCGCCGAAGCGCAGGGTGAAATGATACACCTTGGTGCCATCCATCACATACGGCACCGTCTTGGTCGCCGCCCCGAACGCCACCGGCAACAACCCGGTCGCCAACGGATCGAGCGTGCCGCCATGGCCGGCCTTCTGGGCGTCGAACCAGCGCCGCACGCGGTTGACGACGTCGGTGCTGGTCAGGCCCTGCGGCTTGTCCACGACCAGCCAACCGTCCAACGGACGGCCACGCGGTTTGCGATGACGCATGATTATTTCAGTCCTGTTTCTTCAGATCGCGCGCCACGGCCGGCTGCCGCAACAGGCCGTCGACGAACATCGCGTAATCGACGCTGGTATCCGCCTGGAAATGCAGATTGGGCGCGTAGCGCAACCGCAACGCATGCGCCACCTGGCCACGCAGAAAGGTCGCCGCGCGGCGCAAGGCCGGCAGTTTGGCCTCGATATCCGACCGCCCGAGCCGCGAGACGAAGGCGGTGGCGTGCTTCAGGTCCGGGCTGAGCCGCACCTCGGCCACCGTGATCTGCTCGCCGGCCAGATCGGGATCGTGGATTTCGCCACGCGCGAACACGCCAGCCAGCACGTGGCGAATTTCCTCGGCCACGCGCAACTGGCGCTGCGACGGCGGGCGCGCGGCCAGACCGGCGGCGCTTTTCTTCGCACCCGTCGGCCTGACCGTCTTCTTGGCGCCACCAGCACCCTCACGGCCCCCACTCTCACGGCCCCCACCCTCGCGCCCTTGGGTGGCACCCTTCTTCTTCGCGCTCATCGCCGCGCACCACTCCGCTTCAAGCCGGCGCTGATCACGCCGGCCCCATTCCTCACGCCGGAACCAGCTCGGTCTCGTAGCACTCGACGATGTCGCCCTCGCGCAGATCCTCGAAGTTCGCGAACGACAACCCGCATTCGTAGTTGCGGGCAACCTCGCGCACATCGTCCTTGAAGCGCTTGAGCTGCGTCAGGTCGCCCTGATGGATCACCACGCCCTCGCGCAGCAGCCGCACCCCGGCGCCGCGCTTCACCAGCCCCTCGGTCACCATGCAGCCGGCGACCTTGCCGGACTTGGTGATGTCGAACACCTTGCGGATTTCGGCGTAGCCCAGGAACTTCTCGCGCATCTTCGGCGAGACCTTGCCCTTGACCAGCTTCTCGATGTCGTCGGACACCTCGTAGATGATCGAGTAGTAGCGGATATCCACGCCATCGCGCTGCGCCAGTTCGCGCGCCTGGCTGGTCGCGCGCACGTTGAACGCGACGATCACCCCCCCCGAAGCCTTGGCCAGCTGCACGTCGCTCTCGGTGATCTGCCCGACGCTGGACAGCAGCACGCGCACCTTGACCTCTTCATGCGCGAGCTTGAGCACGGTGGCCTGGATCGCCTCCGAACTGCCCTGCACGTCGGCCTTGATGAGCACGGCCACCTCTTTCTGCACGCCGGCCTGAATGCGGGCCAGCATCTCGTCGAGCGTGCCACGCGCCGCCGTCATCACGCCGGCCGCCTTGTCGCGCAGGCGGCGCTGACGCAGCTCGCAAATCTCGCGCGCCCGGCCCTCGTTCTCCACCACCACGAACGGCTCGCCCGCCATCGGCACGCCGGCGAGACCGAGGATTTCGACCGGCGAAGACGGGCCGGCCTCCTTGATCTGGCGGCCCTTGTCGTCGAGCATCGCGCGCACCCGGCCCCATTCGGCGCCGGCCACCACGATCTCGCCCTGCCGCAGCGTGCCCTTCTGCACCAGGATCGTCGCCACCGGGCCACGGCCACGGTCAAGCCGGCTTTCGATCACCGAGCCCTCGGCCGCGCGATCCGGATTGGCGCGCAGGTCGAGGATTTCGGCCTGCAGCATGATCGCCTCTTCGAGCTTGTCGAGGCCAAGCTTCTTGAGCGCGGACACTTCCACATCCTGCGTCTCGCCGCCCATCTCCTCGACGACGATGTCGTGCTGGAGCAGTTCCTGGCGCACCCGGTTGGAATTGGCGTCGTGCTTGTCGATCTTGTTGATCGCCACGATGATCGGCGCGTCGGCCGCCTTCGCGTGGCGGATCGCCTCGATCGTCTGCGGCATCACGCCGTCATCGGCGGCCACCACGAGGATGACGATATCCGTCACGCTGGCGCCGCGCGAGCGCATCGCGGTGAAGGCCTCATGGCCGGGCGTGTCGAGGAAGGTGATCCGGCCGCCCGATTTGAGCTGCACCTGATAGGCGCCGATATGCTGGGTAATGCCACCGGCCTCGCCGGCCGCCACATCGGTGCTGCGCAATGCGTCGAGCAGGCTGGTTTTGCCGTGATCGACATGGCCCATGATGGTGACGACCGGCGCGCGGGTCTGCAGGTCGTCGACGAAATCCTCCTCGCCTTCGAGGCCGATTTCAACATCGTCCTCCGAGACGCGCTTCACGCGATGGCCGAATTCCTGCACCACGAGCTCGGCGGTGTCGGCGTCCAGGCTCTGCGTGATGGTGGCCATCACGCCCATTTTCATCAGCGCCTTGATCACCTCGGGGCCACGGGCGGCCATGCGGGCGGCCAGTTCCTGGACGGTGATGTGGTCGGGGAGAACGACTTCGCGCACGACTTTCACCTGATCGGAGCGCAACAGCTCCAGTTCCGCCTGACGGCGTTCACGCTCGCGCTGCCGCCGTACGGAGGCCAGGCTGCGGACGCGATCATCCTCGCCCTCGATGGCCGCCTGCACGTCGATCCGTCCGGTCCGCCGCCGATCATCGGGCGCCTTCTTGGCCACCGCGACCTGCGGCTTGCGGGCGGCGAGCGTGCCTGGCCCGGCGCCGGGGCGGCGGATGGGACGCGCCTCATCCTCTTCCTCGACGGCACGCCCGGCACGCAGCCGCAGCGTCTCGCCGGCGGGCGTCGTGGGCGCCGCCGCGGACGGCGTCGCCCGGCCGGCGCGACGCGGTTCCTCGGTGCCACCCCGGGCGGGTTGCGGCGGCGGCGGCGCGGCCCGCGCGGTATCGACGGCGGCGGTGGCGGCCACGCGGGCCGCCTCCTCGGCCGCGACGATGGCGGCGGCTTCCGCGGCGCGGCGGACTGCGTCCTCGGCCGCCTTGCGCTCGTCATCCTCACGTCGGCGCGCTTCTTCGGCGGCCGAAAGGATGGAGATCTTTTCCTGGTCGCGCCGCTCCTGCTCGCGCCGTTCGGCGTCGCGCTTGGCGGTGTCGCGCTGCTGCTCGGCGAGCGCGCGCTGGCGTGCGGCAAGCTCGGTCTGGGTCAGCGCGCGGCCAGCCCCGGCGGGTGGGCGCCCAACCGGCACGGCCGGGCGCGGCCCGCCCCCGGTCGGCGTGGGGAGCGGCGCCGGTGCGGCCGCGGCCGGTGCGGGCAGGCCGGGCACACGCTTCTTGCGCACCTCCACCTGCACCACCTTGGTGCGGCCATGGCTGAAACTCTGTCGTACGGATCCGGCATCCACGGTGCGGCCCAGTTCCATGCGGCCCGCGGGGCGCAGCGAAAGCCTGCCCTTGCCCGTGTCCTGATCGTTACCTTCGCTCATCTACCCGCCTGTTCTGTCGTCGCCAATGTCTAACAACCACGCTTCATCCAATCGCCGACGCGCAATCAATCGCCGACGCGCAATCAATCGCCTACGCGCAGCATACCCCGCCGCCTCGAACCCTCGGCCCTACGCCGCCAGCCCCGCCAGCCGCTCCGCCTCAATCCGCAGCATCTCGGCCAACCGGCCAGGCGCCACCACGACATGCACGACATGATCGCGTCCGAAGATCGCGCCCAGCCGTGCCCCATCCAGCGGCGCCACGACCGGAACGCTCTGCGCCCGGCCGCCGATGAACCGCGCCCGCTCGTCCACGCTCCCGTCGCTGGCCTGCATCACCAGACCGGCCCGCCCCGTCTCCAGCCACTCCCGCGCCTTCACGAACCCGAAGATCGCCTGCCCGGCGCGCCGAGCCAACCCCAACGTGTCACCGATACGCCGCACCAACGCCATTTGTAAATCGGAACGAAGATCGGCCGGCACGCTCACTTGCCCGCGGGCCGCCTTGTTGAAGGCACCGCGCGTACGAGCGGTTTCTATCACATCCCCCCGCGCGCTCAACCAGATTCCCCGTCCGGGCAGCCTTGCGGCCAGGTCAGGCACCACATTCCGCTCGGGCCCGATCACGAAGCGGATCATCTTCTCCACCGGCAGCCGCTCGCGCGTCACCGCACACCGCCGCAACGGGCCGGTTTCCGGCTCGTCCGCGTCGTTCTCGTCGTCGTTCGCTACCGTCGCGTCCTCAGGCTTCAGGAGCGGCTCCATCTTCCCCTTCGAACCAATGCGCCCGTGCGGCCATGATGATCTCGTTCGCCGAGGTCTCATCCATCGCCGCCTCGCCGACAATCTCGATCAACTCGTCGCCCGCGAGATCGGCGAGATCGTCGAGCGACTTCACCCCCTTCTCGCCCAACACCACCAGCATCGCCGGCGTCAACGCCTCGATCGCGGCCACCTCGTCGGACACGCCGAGTTCCACCCGGCGATCGTTCAACTCGTTGTCGCGCTTGACCAGATGCGCCTCGGCGCGCCGGATCAGTTCTTCCGCGATCTGCTCATCGAACCCTTCGATGTCCGCCAGTTCCTCCATCGGCACGAAAGCCAATTCCTCGATCGTGTTGAAACCTTCCTGCACCAGCAGCCCGGCGATCACGTCATCGACGTCGAGCGCATCGACGAACAGCCCGGTGCGGCGGCGGAATTCCTCCTGCCGGCGCTCGCTCTCCTCGGCCTCGGTCAGGATATCGATGTCCCAGCGCGTCAACTGGCTCGCCAGGCGCACGTTCTGCCCGCGGCGGCCAATGGCCAGCGACAACTGATCGTCCGGCACCACCACCTCGACCCGCCCGGCCTCCTCGTCCATCACCACTTTGGTCACTTCGGCAGGCGCCAAAGCATTGACCACAAAGGTCGCCGCCTGCGCGCTCCACGGAATGATGTCGATCTTCTCGCCCTGCAACTCCTGCACAACAGCCTGCACGCGCGAACCGCGCATACCCACGCAGGCGCCGACCGGGTCGATCGACGCATCGCGCGAAATCACCGCCATCTTGGCGCGGCTGCCGGGGTCACGCGCCACCGCCTTGATCTCGATGATGCCGTCATAAATCTCCGGCACCTCCTGCGCGAACAGTTTGGCGAGAAACCCGGGATGCGTGCGCGACAAAAAGATTTGCGGCCCACGCGGCTCGTCGCGCACGTCATAGATATAGGCGCGCACGCGATCGCCGTTGCGGAAACTCTCGCGCGGGATCAATTCGTCCCGCCGCAGCAGCGCCTCGGCCCGGCCGACCTCGACCATCAGATTGCCATACTCGGTGCGCTTGACCACGCCGTTGATGACCTCGCCGACGCGGTCCTTGAACTCGTCGAACTGCCGCTTGCGCTCATACTCGCGCACCCGCTGCACGATCACCTGCTTGGCGGTCTGCGCGGCAATGCGGCCGAAATCGATCGGCGGCAGCGGATCGACAATGAAGTCGCCGACCTTGATCTCCGGCTTGAAACGCAGCGCGATGTGAACGGGGATCTGCGTCTCCTCGTTCTCCACCACCTCCACCGCCTCGGTCCAGCGCGACAGCCGGACATCGCCGGTCTTGCGGTCGATGGTGGCCCGAATGTCCCTCTCGTGGCCGTACTTGGCGCGGCCGGCCTTCTGGATGGCCTGCTCCATCGCCTCGAGCACTTCCTCGCGCTCGATCATTTTCTCCCGGGCCACGGCATCGGCCACCAGCAGCAGTTCAGGACGGGCAATCGCGGTATCCATGGTCAGCCCTTTCAGTTGGTGCGCACGGCGGCCTCAGCCGCCCCGTCACTGGATGCATCGTCATCGGCCGCGTCATTATCATGTGCGGCCTTCGCCGCGGCATATTCCGCCGCCGTCGCGGCCATCAATTCATCGGTCAAAACCAGCTTGGCCCGGCGAATATCGGTCAGCGGCAACAAAATCTCGCCGCCATCGTCAAGCCGCACCCGCGCATGCTCGGCCTCCGCGCCCAGGATCACGCCGGAAATACGCTTGCGCCCATCGACCGGCAGATCAAGCTCGGCACGCAGCCGATGGCCGGCAAACCGCACCCAATCCTTCCGCCGCGTCAACGGCCGATCGATCCCGGCCGAACTGACCTCCAGCGTCCAATTGCCCGGGATCGGATCATCGACATCCAGCACCGCGCCCACCGCACGGCTGATCGCCTCACAATCCTCGACGGCAATCAATTGTCCGTCAGCCCGGTCCGCCATGATCTGCACCGTCGGCCGCTCACGCCCGAGCACGGCGACACGCACAAGCTCATACCCCATATCCACCAACGTCGGGCCAATCGCCGACGCAATGCGCCCCTCAAGCCCCGTATGACGCGGCAGATCGGCGGGATCGGACAGAACTGGTTCAGTCATGATGAGCCAAAACAAAAAAGGCGGCCCGCGAAGGCCCCCCCCCAAAGACCGGAAGATGATGTAAGGCCTCGATGTAGCGCCAGCCATACGAAAATGCAAGAGGGACGCAAGCAAGGCTCCGCCGGCCTAGGGCCGAGGGCCCCAGGAACCCGCTACTGCTCGCGTTGCCCCAACCCGCGCCGGCACGCTAGACACCCGCATGGACCAAGCCGCCGCCATTGTTGAGCTGTGCATCGTCATTCCCGTCCTCAACGAGGAGGGCAACGTCGCCCCGCTCGTCGCAGCCCTCGACGCTGCCCTCACCGGCATCGCCTGGGAGGCCATTTTCGTCGACGATGACAGCCGCGACGGCACCCGCGCCGCCGTCGCCGCCATCGGCCTGGCCGACCCGCGGGTTCGCCTGATCCACCGCATCGACCGCCGCGGCCTCGCCTCCGCCTTCATCGAGGGCGCGCAGGCCAGCCTCGCCCCCTACATCGGCGCCATCGACGGCGACCTGCAGCACGACGAAACCGTGCTGCCAAAAATGTTCGCCGCCCTGCACGACGAAAACTACGACCTCGCCATCGGCAGCCGCTATGTCGAGGGCGGCGGCATCGGCAATTGGAACGCCACGCGCGCGGGCATGTCGAGCCTCGCCACCCGCCTCGCCGGCATGGTCCTGCGCACCCCGGTCTCGGACCCGATGAGCGGCTTCTTCATGATCCGCCGCGACGTGTTCGACCGCGCCGCCCGCCACCTGTCCGCCATGGGCTTCAAGATCCTGCTCGACATCATCGCCTCCCTGCCCACGCCGCCGCGCATCAAGGAGCTGCCCTACCAGTTCCGCACCCGCGTGTCCGGCGAAAGCAAACTCGATGCCGGCGTGCTGCGCGACTACCTGCTGCTGATCCTGGACAAGCTCGTCGGCCACATCGTGCCCGTGCGCTTCCTGCTCTTCGCCGGCGTCGGCGCGGTCGGCATCGCCGCCCACCTCGTCGTCCTGCGCATGGGCCTGCATGTCGGCAACATGTCCTTCGCCGCCGCCCAGACGATGGCGACGGCCGTCGCCATCGTCGGCAACTACACGCTCAACAACATCTTCACCTTCCGCGAACGCCGCCTGAAAGGCCGACGCTTCGTCACCGGCCTGATCACCTTCTCGCTGATCTCCAGCGTCGGCGCCGTGCTGAACGTCAACGTCTCCTCGCTGCTGGTCGGCGCGGCGCACTCGCAATGGTACTACGCGGGCCTGCTCGGCGCCGTCATGAGCCTAGTCTGGAACTACGCCGTCAGTTCGGCAATCACCTGGCGGCGCTAATCCGCTCAACCGCCGCCAGCATGGCATCGCGCACCGCCTCCGGCTGCTCGTCGAGCGCCGCCGAAACCGCCGCCAGCGTGCCCCGCAATTCATAAACCTGGTCCAGCAGCGACAGCACCAGCGGCACCGTCTCCTCGTCGATCGCCATGGCCCGCCTGAGATCATGGATCAGCCGAACGCGGGCCACATCGACCTCGGCAAAATCGAAATCCGCCTCAACCGCCTCCGGACGCACCCAGCGCCGCGCCACCCAGCCACCCAACTCATCGCGGTCGAGGTCAGCGAACAGCAGCGCCACCGCATCGAGACGCATCATGGCAGCATCCCCTTGCGCGGATCGAACGGATGCCGCGGCTCCCAGCCGCGCAAAAACTCCTCCAGCGCCGGCTCGGGCTCGGTGGGCAGCACCACCTGCAACACCACGATCTGATGCCCGGGTTCCGCGCCAGACGGCCCTATCCCCCGCCCCTTCAGCCGCATCCGCGTTCCACTGCGCGACCCCGGCGAAATTTTCAGGCTGAGCAGTCCTCTGATCGTCGGCACGTCGACGCGCGCGCCCAGCATCGCCTCCTGCAACGTGATCGGCAGATCGAGCAGCACGTCGTCGCCATCACGCCGAAAGAACGGATGCGCCGCCACCGCGATCGCGATCATCGCATCGCCCGCCGGCCCGCCATTGACGCCGGGCATTCCCTGGCCGCGCAGCCGCATGATCTGGCCGTCCCGATGCCCGGCGGGGATCGTCACATCCAGCGTCCGCCCATCCGGCAAGGTCAGCCGCCGCACCGCACCCACGGCTGCATCGAGGAACGAAACGGTCAGCGCATAGCGCGCATTTGCTCCCCCTGCGCGGCGAGCACCGCGGCCGCGCATGGCCCCTGCAAGCAGCGCTTCGAGGTCGGCCGGGTCGAATTCCTGCTCGGTGCCATAGCGTTCATGGCCCGGACTGGAGTGGAAATCGCGATAGAATGGCCGCGTTGGCGGAACCTCCTCGCCGGCGGCATTGATCTCGCCGCGATCGAAGCGGGCGCGCTTTTCCGCGTCGGACAGAATCCCATACGCGGCGCCGATCGCTTTGAAGGTCTCCGCCGCCTCAGGCTTGCCCGGATTGACATCAGGGTGATGAAGCTTGGCGAGCTTGCGATAGGCGCTGCGGATTTCATCGGCCGTGGCTCTGGATGCGACGCCAAGCGTCTCGTACGGAGTTTTCATTTACAGACCAGTTTAGCAGCATTATCCCCGGCGGATAAGCGTCCAGTACCGCGGCACCCGCCCGGCCGCCAGCGCCTTCGCCTCATACCGCGTCGGCGGCCAACCCGCCGGCCGCACCAAAGCCGGCGCAGGCACGTGGAAAAACTCCTGCCCCGCCAGAACCTCCGCCACCCAGTCCTGATAGGTCGGATCATCGCTGGCAATCCGCCACTCGCCGCCAAGCGCCACCACCCGCGCCACCTCCGCCAACTGGCCCGGATGCACGAACCGCCGCTTCACATGCCGCGCCTTCGGCCACGGATCCGGAAACATCAAAAACAACTTCGTGACCGACCCATCCGGCAACATCCGCAACAACAGCCGCGCATCATCGTCCCACAGCCGCAAATTGCCCGGCGCCGCCACCCCCGCCTCGCCACCCTCGGGCACCATCCGCGACAGCAACGAACACAGTCCGTTCTCGAACACCTCGCACGCAATCAACCCAACGTCCGAATTCGCCTCCGCCTGCGCCAACGCATGCTCACCACCACCAAACCCCACCTCAACCCACAACGCCTGCACACGCGGCACGAACGCCGACCGCGGATCATCCGCAAACCGCGCATCAAACCGCACCCCCGGCAACGTCCGCTCCATCAACAACACCTGACGCGGCCGCAAAGGATGCCCGCGCAAACGCCCATACAACCGATCATCCGGCGGCTTCAGCGGTGGAATGACGAGAGCCTCCGAAAGGAAGAAAGGCCAGGGCTCTGCCCTGGACCCGCCAAAGGCGAAGCCTTTGGAATCCACCACTTTAAGGTTCTGGATGATGAGGGGCGCATCTCGGTGGTTTGTTCCATTGAGTTGCGCCCCTCATCATCCAGAACCTTGAGTCCGGGGTTCTAAGGGCGTGCCCTTAGTGGGGTCGAGGGGCAAAGCCCCCGCCTTACTTCCTCTCGGAAGCCCCGCCGCTCTACCGCCCGAACGCGGATTTCAGCGCCGGCACAAGGTCGGTTTTTTCCCAGGTGAACGTGCCTTTTTCGGCGTCCGGCTCGCGGCCGAAATGGCCGTAGGCGGAGGTCACGGCATAGATCGGACGATTGAGCTGAAGGTGCTCACGAATACCGCGCGGGCGGAGATTGACCAGTTCGCGCAGGGTTTTCTCCAGCTTGGCTTCCTCGACGTCGAACGGATTGCCGTGCAGTTCCACATACACCGACAGCGGGTCCGACACGCCGATCGCATAGCTGATCTGCAACGTGCAGCGCTCGGCGAGCCCGGCGGCCACGACGTTCTTGGCGAGGTAGCGGCACACATAGGCGGCGCTGCGATCGACCTTCGTCGGGTCCTTGCCACTGAACGCGCCGCCGCCATGCGGGGCGGCACCGCCGTAGGTGTCGACAATGATCTTGCGCCCGGTCAGCCCGCAATCGCCATCAGGGCCGCCAATGACGAACTTGCCGGTCGGGTTGATGTAGATCTCGTTCTCCGGCGGCATCCACCCCTTCGGCAGGCTGCTTTCGATCAGCGGCACCAGCATCCGGCGGATCTGCGCCTGGTCGAGATGCTCCTCGTGCTGCGTCGAAATCACCACCGAGGTGGCGCCGACGGGCTTGCCGTCGATATAGCGCAACGTCACCTGGCTCTTGGCGTCCGGCAGCAACCCGGCGACCGAAGAATCGCGCGCGCGCCGCAGTTCATTCATCCGCCGCAGCACCAGGTGGGCGTAGTAAAGCGGCGCCGGCATCAGCGACGGCGTTTCCGTGCAGGCATAGCCGAACATGATCCCCTGATCGCCGGCGCCCTCATCCTTGTTCCCGGCCGAGTCGACGCCCTGGGCGATGTCGGAGGACTGCGCGTGCAGATGCACGGCGACGTCGGCATGCTTCCAGGAAAAGCCCTCCTGATCATAGCCAATGTCATGCACCGCCATCCGGCACAGATGGGCCAGATATTCATGCGTCACCGTATCCGGCCCGCGCGTCTCCCCGGCGAGCACGATGCGATTGGTCGTCACCAGCGTCTCGCAGGCGACCCGCGCATAGGGGTCAGCGGCCAGGAACGCGTCGAGCACGGTATCGCTCAGGCGATCCGCCACTTTATCGGGATGACCTTCCGAGACAGACTCGGAAGTGAAGAGGAATTCGCCCTTGTCGCGCATGATGCTTCCCGTACTGCGTCACTGGTCCGAAACGGCCCAAGCCCCCTGCGGGGCGCCGCGCTGTGTGGCCGAAAGGGTTTCGGGGGTCAAGTCATGCCCAACACATCCATCATCGAATACAGCCCCGGCTTGCGCCCGCGCACCCACAACGCCGCCTGAATGGCCCCCGAAGCGAACGCCCGACGGTCAAACGCGCGATGCGTCAGCGCGATATGCTCGGTCGCGCCGGCAAACAATAACGTGTGCTCGCCCACCACCTGCCCGCCGCGCATGGCCGAAAACCCGATCGCCCCGGTCTTGCGCGCCCCCGTATGCCCGTCCCGCCCGCTTTCGGTGACATCGGCCAGGCTCACCCCGCGCCCCTTCGCCACCGCCCGCCCCATGCCAACCGCCGTGCCCGAGGGCGCATCCACCTTCTGGCGATGATGCATCTCGACGATCTCCGCATCATACATCTCCGCCGGCAACGCCGCCGCCATCCGCTCGGCCAGCGCCAGCAGCAAATTCACCCCCGGCGAAAAATTCGGCGCATAGGCGACCGGCACATGCTGCGCCGCCTCCGCCACCGCCGCCTCATCCTCGGGCGACAACCCGGTCGTCCCCAACACCCAGCCGCAACCCGCCGCCGCAATCGCCTTCGCATGCGCCTGCGCGTTGCTGGCATGGGTGAACTCGATCACCACCGCACTCGCCGCCGCCAGCGCCGCGATGTCGGGAAACAGCGTCACCCCCGCCGGCACCGCCGCCCCCGCCCGCTCATACCCGCCGGTCAGCACGGCCCCCGCCGCCCGTACCTCCTCCGCCACCAGCCGCCCCATCCGCCCGCCAATACCCGCAATCCCGAACCCTGTGCCCATGTGACCCTCCCGTATTGCGCGCAGGTTGCAGCGAACCGCCCCCTTGCGCCATCCTCTCCTCCACCGAGGGGACCAGAAACATGAACGTGATCACCGACGCCGACATCCTGCGCGCCCATTTCGGCCCCGTCAGCCCACTCGCCGAGAAAAAACAGCTCGACCGGCTCGACCCGCATTGCCGCGCCTTCATCGCCCTCTCCCCCTTCCTCGTCCTCGCCACCGCCGACGGCCACGGCGGCGTCGACGCCAGCCCCCGCGGCGACGCCCCCGGCTTCGTCAAAGTCATCGACGATTTTTCCCTGTTGCTCCCCGACCGCCCCGGCAACCGCCGCGTCGACAGTTTTCGAAATATCGTCGCCAACCCGGGCATCGGCCTGCTCTTCTTCGTCCCCGGCATCGATGAAACCGTCCGCATCAACGGCACCGCCACCATCACCACCGACGCCAGCCTCCTCGCCGACGTCCCCGCCATGGGCAAAACCCCGGTCACCGGCCTGCTCATCACCGTCACCGAAGCCTTCTACCACTGCGCCAAAGCCCTGATCCGCTCCCACCTCTGGGACCCCACGACCCGCATCGAGCGCAGCACCTTCCCCACCCTCGGAAAAATCATCGCCGACCAGACCAACGGCGTCCGCGCCGAAGACGCCGACGCCAGCATCGCCGACGCCTACCGCACCAAGCTCTACTGAACCCCAACAGGGCAATCGGGTGAAGGGAAAGGCGGCGCTCAACTGGCACCCGCCCTCGGCCCACAAGACTAACGAAGGCAATCAAGGCTCCGCCGGGCAAGGGCCGAGGGCCCTTGCAACCCCCGACTGCTCGCGGCTGGGGCGATGGCCTTCGGTTGTGATCCCATGATCATGTGAGGATCGCTGGCGAAGCCAAAGTCCCTAGGCCGCACGACAGAATTCTGCGGGGAGGGCAGGGCAATCGGGTAAAGGGAAAGGCGGTGCTCAACCGTCATTGCGAGCCCTTGCGAAGCAATCCAGAGCCGCCCAAACGGTCTTGTGGTGATGCTGGAT
>JAYTUU010000058.1:0-28501 GCA_043744375.1 Rhodospirillales bacterium | reverse complement strand
GTCCCTCCTTCCCAGGCGCAAAAATCCCTCGCCGGCCCTCCGCCGGCAGACTTCTCGGACGGACACTTAGAAAAATCGTTTCTTGCCTGCCGGGGGTGGCTCCGGGGGATGGAACAGCACAACCCAAGAGGATCATGATGGGCATTTCCAATTTTCCGGCGGCTCTGCAACCGATCATCCAGCAGGGCTATCTGGAACGCGAGTTCCAGCAGGCGCTGACCTCGCGCCTTGGCTATCGTGCGGTGGCCGATCGGGAGGAGTTCGCCGTTGGTATTGGCGAGACTCTGACCAAGACGCGGGCCGGGCTGAAGCCGGCGGTGACTTCGCCGCTTTCGGTTTCGTCCAATACGAATCTCGACAACGGCCTGACGCCGCAGGGCTTTAGTGTCGAGCAGTTCACCATCACTCTGAACCACTATGCCGCCACCACCGATCTGAACATGGTGACCGCGCGGGTGGGGATCGCCAGCCAGTTTCTGCTGAATGCCGCGATCAACGGCGAGCAGGCGGCGCGGTCGCTGGACGAGTTGGCGCGCAATGCGCTGTTCGCGCCGTATTTCGGCGGCAATTCGCGGGTGCGCACAACGCTCGGTTCGGCCGGGCCGGCGGTGGCGGTCGATGATATCCGTGGTTTCCAGACGGTGTTCGTCAATGGCGTGCAGACCAATGTCGGCGGCTCCAACGCGATGGCGGTGTCCGTTGGGGGCAACTGGTATTCGCTCATCGGCGCGGCGCCGGATGGGACGAATGGTTCGGTGGCGCCGGGCGGAATTTCGGGCGTTCTGACGTTCACGAACAGCGTGACGCCAACCGATGCGACGGCCGGGAATGCGGTGCTGTCGACGACGGCGAGCAGCATCCAGCGGCCGAACATGCGGACCACCTCGGTGGGATTGCAGGCCGGCGATGCGCTGACGATGGGCGTGCTGCTGAATGCGGTGGCGACCCTGCGGCAGAATGCGGTGCCGGAGATCGATGGTGTCTACAACTGCTATCTTGACCCGATCTCGGCCCGGCAACTGTTCGCCGATAACGATTTCCGCCAGTTGTTCACGGGTGCGACGTCGGCCAACCAGGTGTTCCGCCAGGGCATGGTGAATGACTTCCTCGGGCTGCGGTTCATTCCGACCACGGAGGCCTATGTGCAGACCCATCCGGGCATCGCCGGTGCGGTGATCCGCCGTCCCATCGTGTGCGGCAAGGGTGCTTTGATCGAGGGCGATTTTGCTGGCCTGGCGGCGGCGGATGTCGCGCCGTCCGACAGCATCGTTTCGATCGTGGATGGCGTGGCGATGGTGACGCGCGAGCCGATCGATCGGTTGCAGCAGATCATCGCGCAGAGCTGGTATTGGATCGGCGGTTTCTGTGCGCCGTCGGACGTCACCACCAGCCCGACGACGGTGTCGACGGCGACCAACGCCGCCTACAAGCGTGCGGTGATGATCGAGCATATCGGCTGATCCGGTCTGCGGCTTCCCCCTCTCCGCGAGGAGAGGGGGGGTGGACCCCGAGGGCGCAAGCGAGATGGGAGCGGAGCGGGCATTATGGCATTTTCGGATCAGGAGCGGACCGATCTGCGGCGGTTCTGCGGATACCCGGCGTATGGCGCTGGGAATTCGGGATTTCAGGGCTGGCGCTTCTACCAGGCGTACGGGTTGATGGAGTTTCGGATGAACCATCTCTCGGGGGCGGAGGAGGCGGTGGTGCGGCGCTATATCGGCACGCTTCTGCAACTGGAAGTGGCGATACCGGCGGCGGCATCGGGGTTGGATACGGAGAAGGCGGCGGGGTTCACGCGCAATGCGGATGAGCTGCGCGAGCGGACCCGGCTGTTCGACGATTGGCGCCGGCGTTTGTGCGGGTTCCTCGGCCTTCCCGCCGGGCCGGCGTTGGGCGATGGGCGCCTGCGGATGGTTGTGTAGTGCGCGCCGGCCGGGTGCACGACGCGATGCGGCGTGGCGCGGGGCGGGTGGCGGCCGCACTTGGCGATTGGTGCGATGTGTATCGTGCCGATGGGGCAGTTAATCCGTTGGCCTTTCGCAACATGGTTCTGCGCATGCCCGCGGTGTTCGCGCCGCCCGGCGAGGGGCTGCGGCCGCCCGGCTATGGCGGGGCGACGTGGTGGGGGAGTTTCGACGCGGCCTATACGCGTGTTGGCGACTACATTGTTCGCCCGCCGGGAGCTCGCGGCGATGATGGCGCGACGTGGTTCATTGCTTCCCAGGAAGAGATGCTGCCGGTGCTCTGCGTGCGCACGACGCGGGTGGTCGATGTCAGCAGGCCCGGTGGGGCGGCCGCTCTTGGGGCGAATGTTTATGGCGGGGTGGCGCAAGCGGGCGTCGTTCCGGTGCTTGGGCAGTGGCCGGTGAGCCTGCTGGCGGTGGGCGGGGGCAGTGCCGGCGGGATCGATCTGCCCGGCGGGATTTCGGCGGGGAGTTGGCACATGCTGATGCCCGCGGTGGCCGGCGTTGTGCTGCGCAATGGCGATCTGGTGCGTGACGATCTCGGGCGCGGCGGCGTGGTGGCGGCGGCGGAGCTTTCGCCGCTGGGCTGGCGGGTGCTGGTGCGGCAGGTGAGCGAGGGCGCGCATGGCTGATCAATCGGATGTCGAGACGGTTCTGGTGGAGCTGATCGCGGCGGCGCTGTATCCGCAGGGGGTGGCGTATCCGAGCACGCTCGGGCGGGTCGTGCGGGTGTATCGCGGCTGGCCGGTGGCGGCGGCGCTGGACCCTGATCTGGCCGCGGGGCACGTGAATATCTCGGTGTTTCCCGAGGCCGGCGCGCAAGTGGAGACGACACGGTGGGCCGATGACGAGGCTGTCGTGGCTCCGGTTGGGCCGGTTCTCGTGGCCAGTGTTGCGGGCGAGACGGTGGTGTTTTCGGGGCGTGCCGCGGCTGGGCAGGTTGCTGGCGTGAAGGCCGACAACTTTGCGGTCGTGCACCGGACCGAGGCGGGCGATACGCCGGAGAGTGTCGCCGCGGTGCTGGCGGCGTATCTGCGGACGCAGCGGATCGTGCAGGTGGACGGCGCCAGCTTGCTGGTGCCCGGCGTTGCGTCGTTGATCGGGCGCGTGGTCGCGGACCAGCCGGGGTTGCGGCAGATCAGGCGGCAGCGGCAGAAGTTTCGGGTGAGTTGCTGGTGCGCCGACCCCGCGACGCGCGATGCGGCGGGGGCGGCGGTGGATGGCGCGCTGTCGGCGCGGGCGTTCATCGCTTTGCCCGATGGGATGGCGGGACGGTTGAAATTCGTCTCCTCGGTGTTGCTGGATCAGAGCCAGAATGCGGCGCTGTATCGGCGCGACCTGGTGTATTCGGTTGAGTATGCAACGACGCTGGAGCGCGTGTTGCCGTCGATGATTTTCGGGGCTGCCACGCTCGCGCCTGCGGGCGGTGAAGTGGTGCAAAGCCTGTTGAGTTGATCGGGAGATTTCATGCAAGTGCAGTTGGTGGTCGTGCGCGCTTTCGGGGCGTTCGCGAAGGGTGATGTCATTTCGGATACGGATATGATGGCGGCGGTTCTCGCCAGCGAGAACGCCGGCTGCGTGGTGCGTGTCATGGCTCAGGGAGGCTAGACCATGCCGATTGTGCAACAGGGCAATATCAATACGACGGCGCTGGTGGTGCCCGATCTGTATGTGCAGATCGTGCCGCCGCAGAACCTCGTGCTCAACGGGGTGCCGACCAATGTGGTGGGCGTGGTGGGTTCGGCGAGCTGGGGGCCGGTGGGGCAGCCGGTGATCGTGGCGACGATGAGCGATTATGCGCGCAACTTCGGGCCGATCGGCGCGCGCAAATACGATATGGGGACGCCGGTCGGGACGGCGGTGCAGCAGGGCGCCGGGAGTTTTCGTTGCGTGCGGGCGAGCGACGGCAGCGATACGGCGGCCGCTTTCATTGTTCCCACCACGAACTTTCTTGTTACCGCGCTGTATACGGGGACGCTGGGCAACCAGATCAACATTGCGCTCGGCACCGGGGCGAAGGCCGGGACCTGGCGGTTCACGGTGACGTTGCCGGGGTTCCAGCCGGAGGTGTTCGACAATATCGCCGGCACGGGGGCCGCGTTCTGGCAGGGGCTGGCGGCGGCGGTGAATGCCGGGCAGGGGCCGCAGCGCGGGCCGAGCCAGATCGTGGTGGCCAATGCGGGCACGACGACGGGCGTGCCGGTGGCGTTCAGCTGGAGCTTCTCGCTCGGTGCGCCGGGCAGCGATGGCGCGAGCGGTGTGACGGCTGCCGGTCTGGTGGGCTCGGACGTGGCGCCGCGGCGGGGCATGTATGCGCTGCGCGGGCAGGGCTGCACGATCGCGATGCTGGCCGATGCCGATGACAGCACGCAGTGGACTGTTCAGGCGGGGTTTGGGCTTTCCGAGGGCATCTACATGGTGCTGGCCGGGCCGCCGGGCGATACCATTACGAATGCGGTGGCGGTGAAGGCCAGTGTTGGCCTCGACTCCTATTCGGCCAAGCTGATGTTCGGCGACTGGGTGTGGTGGAGCGATCCGGTCAGCCAGGTGATGCGTCTCGTCAGCCCGCAGGGGTTCGTGGCGGGGCGGCTGGCCAATCTGTCGCCGGAACAGTCGAGCCTGAACAAGCCGCTCTATGGGGTGGTCGGCAGCCAGAAATCGGGCAGTCCGGGGACGGCGCAGGCGAGCGCGTATTCGGCGGCGGAGCTTGCGGTGTTGATCGGGGCGGGCATCGACGTGATCGCCAATCCGCAGCCGGGGGGCAGTTTCTGGGGCGTGCGCGGGGGGCATAACTCGTCGTCGAATTCCGGCACGAACGGGGACAACTATACGCGGCTGACCAACTATATCGCGGCCACGCTGGCGGCGGGGATGGGGCAGTATGTCGGCCAGGTGATCAATGCCCGGCTGTTCCAGCGTATCCGCGCGACACAGCTGAGCTTCCTGCAGAACATGCTGGGGCAGGGGTTGCTCGGCAGCCGCGACGGGTCGTTGCCGTTCAGCGTGATCTGCGATGCGTCGAACAACCCGCTGTCGCGCACCGGGCTCGGCTACGTGCAGTCCGACGCGCAGGTTCAGTATCAGGCGATCAACGAGAAGTTCATCGTCAACATGGAGGGCGGCCAGACCGTCCAGGTGCAGCGGCAGACGCTTCCGGGCACGCCCGGTTCGCTGGCAGCGTAAGGAGAACACGCAATGGCGAGCAATAGTTTTTCCGTCGGGCGGGATTGCCAGCTGGTGGTGATGGGGCCGTTCGGGCGGATCGATCTGACGCATGTGACCGCGTTCGAGAGCCGGCAGATCACCCAGGCCGTGCGGGTCGATCGGATCGACGGGTTGCAGTTGGCGGCGGAGTTGCCGAAGGGCTGGGATGGGCATTTCGAGATGGAGCGCGGCAGTGCCGCGGTCGATGATTTCGTGGCCCGGATCGAGGCGGCGTATCTCGCAGGCCGGCAGGTGGGGACGGGGTCGCTCTATCAGTATGTTGCTGAATCGGACGGCTCGTTGAGCACCTATCAATATGATGGCGTGACGTTCAAGCTGACGCATGCCGGGGCCTGGCGGGGCGATCAGAGTGTCCGCCAGCGGCTTGATTTCTTCGCGTCCAGCCGGCGCCGCATCTAGTGGATGGGGCGATGGGGACGCCTTCGGCGCGGTTGATCCAGGCCGCGCAGGCGGCACCGGAGGTGGTGGATGCGGCGGGGCGGCGGCTGTCGTTGCGGCGGTTGACGGCGCTGGACAAGCTGCGGCTGTTCAAGGCGGCCGGGCCGGTGCTGGCGCAGAATACGCCGTGGCTGGGTATGGCGATCCTGGCGTGTTCGGTGGCGGCGATCGACGGGGTGCCGGTGCCGCCGCCGGGCAATGAGGCGCAGATCGAGGCGCTCGTGCAGCTGCTCGGCGATGGCGGGATTGCGGCGGTGGGTGCCGCACTCGATGTCGGGCAGTCGCCGGTGGATGTGACGCTCGCAAAAAACTGAGTGGGCATCCCGATCTGGTGGATTGTTTGTATTTGTGCCGGAACGGGGTGCCCTTCGATGTGGCGTTCAGCCTGGGGGCTGAGGAGCGGCTGGCGTTCGTGGTGGCGCTGGGGACGTTGGAGGGGCGGGTGTTCGATTTCTCGCAGCTTCGATGGAAGGAGCAGGCGCGATGATCGGGCGTGGATGCTGGCTGTCGCAGCGTGTGGCTGGGGCGGTGGCGGAGGCGATGCGGGTGCAGGCGGAGGGGCTGGCGGCGGCCATGCGGGCGGCCGATGGGTCGCTCGAGGTGGCGGTGGTGGAGGGGCCCGGCGGGTTCTTCATTACGGCGACCGGGGCCGGCCTGGCGGCGCGGGAGTTCGGCGGCGCGGGCGCGGCGCCGCGGCCCGTGGTGGGTGCGGTGGTCGATGCGCACGGGCCGGGCATGGCGGCGGCGGTGGCGGAGACGGTGAACGCGGTATTGGGGGGCGGGTGATGGACGAGGCCTATACGGTTGGCATCCGCCTGGCGTTGGAGGATGGGGTTTCGTCGGGGATCGAGGCGGTGAGCGCGCAGATGGCGACGCTGGATCGTGCGGTGGCGGCGGGGCTGGCGGGGCTGGAGCGGTTTCGCGCGCTGGGGGCGGCGAGTATGCGCCCGGTGGCGGAGCCGGTGCAGGCGTCGCGGGGTGTGCAGGAGGCGGCGGGCGCAATGCCGGTTGCCGATGGTGGGCTGGACGTCGAGCGGCCGGTGGTTGGTGTCGGGCAGCGGCCGTTGGCGGCGCCGTTGGCGGTGCCGCCGGGGGTGTACGTTCCCGATATGGCGGCCGTCGGCCGGGAGGCGCCTGGTGCGGTGATGGCGCCGGAAAGCGCGCGCCGGGTGGTTCATATCCAGGCGGCGCCGGCGCTGGTGGAGGCTGCAACTCCGGGTATTGCGCGCGCCGTTGATGGGGCGGGGCAGCGGGATTGGGGGATAACGGCGCCGATCGTGTTTGCGGCGGTTGACGAGCCTGGGGTTGGCGTGGGCAGGGCCGCGAGGTTGTTGCCCGACGCGAGTGATCGGCGTGATGGTGCGGTCTCTCGGCGGGAAGGCCTGACGGCTGGGTGGGCCGGTGCCGTTCCGCAGGTGGATCGGGAGAGTGTGGCGGCGCCGATGGCGCCGGCGTTGCCGGCGATGAGTCCGATGCTGGCGCCGCAGATGGCATCCTCGGCACCGCAGTCGGCGGGGATTGGCGAGAGCGGACCGTCGCGCGGGGATGTGTATCTCGATGGTGCGCGGATGGGCCGATGGATCGCGGACCGGATGGCGCGGGAGGCGGGGCGGCCGCAGGGCGGGAGCACCGGGTTCGACGCGCGGATGGGGCCGGCGTGGAACGGAACGATGCAGGGAGTGTGAGATGGCGGGGCATTTGTTGCTGGGGCCGGTGTTGTTCCGCGACTTCGAGTTGCCGGAGCGGATTTCGTGGGGTGGGGCGCAGCGCATGCGGGTGCATCGGCTGCCTGGCGGGGGCCGGGTGATCGATGCGATGGGGCGTGACGACGCGCCGATCGCGTGGTCGGGCGTGTTCGCCGGCGAGGATGGGGCGATGCGGGCGCGGCTGCTCGATCTGATGCGGGCCGATGGTGCGGTGTGGCCGCTGACCTGGGACAGCTTTCTCTACAGCGTGGTGATCCAGGCGTTCTCGGTGTCGTATGAACGGGCGAACTGGATGCCGTATCGCATCGTGTGCACGGTGCTGCGGGACGAGGCGGAGGGGTTCGTCGAGGATTTGTTGTCGCTGGCGACTGAGGCGTTGGGGGATTTGACCCTGGCGGAAGGTGCCGGCTCGGGCCTCGATTTTTCGGCGGCGCGGGATGCGCTGGGGCTGAGTGGCGCGGGGGTGCGGGGGACGCCTGCCTATGGCGGCGCGATGGGTGGGCTGGGCGCGCTGGTGCTTGGCGCGGACGGGGCGATGGGTGCGGCGGACGGCCGGGTTGCACGCGCCGGGTTCGGTGACGCCGCGGGGCTGCGGGATTCCAGTTCCGCCGCCGGCGACCTGGCGGCGACGGCGCAGGCGCGCGGCTATTCGCGGCGTGCACTGGTCAACATGCGCAATGCCGATAGTTGAGGAGCGTCAAAATGCGAACGATCACGGTCGCGGGTGGAAATTTGTTCCGTATTGCGGCGGAGGAGCTGGGCGATGCGACGCAGTGGATACGGATTGCGCGGCTGAACGGATTGTCTGACCCGATGCTGACGGGGGTGGTGACGTTGCGGCTGCCGGCGCGCGCGAGCGGCGCCGTGCGGGTTGGGCAGTAAGCCCGCATGTTTGGGCAGGAGGCGGGGCTTCGGTGGCCGCGGTTGCGCGTGCTGGCCGAGGGGCGGCTGCTGGCTGGTGTCACGGATGTTGATGTGGTCAGCAATAATTACTTTTCTGCCGACCGCTTCAGTGTGACGGCGGCGCTGGGGGCTGACCCGGCCGGGTTGCGGGCGCTGGCCGGGCGGGCGGAAATCCTGATCGATGTGCAGGCGTCGCTGGGGGACGGCACGGGGTTCGAGAGCCTGGTCAAGGGCGAGGTGGATGGGCTGGACCTGGACCCGTTGCAGGGCGTTCTGCGGCTGGAGGGGCGGGATTTGTCGGCGCGGCTGATCGAGGCGCGGACGCATGAGACGTTCGCCAACAGGACGGCGAGCGAGATCGCGATCGAGCTTGCCGGGCGGCACGGATTGACTGCGGACGTGCAGCCGACGACGACGCCGGTGGGCCGGTATTGGCAGTTGCAGCACGACCGGATCATGTTCGATCAGTTCGGGCGCGCGACGACGGAGTGGGACCTGCTGGTCACGTTGGCGCAGCTTGAAGGGTTCGACGTCTGGGCGAGCGGGGACGTGCTGCATTTCCGGCCGCAGGCGACGCGGGCGCCGGCGTATCGGTTGCGCCCGGCCGATGTGACGGGGCTAAGGTTGGAACGCGCGTTGACCTTGGCGCGTGATATCGAGGTGACGGTGAAGAGCTGGAATTCGCGGCAGCAGAACGCGTTCGTGCAGACGGCGCGCAAGCGGGCGGTGCCGCAGGGGAGGGGGCAGGCGCAGCGCTATGTGGTGATGATCCCGAATTTGACCCCGGCGGAGGCGCTGCGGATCGCGCAGGAGCGGCTGGCGGAGTTGAGCCGGCATGAGCGCGTTGTGGTGGCGGAGATGCCGGGGGAACTCGATATTCGCCCGCGCGGGCTGGTGTCGCTGACGGGGACTGGCACGGATTTCGATCAGCAGTATCGGGTGGATCGGGTGGAGCGGCGGATATCGGTCGCGCACGGGTTCAGCCAGACGGTACGAATGCGCAACGCGAGCGAGGCCGGGCAGGTGGCCGCTTCGGCGGCGCGACAGGAGGTCAGGTGGACCGATTTCTGAATGCGATGAAGGGGCAGGCGCAGGCGCTCGATCGGACGCAGGGGCAGGCGCGGTTTGCGCTGGTGACCAGCGTCGATCCGCAGCGCTATGCGGCGCGGGTGCGGTTGCAGCCGGAGGGGGTGCTGACGGGGTGGCTGCCGATCCTGACGCAATGGGTGGGCGCGGGGTGGGGCATGGTGTGCCCGCCGCGGCCGGGTGACCAGGTGTTGGTGATTGCCCAGGAGGGCGATGCCGAGAATGGTGTGATCGTGGGCGCCAGTTTCTCGGATGCGGCGCGCGCGCCGGTGGCGGCGCCGGGTGAGTTGTGGCTGGTGCATGGATCGGGTTCGTTCCTCAAACTGTCCAATGACGGGACGGTTCGGGTGGGCGGCGACTTGCATGTGGACGGCGACGTGTATGACCGCGTCGGGCCGCTGTCGCGGCTGCGGGTGCGTTACAACGCGCATACGCATACCGGCCTTGGGGCGACGACGTCGTTGCCTGATTGACTGGCGCAATATTTGGGGGTGAGCGATGGCGGATGCTTCGCATCAGTATGGCGCGGATCTGACGACGGGGCCGACCGGGGACATTGCGTGCGTTAGCGGTGTGACGCTCGGGCAGCAGCGGGTTCTGCGGCGGCTGCTGACGAACCCTGGAGATTATATCTGGGACCTCGGATACGGCGCGGGGCTGGGGCGGTTCGTCGGTCAGCCGGCGGATGCGGCCCAGATCGCGGCTGTCGTGCGCGGGCAGATATTCAAGGAAGCGGCGGTGGCGCGGCGGCCGGAGCCGGTGATCGATGTCGCCGCCGACGTTGCCGGAACGGTGAGCGTGCATATCCGCTACGCCGACGCGGAGTCTGGCGACACGCAGATTTTGTCATTCACAGTCAGCAACGGGTAGGCGCAGATGCAGTTGCAGCTTCAGAGTTTTGCCGCACTGGTAGGCGCTTCGGCGGCAGCGGTGCAGGGGGCGGCGCGGCAGCTGGTTGACCTCACGGCGGGATCAACGTTGCGGGCGATGCTGGAGGCCAGTGCGTCGGTGGCGTTGTGGGTGCAGTGGTTGATCGTGCAGGTGTTGCAAACGACGCGGGCATCGACCAGTGAGGCTGCGGACCTCGACAGCTGGATGGCGGATTTTTCGGTGACGCGACTGCCGGCGGTGGCGGCGCAGGGGGTTGTGCGGTTCGCGCGGTTCACGGCGATCGGTGAGGCGCTGGTTCCGGTGGGCGCGGTGGTGCGGACGGCTGACGGGACGCAGATGTTCGCGGTCGTTGGCGATCTTGCCTCGGGGTTCAACGCGACACTGGGTGGCTATCCGCTCGCCGCCGGCGCTGTTTCGGTGGACGTTCCGGTGCAGGCGAATGTCGCCGGCTCTGCGGGAAATGTCCAGTCTGGGGCTGTGACGTTGCTCGCGACATCGCTTGCCGGGATCGATACGGTCGGCAATGTCGGGCCGTTCAGCGGCGGGTTGGATCAGGAAAGCGATGCGGCGCTGCGGGGGCGGTTCGAGGGGTTTCTGGCGAGCCGGGCGCGGGCGACGCCGACTGCGATTGGCTATGCCATTGCAGGGGTGCAGCAGGGGCTGCGGTACACGTTGCAGGAGAACGTGCTGCCGGACGGGAGCACGCGAATGGGCAGTTTCGTGGTGACGGTTGATGACGGGAGTGGCGCGCCTTCGGCAACGCTGTTGACCGCGGTCGCCACCGCGGTGGAGGCGATGCGGCCGGTTTCGGTGAGTTATGCGGTGCGTGCGCCGGTGGTGGTGCATGCGGATGTTTCGATGACCGTGGTGATCACCGTGGACGTGGCGGCCGGCCCGGTGCGCGCCGCTGTCGAGGCTGCGGTGCGCGGGCATGTCGATACCCTGCCGCTCGGTGCGGCGCTGGTGTGGTCACGGTTGTTGCAGGTGGCGTATGGGGCCTCGCCGTTCGTCGAGAATGTCGGCTCGGTGTTGGTTGCTGGCGGGAGTGCCGACCTGGTGGTTCCGGTTTCGTCGGTGGTGAAGGCCGGCACGGTCTCGGTGAGCTAGATGACCGGGGACCGGGTGGATATGGCGGCGCGGCTGAGGGCAGTGCTGCCGCCGCGCTGGTTCAGCGATACGGCGCCGGTGCTGGAGGGCGTGCTGGCGGGCATCGCGGAGATCTGGGCGCGGATGTATGCGCTGCTCGAGGCGGTGCGGCGGCAGACGCGGATTGTGACGGCCGAGGCGACGTTTCTGGATATGATTTCCGCCGACTTGTTCGGGTTGCGGTTGCGCCGGCGCGGTGGGGAAGAGGACGTCGCGTTTCGGGCCCGTATACTGAAGGAAATACTTCGCGAGCGTGGAACACGGGCGGCGGTTATTTCCGTTCTACTGGACTTGACCGGGCGGATGCCGCTGGTGTTCGAACCGGCGCGGCCCGCGGACACCGGTGGCTGGCAGATCGCGGCGGGCTATGGTGTGGCCGGCGGGTGGGGAAGTTTGGCGTTGCCGCAACAATGTTTTGTCACCGCGCTGCGGCCGGTCGGGCAGGGGATTGGCATCGTCGCTGGCTGGGGAGTTCCAGTTGGCGGCTGGGGTGTCGGGAATTGTGCCTATGGCAGCCTGGCGGAGATCGCCGGGCGGGTGACGGATGCGGATATTGCCGAGGCGGTAGCGCAGGTGATGCCGGCGGCCACGATTGCGTGGCTGCGGATCGCGAGTTGAGTTCACGCGCCTGCGGGCGTGCATCGATCAGACATTGTGGGGCTCCATGGACCGGAACATTGTTTATCCCGGCGGTATTCCGCTGGATACGGATATGCTTGCGACCAATCGCGGTGCCATGGTGGCGCTGGGGGCGTTGATCAGGGCGACGCTTGGGACATCCACGGTGGTGGATGGTCTGGAGGTTGAGCCGAGCGTGCCAGTCGGGCTGTCGGTTCGCGTGGGGCCAGGCAGCATCACGCAGCTTTCGGTGGTGGATCAGAATGCCTATGGCTCGATGGCGGCGGTGGCCGGCGCGCCTTTGATGAAGATGGGCATCAATCTCGCGCCGGTGGAATTCGCGCTGGCGGCACCGGCGGTGAGCGGGCAGACGGTTGTCTATCTGCTCCAGGCGGCGTTCCTGGAGGCGGATGTCGATCCCGTCGTGCTGCCATACTACAACGCCGCCAATCCGACGCAGCCGTTTCTTGGCGTCAACAACAGCGGCAATGCCCAGCCGACGCGGCGGCGGCAGAGTGTTCAGTTGCAGTTGAAGGCGGGATCGGCGGCGGTGACTGGTTCGCAGTTGCCGCCCCCGGTTGATGTCGGCTGGACGGCGCTGGCGCTCATTCTGGTGAATAACGGGCAGACGCAGGTGACGGCCGGGTACATCTCGGCGGTGCCGACCGGGGCGGTGCTGGCGTACAAGCTGCCGGCGTTGCGGCCCGGGTTTTCCGCCATTGCCGCGATGACGGCCGCAGGAAACTTCGTGGTGCCGGCGGGCGTTTCGCGCGCCAAGGTAACGGTGATCGGCGGCGGCGGGGCGGGCGGAATGCACGCGACGCTGCCGGCCGGCGGCGGCGGGGCGGGCGGCGTTGCGGTCAAGGTCGTCGGAGGACTGGTCGCGGGCGGTGTCGTTGCGGTGACGGTGGGGGCCGGTGGCGTTGCCGCCGCGGCGCCGGCGACTGGCGGCGCGGGCGGGACGTCGAGCTTTGGGGCGTATGTATCGGCGACCGGAGGGAATGGCGGGATTGGCGGTGTGGCCGCCATTGTTTGCGCCGGTGCCGGTGGTGGCGTCGGCGTGGGCGGGGACGTGCAGTTCGCGGGGGCTTGGGGCACGGATGCCAATGTGCAGGCCGGGCGCGGTGGCGATGGTGGCGGGCCGGGTGCGGGGCGGGGCAGCACGGGGCTGGTCCAGGCGATTTCGGCGCCGGGCTATGGCGGCGGCGGTGGCGGCGGTGGGTGCAGTGCGCCCGGCGGCGGGACCGGGGCGCAGGGTGGGCTTGGCGGCGCCGGCATCGTGATCGTGGAGTATTGAAGATGAAGACTTATGCACGCGTGAACGCGGGTGTTGTGGCCGAACTGTACTCGACGGCGATGGAGTTGGGCGCGTTGTTTCATCCGGCGCTGCGGTGGCTCGACGTGACGGGCTTGCCGGTTCAGGTGGGCTGGGTTGAGGTGGATGGCGGGTTTGTGGCACCGCCAGCGGTGGCCGATGTGCTGGCGCCGCCGACGCTGGGGGGGCTGCCGACGCTGGGGGGGTTGCAGGCGCAGCTGGCGGCGCTCGCCGCGCAGATCGCGACTTTGCAGGCGCAGGGCTGAACCACATCAGTACGGAGGCTACAGCATGTCTGGCATCTTGACGCATGTCTGGCGTCCGAGCACGGCGCGATATCTGGCACTGGAGGGGTTCGTTGCGGTGCCGCGGGGCGCGGTTGCCGGGTCGCCGGCGCTGCTTGCCTGGCCGGCGAAGGACCCGGCCGACGTGCTGGATTACCAGTTCGACGTGGCTGCCGCGTTGAAGGGCAACGAGGGCGATGCGATCGTTGCACTGTCGGCGGTCGTGAGTCCGGCCGGGGTGGGCGAGCTGGCCGTTGACAGTCTGGTGGCCGATGGCAGCCAGGCGGTGTTCTGGTTTTCCGGCGGGCGGGCCGGGACAGCTTATACGGTGCAAATCCAGATCGAGACGCAGAGTGGACGGTCGATCAGCCGCGCGGTGGTGCTGCCGGTCTTGTCGTTGACATCGGCGGTTTCACCGTCGGCCTCGCTGACGACCGATCAGGGCGTGTTGATCACGGACCAGAACGGCAATCCGATCCTGATTGGGAGTTGAACAATGCCCTCGATCGACATGCTGCATGCGGCGACTGCGATCGCCGATGGGGATTTGCTGCCGGTGAGCCAGAACGGCGCGGCACGGCGGGCGACGCGGGCCCAGGTTGTGGCCGGGTTGCAGCCGCAGATCGCGCTGGCGTCCGGGCGGCTGCTCGGGCGGCTCAGTGCGGGGACGGGCGCGCCGGAGGCGGTCGCAGTGGGCACCAATCTGGTGATGCAGGGCGGGACTTTGTCGGCCGTGACGACGCCGCTGAATGTGGCGGCGTTGCCGCAGGGCGCGGTTCCGGCTGGGAGTGATCTGGTTCCTTTCGCGCAGGGCGGCCGAAACGTTGCCTTGTCGTACGGGGCGTTTCTCGGCGGGCTGAGTGGGCTCGGCACGGTGGACGTGTCGGGTGCGCTGGTGACGGCAGCCGGCGGGACGACGGCGCGCAGCGTTGCCGATGTGACGGGGGACATGGTGCCGGTCGAGGCATTCGGCGCGCGTGGGGATGGGGCTACCGATGACACGGCGGCGTTTGCGGCGGCGGTCGCGTCGGGCAAGCCGCTGCGGCTGGGGGCGAAGACCTATGTCCTGAACGGGCAGTTTACCATTGCGCGCGTGGGCGTGACGATGCTCGGGGTGCCCGGCGCCACGGTGCTCAAGCGGGCGGCGCAGGCCGGCAATGGCGCCTGGATTTCGGTTCAGGGCGATGGGTTTCGCGCCGAGGGCGTGGTTTTCGATGCCAATGGCGCGACCGTCGCGGTGGAGAGCTGGGGGGTTCTGGTGACCAGCCAGTGCCTGCGTTCGGACTTCCATCGGTGCGTGTTCCGCAATGCGAGCGGGGCGAGCCTGGGGTCCGGCCTGGTGTTCCAGAGCAGTGACCCTGCGATGACCGAGCACGTCGTGCGGGACTGCACGTTCAGCGGAAACGCGGCCCATGGCCTATGGGTGCAGGCGTGCTCGGGCGTGCTGGTGGCGGAGTGCCGCGCGTTTGGCAATGCGCGCTATGGGATCGTTGTCGACTACAACGACGCCGCGTTCGCCAGGAAGGCACGGCTGGCGCTGATCAGCGGCAATCGTTGCTGGGCCAACCAGCGCGGCATCTCGATCGGCAACTTCAACGCAACGAATGCGGAGCCGGCGCGCTGGGGCAATGCGAATCCTGACGCGATCGCCGTGCTGGTGGCGAACAACGTCTGCCATGACAACACGATCTATGGCGTTGCGATCTCCGGCAACGCGATCTCGGTGCAGGGCAATGTGCTGTCGAATAACGGGGTCGGTACGAGCGGCGGCGGCGGGGTGTTGGCGAACGCCGCCTACTCGTCGGTGTCGTCGAACACGGTGACTGGGGCTGCGGTTTATGGAATTGACTGCGGCGGATCGATCGGCCTGGACGTTCGGGACAACATGATTTCCGGCGCGCTGTTCGGGATCAACTGCGGTGGCGGGCAGTTTGTTCGGGTCGATGGGAATCGGATGCAGGATTGCAGCGTGTTCGCTGTCAGCGTCAACAATGTTGAGACCGACGGCGCGGGTGGCAATTTCGGGATGGCGTGCAGCGGGACGTCGGTGTGCAACAATTGGATCACGATGGCCGGCGCGGCGGGTGGTGTGTGGCTCCGCGATGGGCCGCAGCTGGTCCATGTCGCGCGCAATCACTTCGTCGGCACGGGGCTGGTGGGGAATTGTCTCTGGGCCGATACGGATAGTCTTCTGGTCGAGGGGAACCGGTACAATTTCTCGGCGCGGCAGGTCTGCAATCCCGCATTGGTTGGCGGGCTTCAGCAGGTGGTGTTTCCCGACATCGCTGATGACATCGCGATCTCTGCGGCGCCGAGTGGGGTCGGCGCGATGGTGTCGAGCCGGCAGTCGCAGATGGCGGGGAAGATCGCGTTTGTTCGGATTACGGCGGGAGGCAGCGGATATACGTCGGCGAGCATCACCATCGGCGGCACCGGCAGCGGGGCAGTGGCCCAGGCGGTGATCAGCGACGGGGTCATCATCGGGGCGGTGGTGAGCGCCGCAGGCTCGGGGTATGGCGGGTTCGGGGTGGCCGTTCCGGTGACCATTGCGGGAAATGGCACGGGTGCGACGGCGGTTGCCTCTGCGGGCCTGCCGCTGCCGGAGGAGCGACGGTTGCGGGTGCGTTGCGACGCGGCCGTTCGGTTCACGGCCGCGGGGGCATCGCCCGCCCAGGGGAACTGGACGGGTGTGGATATCACGATGCCGGCGGGCAGTGACATCGATTGGACGGTGGCGAATGGCGGGTGGCGAGCGGGGCAGTTCTCGGCGAGCCACACGCTGGCCGGCCAGGTGCGGCGGGTGGCGCCGGGCGAGGCGGTGGGCTGCTCCAGCGGGGTCGGGCGCGGTTCCCCGCAGGGGGTCGTTGCGGCATCGCCGGGTTCCGATTGGCGCAATCTGGATGGCGGTGCGGGCGGGACATATTGGATCAAGCAGTCTGGCACGGGGTCGAGCGGCTGGGTCGCGGTGGCCTGAATCGGCTTTGTCTAGAGCATCATCCGACCTGACGGGATCACCCGTCGGATTAGGATGCTCGCCAAAACAAAGGGCTAGAGCATTTTCTGTGCGCCCATCAGCACGGATCATGCTCTGGCGACTGCATCAAGGAGTTTTCATGCCGACAATGTTGCAATTGCCGCAGCTGCCCGTAGTGGCCGCGGATGATCTGCTCCTGGTGGAGCAGGACGGCGAGACGGCTGTTGTCTCGGTGGGGACGCTGCTGGCCGGGGTGCAGCCGAAGCTGACGATTGCCGGTGGGACGTTACTTGGGCGGACCGGGTTCGGCAGTGGCGGACCGGAGCCGATCGGGATCGGGGCGGGCCTGGCGGTGGCGGCCGGGCAGATCGGCGTCGATGCGGGGGTGGTCGCGCTGCTTGCCAGCCCGGCGTTCACCGGGGCGCCGACGGCGCCGACGGCGGCATTCTCCAGCGCGAGCGATGTGCTGGCGACAACGGCGTTCGTCCAGGCGCATATTCCCGACACGACGCTGCGATTGACCGGCGACGTGGCCGGCGCGGGGCGGACGGGCGACATCGTCAACGTGGTGCTGCCGGACATCACGACGGCCGGGGTGTTTGGGAAAGTCACAGTCAACGCCAAGGGACAGGTTGTCGCCGGGGCCGCGCTGACCGGCGCCGATGTGTCCGGTCTCGATGGTTCGGGATTGCGTGTGACGGCAGGCCTCAGCGGCGCTGTCGGGCGGGCCCTGGGCGAGATGCGAGGTGAGGTGATCCATGTCGCGGACCTGCTGGGCGCCAAGCCGACCGGGCAGGACGCGACGAATGCGATGGTGATGGCGCTGGGCCTGGCGGCGGCGATGCCGGGCTCGACGGTGGAGTTGGCGGCCGGCGTTTGGAACTTCGCGACGCTTGCGGGCCCGTTGCTGGTGCCCGGACGGACGCGCATTCGCGGGGCAGGGCGCCATCTGACGCAGGTGATCTGGAATGACACGACCAATTTCAGCCTGTTCAACTCGACCGGAGCTGGCGCTGCGCGGGTCTCTGACATCGAGTTCTCCGATCTCACGGTCAAGGGCAGCTGGAGCGCGAACGGTGCGGGGTCGAATTATCCGTTCCTGATGATATTCGTCGATGGGCTGGAGTTCCGGAACATCTGCGTCGAATATAGTCGGGTGATGGGGATTGTGGCGCGGAATTGCGTCGACGTTACCGTCCGGGGGTGTGTCGTACGTTACTGTGCGCGCGATGGCATCAATCTGTCCCAGTGCTCCGCGGTGACGGTTGACGGCAACACGGTCGAGCACTGCGACGATGATGGCATTGCGATCCATTCGGACATCTATGACCCGTGGGTGGTCCGCAAGAATGTGATCATTTCCAACAATCGGGTGTTCGGCTGCCAGGGCATCAAGGTGTTGTCTCCGCGGGCGACGGCGGTGATCGGGAATGTCGTTGATTGCTGTCGGGCGCAGGGGATTTCGTTTGCCAGCGAGCCGGTGACGGGGATCGCGATCGAGGGGATGGCGGCGGCGGCGGTGTCGCTGATTTGCGGCAACGTGGTGACCAACACCATCGATCGGCGGAACATCGACAACCTCAACCAGAACGCACCGGGCATCCGCATCACCGGCACCAGCGCGCGGGCGGGGACGGCGGGGGCGGTGCCGGGGGAGGCGAAGAACTCCAACTCTACTATTGTTGATCCGTACCCGTATTTCTCTGCCAATAGTATTCTTTCGACGGTGGCGACGCCGGGTGCGCATTCTTTGATTGTGTCTGACAACTTCATTGGTCGGACGTTGCCGGCGGCGAATAATACCGTGACGGTGCCGCGCGTGTATGCGCGCTACGCCGATTACGGTTTCGGTCAGATGTTCACCCGCACCGGCTGGATCAATCCGCAGTTGGCGGAGAGCGACATGCGCGATCACGCGATCCTCGTTGAGGGTGGCGTTGTGCGCGACGTGCTGATCAGCGGCAACATGATCCGCGGGATGAACAGCGGGCTTGCGTTGCAGCAGGCGACACGGTTGGAGAACATTGTCTTCCGCGGCAACCAGGTGGTGGATTGCCGGAGCTATGGCGTGGTGGTGAATACGACCGGGACGGTGCGTGCCTATATCGACGACAATATTTTCGATCTCGACCCGTTCTTCCGGGCCGCCAACCGTGGCGCCAACGGGACGTGGAGTTCGTTGGGGGAGCCGACGGGGATCCGCGCGCTGGCCGGCAGTGGCGTGGTGGTGCGGCGCAATGTGTTCCGCAACCTTTGCCGCGACAGCGATATCGCCACGGATGTTGCCAATAGCGGGTGGCTTTTCGAGGGCAATATCGTCGAGGCCGACCCGGCAACCACGGGGTTCTCGACGACCAACAAGGGCGTCGGCCAGATCCGGGCGTCGGCCGGGACGCTGCTGACGCAGGCGGAGAGCAACCCAGGCTCGACGAATTTCGGCAAGATACTGACGATGCCGACGGGTGCGGCGACGGCGATGCCTTCGACGGGGAAGTGGCTGAGCGGACATTTCGTGCGCAATGCCGCACCGGCCCTCGCGGGCAGCCTGCTGACGCTGGGGTGGACGCGGTTGACGACGGGCTCCGGGAACGTTGTTGGAACGGACTGGTCGCAGGTGGTCTCGGTTGGTGGGACGGTGGCCGCTTTCGGCGTGTTGGCGGGGCCGGCGAGTGGTGCCGCGGCGGCGCCGGTGTTCCGCCAGTTGACGGCCAACGACATCAGCGGCGTGGCTGCGGCGCCAACGGTCACCACGACCTATCTGGCAGCGGGTGCGATTTCACCGGGTGACAGTGTCGCGCTGGTGAACTCGGCGGTGGCGGTGGTGATGACGCTGGCTGATGGGTCGTTCAACGGGCAGGCGATTATCGTGAAGCGGTTCGGCATCGGGAAGGTGACGTTGCGGGCGACGATCGACGGTGTCGTGAACGCATCGGTGGTGATGAGTTCCGCGACGTTGCGGGAGGCGGTGTCGTTGAGCTGGTCGCAAGCGCTCGCCTCATGGCTGATGATCTAGGGGATATACATGACAATACTCTCGAACAATCCCTCGACCGGCCTCGGTGCGCTGATGGCGGTGCCGGCTGGCTCGGCGAACGGGACGGCGCTCGGGGCTGCTCCGGATGGCGCGGTGGGTGCGCGGTTCTATCTTCCCGCTGCCGCCAGCGTGACGTTCACGATCGTGGGCGCGGCGCCGACGGCACCGCCGTCGCCGGTATTTACCGTGTCGCAGACGGCGACGGGGCCGAATTGGGATGAGGCGTTGAGCGGCGGGCAGATGATCTACATCACCGCCTCCTCCGGTGCGCCGCTGTTCCGATGGTTCTGAGCGGACGCTGACGGTGCGGCAGGCGGAGTTCCCGACACAGCTGGCAGATTGGAGCAACGCAGCGTGACAATTTACTATACAAGCAACGACGGAGCCACCGGCTTCGACGCGACCAGCGTTGGGGTTCTGCCGGCGGTTTGGGCCAACAAGGTCGGGACCTGGCAGGTCGGCACGACGCAGCCGACGGCCGGCCATGCGCGCAGCCTGGGGTCGGTGAGCCAGGCGGATGGCGATGTCGCGCTGCTCAGCGGCATCACGGCGCGGGCGGACATGCAGGTGTCTCTGACGCAGAAGATCCCCGGGCTGGTGGCGTCAGCGGCGCCGATGATCGGTGTGCTCCTGCGGATGGATGCAGGCTATAGCAACGGGTATACGATTCTTGTTGATAAGACCGACACGCTCGGGAGCCTGCGGTTTCTTATCTTCAAACGCGCTGGCGGTGGCTATTCGCTGATCGGCGTGAGTTCGGCGATCGTCGGGATCGCGTTTGCCGCCAGCGATACGGTGGTGTTGCGCGCGCAGATCCAGGGCAGTGCGATCAGCGTCAAACTGTGGCCGATGCGGATCAGCGAGCCGGGGACGTGGCAGTACAGCCTGACGGACAGCGCGATCTCGGCGGCGGGATATGCGGGTCTATACTATGGATTGGACACGGCGGCGTCCGCGGCCATGGGCGTGGACGACCTGGTTGTCTCCGATCTGCCGGCGATCAGCGTGGCCAATCCGGGGACGGTGACGGCGGGCGCCGCGATGGTTGTGAGCGGGACGTATGGCGGGCAGGATCCGGCGGGATTGAACTACCGCTTCGATGCCGCGGGCTATGTGGCGGCGAGCGGGCCGACGATCGGCGGCGGTGCGTTCAGCTTTGGCGTGCCGGCGCCAGCGGTGGGCACGCATACGGTGAGCGTGCAGGAGAGCAGCGACACGGCGGTGACGGCGGTTTCGGGCGCCTTCACGGCGGTTTCGAGCTCGCTTGCGGTCAACACGCCGGTGGGCGTGCTGGCGGGGCGGACGGTAACGATCAGTGGCACCTATGCGGGGGTTGCGCCGACGGGACTGAATTATCGCTTCGATGCCGGCACGTATGTGGCGGCGGGGGGGGCGACGATTGGCAGCGGGGCGTATGCGTTCACAGTGGCCGCGCCGGCGCTCGGGCCGCATACGGTGAGCGTGCAGGAAGCGAACGCGACGTCAGTTGTAGCGGTGTCTGGCAGCTTCAATGTGATGCTGGCGCCGGATAGCGCGGCCATCACTTACTCGCCGTATACGTGGAACGTGCAGGCGGGTTCAGCGATAACAGTGAATCCGGGGGCCTATTTCCGTACTCTGTTCAGCGGTGCGACATGCGCGCTGAATTTCGATGTTTCGGGGATGGTTGCGCCGGCTTCGCAGATCTGGTGGCGGATCGATAACGGGGCGTGGACGCAGGCCAGCGTGGCCGCGAGCGTGCCTTGCACCATCCCGGCGGCGACGGCGGGGAATGCGGATGTGCCGTATCATCTGCTGGAGGTCGTAGTGAAATCGGCCACTGAGACGCAGAACCGGTGGAATGCGGGGAACTCGACGCGGGTGGTGTTCACCGGGTTGGTGCTGTCGGCTGGCGGTGCGGCGCTGGCACCGGGGGCGGCGCCGATCCGTGTGCTGGTGTTCGGCGACAGCATCACCGAGGGTGTGCGCACGCTCGGCGAGAGTGCGACGAACGATACCGATCGCAACGATGCAATGATGGGCTGGGCGCATCGCCTGGGTGCGCTGCTGGGGGCGGAAATCGGCGTGGTCGGGTTCGGGGCGACCGGACTTTCGGTGACAGGCTCGGGCGGGGTGCCGCCGTTGGGGACGTCGTACGCGCTGCTTTATGGCGGGGTGGCGCGCAGTTTCACGCCCGCGCCGGCGCTGGTGGTGTTCAATATCGGTACCAATGACGGGGCAACGAATACTGTGGCGGCGATGGTATCGGTGTTGAATTCTATTATCACGGCGTGTCCGGGGGTGCCGATTGCGGTGCTCAGGCCGTTCAACGGCAACCAGGCGGCGAATTTGCAGGCGGCGATCGCGGCGTGCGGCAATCCGTCGGCGTGCCGGTGGATCGATACGACCGGGTTTTTCGATGTGTCCTATGGCGCGGACGGCTTGGCGCTGCATCCGTCGGGGCCGAATAATCTTGGGCGGATCGCGCCGCTGGTGGCGGCCGCGCTGCGACCATTGTTGGTGGGCGCTGGTGGCCTGGGATTTCGTGCTGGGTTCCAACGCGCGTTGCTGGGTTAGCGCGATGGTGGATCATCCGGTTCCCTTCGGCGATGGCGAACTGGCCCGTGTGCTCGGCCGCCTGGAGGCGAAGGTGGCGGCGATAGAGGGGCGGATCGAGCGGCTGGAAATCGGCTCGACCTCGCGGATGGCGACGATCGAGAACAAGCTCGATGGCGTGGTGAGCACGCTGGCGCAGAGCTTGGGCGCGATGAAGCTGGTGCATTGGCTGGGCGGTGCGGTGGTGGCCGGGATCGGCTTCGTGGTCAGCATCGCGTGGCATTCCAACAAATAGGGGACGATCATGGGCGCGTTGATTCCGCTGGCGATATCGCTGGCGCCGGAGATCGGCCGGTTCCTGTTCGGGGCGGCTGGGGAGAAGACGGCCGCGGCCGTGGCGCAGGCGGTGCAGATCGTCACCGGCACGTCGGACGCCGCGGTGGCGCAGCAGGCGATCGCGGGCAATCCGCAATTGGCTGCCGAGTTGCGGGTGCGGCTGGCGGAACTGGCGGCCGGGCAGGAGCAGGCGGCGCGGGCGGCGGAACTGGCGATGCTGGCCGCGCAGTTGAAAGACGTGGCGGATGCCCGGGCGCAGACGGTCAGCCTCGCGCAGGCCGGCAGTGCGGTGCAGTGGGCGCCCGCGGTGGTCAGCCTGGTGGTGCTGCTGACCTTTGGGGTGGTGATGTGGGCGGCGCTGACGCGGGCCTTGCCGCTGGGCAGCGAGACGATCCTGAACATGCTGCTGGGCACGCTGGCGGCGATGGCGACGGCGGTGGTGTCGTACTGGGTGGGGTCGAGCTCGGGCAGTGCGACGAAAACGGAGCTGCTGTATCGCAGCGCGCCGGGGGGGGAGCGATGAGTATCGCCGGGATTTTCGCGCTGCTGCTGGCGGCGGGCGTGTGTGCGCAGACGGAGTTTCGTGGTGCGGATGGCAGCCGGCTGGCGGTGCTGGTTTGCCCGGTGATGATGGCGGCGGAGGAGCTGCCGGAGGGGGAGGTGCCGGAGATGGAGGTGCCGAAGATGCAGGTGCCGGTGCCTGGGGAGAAGCGGGTCTGATTTCAGGTTTGACGACATGGAACAAAAATCGAACATACGGCATGGCCCTCCCCCATGCCTATGCCGATCGCTCGGCCGGGAACACCTGCGCGCATGCCCGCAACCCGCTGAAACATTGTGTTTCGTGCGGTTTGCATTCCCGGCGATTTCCGCGCATGACGTTACTCTAGTATGCACGCCGGCACGCATTGCCGGAGTGCCAGGATCAACGGAAGGCGTCCCTTGGCCAGCGAGTTGGTTTCAAAAGCAGCGCCGCCCGGAGCGGCCCGGTCTATGACCGCCGCCGCGCCTCCTGCCGCGCCCCCCGGCACATCGGCCGAGCGCCCGATCCTGTTCCTGCATATTCCCAAGACCGCCGGCACCTCGTTCCTGCTCACCCTGCAGAATCTGTTCGGCGAGAACCAGGTGCTGCGCCTCGATGGCGGGGCCCCCGATATCGCCGCCCAGATCGACGCCCTCGTCGCCCATCGTCTCGGCGCTGTCGCCTGCGTGGCCGGCCATTTGCCGCTGCATCTGCTGGCCGGCCATCTCGACCGTTTCCGCCCCTTCACCCTGCTGCGCGAGCCGGTGGCCCGCGTGTTCTCGCTGTTCCGCTTTCTCCAGCGCGCGCCGCCGGCGCTGAAAGAGGAGATGGAACTGTCCGAGGGCTTCGGCTTCGACGAGTTCATCACCGCGCGCGCGCCGATGGTGGTCGCGCAAACCCATAACGGCATGTGCCGCCTGCTGAGCGGCGACCCGGCGATGAACAACGGCACGATGCCCGATTTCTGGCAGCCGGCCGACCCCGGCGCCATGCTCGGCCACGCGCTGGCGGCGCTGGAGGCGATGGATTTCGGCCTGGTCGAACAGATGGGGCCGACGCTGACGATGCTGCGCACCCTCTGGGGCGTCGGGCACCCGCTCGACGAATACGTCAAGAACACCACCGGGCAGGACGAGGCGGAGGAGAACGTCGAGGCGATCCGCCGTGTGGTCGAACTCAACACCCTCGACATCGCGCTCTACGCCCGCGCCGCGGCACTGTTCCGTGCCCGCCTGCGTGACCGGCCGAGCGCGGGCGGGCGTGTGAGCGACGGCGATGGCGTCGGCGACAAGGCCGGCCGCGCCGTGTTCCGCCCGGCGCTCAACACCATCGTCGCGATCGCCGCCATTCCCGGACGGCAGGGCTTCCACGAGACCGAAAGCCACGACTTTTCCTGGCTGAAATCCGACCGTCCCGCGCGCATCCACTTCCTCGCGCCCCCAGGCCACGCCGGCGCCGTCAAGCTGCGGCTGCGCTTCTACTGCGTCGTCGCGAAATACCCGGTCGATCGCCTGATGATCCGCATCAACGGCGTGCCGGTGGCGCATTCCGGCGCGCTCGCCGCCGACCAGTGGTGCACCCGAGAAACCGTCGAGGTGACGCTGAAACCGGGGCTGAACGAACTGGCCATCGACCCCTCGCACTTCATCTCCCTGCGCCTGATCGATGCCACCACCCAGGACGAACGCTACCTCGCCGTCGCCCTGCACACGCTGGCGATCGTCGCCGCCTAAGCATAGATTCGCAGGTTGGCCAACGGCATCCAGAGAAGGCAAGCGCGCCTCCGGCGGCAAAGGGGCACGCCCCTTTGATCCCCCCGACTTCTTGCGCCGCAGGCCACCGACATCTCGGACCGCATTGCGATCGCGCGGGAGTTTGGGCTTCGCCCGTGAATGCGGCGAGATCGCGGGGCTCACCGAAGGCCGCCCGGCCGGCCGCGAGCAGTCCGGGGTTCCAAGGGCCACTGGCCCTTGGCCGCCGGAGGCGCGCTTGCCGTCGCTGCAAACGCATGCCCTTCCGTTGGCCAACCTGCGAATCTCTGCTTAGCGGTATCGCGTCACTCTATCGGCCGTCGCCGATACATCGACATCCCGAGCATGCTCATCACCACCTCGCCGTTCTGGTTGAGTGCCTCGGTGCGCGAGCGGACCACGCCGCGGTCCGGCTTGCTGCGCGAGGGGATGCTTTCCAGCACGGTCATGCGCACATGCAGCCGGTCGCCGGGGCGGACCGGCTTGAGCCAGCGCAGCGCGTCGATCCCCGGCGACCCCATGCTCGATTCCGTGAACAGATAGTGATCCACGATCATCCGCATCACCACGCTGGCGGTATTCCAGCCGCTGGCGATCAGGCCGCCGAAGATCGAGGATTTTGCGGCCTCGGCGTCGAGGTGGAACGGCTGCGGGTCATACTGCGTGGCGAAGGCGATGATCTCCGCCTCGCTCATCACGTGGTCCCCGAAGCTGGCGACGTCGCCGGGCTGAAAATCCTCGAACCAGCGGGTCGATCGGGTCATGCGTGTCTCCTTGAGATGAGCGGCGAACACGGCGATTTCAACATGTCGTCTACCGCCCCGGCAAATCGCCTCTCCCAACCGCGCGAGCCTGTGCTATGAGCGCTCCAACGGCGCGAGCAGTGCCAATAGTGGAACATATCCCTCCGCACGGGCATCGCGTGTCCCGTGCGCCGCGGGGCGAAACGCGTGACGAAGGAAGCCGACGCCATGTCCGATACAAAAACGAATAGCGAGAGCCGCGAAACCGATCTCCAATTGCCGCTCTACGGCCAGCTGCTCGCCCGCAAGCTGGTCGTCCCCTCCACCCGCACCGGCTACATCGCGGTCGACCAGTTCCTGTTTTTCGAACTGATGGCCCGCCGCCTCCAGCATGTCAGCGTCGACGAGGGCTGGTATCTGAAAACCTACCCGGACATCGTCGGCGCCATCGAAAGCGGCGCCGTCAAGAGCGCCGCGCACCACTACGCGCGCTTCGGCTACTTCGAACACCGCCTGCCCCGCGAGATCAAGGTGGACGAGGAGTGGTATTTCGAAGCCCATCCCGACGTTAAGGATGCGATCAGCAAGAAGGTCTATGCCTCCGCCCAGGAGCACTACCAGATCGCCGGGTTCCGCGAGGGCCGCCTGCCCTATCCCGGGTTCGACCTGTTCAGCGTGAATGCCGCAAGCTGAGCCTCCCGCCGCTGAGTAGCACGACCACCGTCCTTCCGCGGGAGGGCGTCTTTCTGCCGCCGATCAAGAGGGTTTCGCATGAGTGACGAGGTCGCCCGCATCCTGGAAGAAATGGGCGAAGCCGCAGTCGGCGGAGCCCAGGGCAGCGAGGTTTCCGCCACCGGCGAGATCGTCATCGACCGCGTCACCTTCGACGAGGACGGCTATCTCCGCCTCAACCCGGACGTCGCGGAGTCGATCCGCCGCGGCGAGGTGCCCTCCGGCTACCATCATTTCGTCGCCTACGGCTTCCGCGAGGGCCGCGCGCTGCCGGGCACCCCCGTCGAGCCGCGCAACCTGCTGATCCGCCCGCAGGCGCGGGGCCAGGCCGATCTCGGCGTCACCAGCGACATCGCCTTCTCCTGCGAGGCGCTGCTGGTTTCCCCCACCGGCGCCATCCTGCTGATCGGCTGGGTCGATGACACGTCCTCCCCGCTCAACTTCATCCGCATCCGCACCGCCGGCTGGCGCATCGTGCTCGACACCTCGACGATGATCCGCATCCGCCGCGGCGACGTCGAGAACGCCATCAGCAAGCCGATCCCGCACCGCTTCGGCTTCATCGCCTTCCTCTACAGCGGCGAGCGTATCGAAAGCACCGGCAAGGGCGCCATCGAGCTGTGGCTGAAGAACGGCGCCCAACTCGTCTTTGAACTGCCGGTCCGCCAGCTCGCCGAGCTCGAACTGCGCAACGTCCTGCTCACCCGCCTCGCCGAGGCCGATTTCCACGGCAGCCCGGCCGTCGAGCGCATCGCCTGCCTCGATGACGGCATGGGCGCGCAGCTCGTCGCCTTCAACCGCGGCATCACCGGCCGCCTGCTCGCCGCCCCCTATCACGAGCGCTTCGGCACCCCGCGCCGCAAGCTGCGCGGCTCGATCGTGGTCTGCCTCTACGGCAAGTCCGAGTATCTCTGGGCGCAGAACGCGCTGTTCTCCGGCCTGCCGGGCATCCAGGACTACGAGTTCATCTACGTCTCCAACAGCCCCGAACTGGGCGAGGCGCTGATGCGCGAGGCCCGCATCGGCAGCTTCATCTACGGCGTCTGCCAGACCATCGTCGTGCTGCCGGGCAATGCCGGCTTCGGCGCCGCCAACAATATCGCTCTCAGCGTCGCCCGCAGTGACCGCATCATGAACGTCAACCCCGACGTCTTCCCGCGCGACCCCGACTGGGCCGCCAAGCACACGGCCCTGCTCGACAGCGCCCCGGCCGAACAGACCCGGCTGTTCGGCGTGCCGCTCTACTACGATGACGGCTCGCTGATGCATGGCGGCATGTTCTTCGAATGCGACGACTCCATCTCGGTGGTCGACGGCGTGCTCAAGCGCCGCCAGCTGCTGCGCGTCGAGCATTACGGCAAGGGCGCGCCGCCGGAGAGTTCCACCTTCCTGCGCGCCCGCCCGGTGCCCGCCGTCACCGGCGCGTTCATCTCGTCGGACCGCGCCTGGTTCGAAAAACTCGGCGGCTTCACCGAGGATTTCGTGTTTGGCCACTACGAGGACGCCGATCTCTGCCTGAAAAGCCTGGAAGCCGGCACCGCCCCCTGGCTGCACGACATCCGGCTCTGGCATTTCGAGGGCAAGGGCTCCACCCGCCTGCCACCGCACGAGGGCGGCTCGGCGGTCAATCGCTGGCTGTTCTCGCGCCGCTGGGGGGACCTGGTGAACACCCAGCTGCTCGGCCCCACGCCGACCCACCCGCTGATCACCGGCAGCAAGGCCGAGCCGGTGGACCCGTACGGCCTCGACGAGTTGGATATCTGACCGATGAAAGTTCTCCTCCTCAGCCTGTTCCACCCCGAGCTTGTCCGCGGCGGCGCCCAGCAGATCTGCTACGAGCTGTTCGAGGGCCTCAAGGCCCAGCCCGGCATCGAGCCCGTCCTGCTCGCCGCCATCGAGCCGCGCTTCGCCGCCCTCTACAAACCCGGCGCCCGCATCACCGGGTACGACAACCGACCCAACGAATACGTCTATCTCAACCGCGACTACGACTACACCTGGAACAAGGCCACCAGCCCGCAACTCATTGAGGCCTATGCCGAATTCCTCGAAACCCTCCAGCCCGATGTGGTTCATTTCCACCATTTTCTGCTGTTCGGCATCAACCTCATCCCGCTGACCCGCCGCATTCTGCCGCGCGCGAAAATTGTCTTCACCTTCCACGAATTCCTCAGCATCTGCGCCGCCGACGGCCACATGCTCCGGCGCTCCGACAAGTCGCTCTGCACCCGCGCCTCCAACGTCCGCTGCCACCAGTGCTTCCCCGATCGCGGGCCGGAGCAGTTCTTCATGCGCGA
>JAYTUU010000057.1:0-28604 GCA_043744375.1 Rhodospirillales bacterium | reverse complement strand
CGTTCGAGCGCGATGCGCATCGCGATATCGTGATCGCCGGGCTGCGGGCGGCCGGGGTGCCCGAGTAGGTCCGGCCGGATGACAAACGGATAGAAGTTTTTTGGTTCTTTTTTTCAAAAAAGAACCTCTTGAAGGCCTTCTTTTTGAAAAAAGAAGCAAAAACTTTTTGTCCGTTTACGCGGAGTCTTCCTGGGCCTTGCGGCGGCGGCGTGCGGCGGCGGCGTATTCGCCGCGGGGGCGGTTTTCGGTGACGTTCGGGCGAACGACGGTATCGTAGAAATCGTCCCACTCCTCCGGCCGCAGGTGCTCGATTTCCTTGACGATGCCGTAGTTGTTGAGCTCGGCCTCGCTGAGTGCCTCGCGTGGTATCGGCTGGACCTGGAACAGTGGCAGCTCGGTCGTGAAGCTGATCGGCTGGTCGGTCTTGGTCAGGCGCATGTTGGTGAGCAGCGGGCCAAACCAACGATCGGTCTCGATGACGCCCTCGAACAGATCATAGCCGCCGGAGCGCGGAAAATTAGCGCAAGGGCGCACTAGTAGGCTCCAGCCCGGGATGGTGCGGGCGATGATGCCGGACCAGATGTTGACCAGGCCGGGTTCTTGCAGGGCGGCGAGGAACGGCGGCGAGAAGCCACGGATTTCCTCGGGCACGCGTTCGTCGAAATGTGCGGCGAAATGCGGGAACTGGGCGATCTTGAGAGGCAACCAGCCATGCTCGTTGCCGTCATAGGTCCATACGATGTCGTGGCCGTCCCACATCAGGCTGAAATTGATCGGTGGGAACACGTAGTAGCCGAACGCTGCGGCAGTGGTCACGGGTTCGCAATAGCGAAAGGCACGCGTCGGCAGGCTGCCCGCGGCTGAGCGATCGGCGCGTTGCGGCAGCCGGGCCTCGGGGATCATCCGGAAGAAGGTGACACGCGGCTCGGGTGGCGTTGCCGCCGGCTGGGCTTGCGACGGGTTTTTGGGGGACGCGTCAGGGCTGTTCATCGGGAATCGCCTTCTTGGTCGCCATGCGCTGGAGCGGTTGTCGCTATACGAAGAAACCGGGCGGTGCCCGGTTTCAACGACTTTATCCGATTCCTGACCCGTTGGAATGGCGCCTTGCGGCGCCGCCGCAATGGGTCAGCGTGCGACAGGCAGGGTGCGAGCGACGGCGCCGAGGCGAACCTTGCCGGCATCGGCGGTCGGCAGGGTGCGAGCGACCGCGCCGAGGCGAACCTTGCCGGCGTCAACGGTCGGAAGGGTGCGGGCGACGGCGCCGAGGCGAACCTTGCCGGCGTCGGCGGTCGGCAGGGTGCGGGCGACGGCGCCGAGGCGAACCTTGCCGGCGTCGGCGGTCGGCACGGTGCGAGCGACCGCGCCGAGACGAACGGTGCCGGCGTCAGTGGTGGGGAGAACGATGGAGGTCATGGTGTTAGTCCTTCCTGGCATTCGCTGGGCTGCGTGGGGCTGCCCGCTGCGGTTGATGCAAGGAAGATTTCACATACTTGTGCGTGTGCGCGTTTTAACGGCGTTAAGACGGCGTTAAAACGCACGACAGACGAATATTTAACGATGATGTGTTTGTTTGCGAAGGAGTTTTCGCTTCGGTGACCCTACGCATTCGCCGATTCGCGAGTCTGGATCACGCACGGTGAATTTCGCCGCGTTCCGCTCGGGAACGCAAGCGCGAATGCAGGCTCGTCGCCGGCCGAATCGACCGCCGGCCCATCTTGATGCGAACTGGCTAATAAAGAATTAACACACCGGCGTAATCGCGTGAAAGATGAACGCAACGTTGGGTTGCGCCCGTCGTCCGTCGCCCGCTACCGCTGGGTGAGCCGCGGCGGCCTCAGGCGGCGGTGCCACCCACCGTGAGGCCGGCGAGCTTCAGCGTCGGCTGGCCGACACCGACCGGGACGCCCTGGCCATTCTTGCCGCAGGTGCCGATGCCCGGGTCGAGTGCCGGGTCATTGCCGATCATGTCTACCCGTGTCAGCGCATCCGGCCCATTGCCGATCAGCGTTGCGCCCTTCACCGGGGCGGTGACGCGGCCATCCTCGATCAGGTACGCCTCGCTGGCGGAGAACACGAACTTGCCGGAGGTGATATCGACCTGCCCACCGCCGAAATTCACCGCGTAGAGACCGCGCTTGACCGAGCGGATCATCTCCTCTGGCGTGTGCTGGCCGCCGAGCATGATGGTGTTGGTCATCCGCGGCATCGGCGCGTGGGCATAGGACTGCCGGCGACCATTGCCGGTCGGGCGCACGCCCATCAACCGCGCGTTCAGCCGATCCTGCAGATAACCGCGCAGATAGCCGTCCTCGATCAACACCGTGCGGCCTGACGGCGTGCCCTCGTCGTCTACCGTGAGGCTGCCGCGGCGGTCCGGCAGGGTGCCGTCATCGACGACGGTGACGCCGGGGGAGGCGATGCGCTGGTTCATCAGGCCGGCGAAGGCGCTGGTGCCCTTGCGGTTGAAATCGCCTTCGAGCCCATGGCCGATGGCCTCGTGCAGCAGGATGCCGGGCCAGCCCGGGCCGAGCACGATGGGCATTTCGCCGGCCGGCGCGGCGCGGCTGTCGAGGTTGACAAGGGCCTGGCGCAGCGCCTCGTCGACGGCACCCTTCCAGATTTCCTCGGTGGTGATGCGCGCATGGTCGAAGCGCCCGCCGGTACCGTAGCTGCCGGTCTCCCGCCGCCCGTCCTTCTCGACGACGACGGAGACGTTGAGGCGGACGAGCGGACGCAGATCGGCGACCCGGGTGCCGTCGGCGCGGATGATCTGCACCGCCTGCCACTCGCCGCTGATCGAGGCCATCACCTGGCCGACGCGGCTGTCACGGCCACGGGCATACGTGTCGATCTCCGCCAGGAGGCCCGTGCGCTTGGCGAATTCCATCGAGGTCAGCGGGTTGGCGGCGGAATAGAGGCGGGAATTGCTGGCGCGTGGCGGCTCGGCGGACGTCCCGGAATGGCCGGCGGCGACGGCGGAGACCGTGGCGGCGGCGCGCTTCAGTGCGTCCTCGGTGATCTCGCCAGCATGGGCGTAGCCGGTCGCCTCGCCGGCGACGGCGCGCAGGCCGAAGCCCAGCGCGGTGTCGAACCCGGCGCTGCGGATGCGGCCATCATCGAGGCTGATGCTCTCGCTCTCCCGATATTCGAGGAACAGTTCGCCGTCATCCGCGCCGGCGAGCCCTTGGCCGAGCAGGCGAGCGGCGGTGTCGCGGTCAAGTGCGGCGTCCGGCCGGTCGAAGAACAGGCGGTCGGTCACGGCGAGCGGGCTGTCGAGATGAGCGGACATCGGCGGGGTTTCCTGCTTGGTTCAGCGAGGCTTGCGGACGGCGTGGAGCAGCATGAGGGCGGCGGTCAGAACCAGCACGGCGGCGACCTGATGGGCGGTGCCGAGGGCGAACGGGACGACCCAGAGCAAGGTGGTGATACCCAGTGCGTACTGTACGAGCACGGTCAGCACCAGGACGAACAAAGCATGGGCGGCCGGCCCGCGTGGCAGGCGGGGCAGCCAATAGAGTGCGCTCGCCAGGGTGACTACGGCCGTGAGCGTCGCGAGAAGGCGGTGGTTGAACTGCACCGCGGCGATGTTCTCGGTGAGGTTGCGCAGGAGCGGCGCGAGGTCGGCATACCCCGTGGGGATCAAGCGGCCATCCATCAACGGGAAGGTATTGTAGGTGAGCCCCGCGCGCAGCCCAGCCACGAAGCCGCCGGCGACGATGGACAGCACGATCAGGGCAAAGCTGATCCCGGCGAGGCGGCGCAGGGCGGGCGGCGTGGCGGTGGCATCCGGACGGAGCAGCGACAGCGCGGTCCACAGCAATACGCCGTAAAGCAGCAGCGCGAAACCGAGGTGGAATACGAGGCGGTAGACCGAGACGGTGGTGGCATCGGGGAAGAAGCCGGAAGCGACCATGAACCACCCGACCGCGCCCTGGGCACCGCCGAGCAGGAACAGCACGCCGAGGCGAGGCAACAGGCGGCGCTCGATCGCGCCGCGCCATGCCAGCCAGGCGAACGGGATCGCGAACGCCAGCCCGATCATCCGGCCCCAGAAGCGATGCGCCCATTCGAGCCAGAAGATCTGCTTGAAGCCGTCCAGCCCGAAGCCCTTGTTCACCAGATCATATTGCGGAACGCTCTGGTAGAGCGCGTAGAGCCGCCGCCATTCCGCCTCCGACAGCGGCGGCAGCGTGCCCATGATCGGTGCCCATTCCATGATCGACAGGCCAGAACCGCTCAACCGCGTGGCGCCGCCGAGACCGGTCATGACCAGGATCATCGCGCACAGCGCCAGCAGCCAGCGCGCCACACGGCGCCGGTTGCCCGCGGCCGGGTCGGGCGACGGTGAGGGAAAACTGTGATCGTCGAACGGCATGGGTCATCATATAGCGCGACGGCGGCGGGTTACAGGTGGGCGTTCTACCGGTTCACATCGAGCCCGCCGGAGGTCGCGCGTAGTGCCGCGATCTCTGTGCCCATCGCGATTACGCCGGCATCGCGAGCGGCGCGCCCGGCGTCGATCTGCTGGACGCGGCGGTTGCCCTCGGTGGTGATCCAGAGATGGCCGAGGGTGGCGGCGGTGATGGCGTCGAAGGGTGCAATCTGGGAGGTGACGGCCGTTGAGGTCGATCCACTCGGGTTTGACCGCGCCTTCGAAGGCCGCGAACGGGGTGGGGAATGTGACTGCTCAGGCCGCCACGGGTAGCGGAAGCGCGATCCGCCGGCCGGTCCAGGTCAGTGGCGGCAGGGCGGCGTGGGCCCGTACGCCCTCCTGCAGGCGCGCAAAAATCTCCGCCGGCCAGGGAATGACCCGGCGGGCTTCGAGATCGACGTGCAGGAACAGAAACTCCTGCGCCGCCGCCCGCTTGCCGTCGGTCTCGCGATACAGCTCATGCGTCACGTGCACCCGCTTGCTGTCGGCGCCGAGCAGGCGGCTATGCACCCGGCCACGCTCGCCGACGCGCATTTCCTGCTCGTAGAGGATATGCGCCTCGGCCGCGAAGGTGCCGCAGCGTGTCGCGCGCTTATAGGCGATGCCGATGCCCAGCGCGTCCCAGATCACATCGGTCGCGAGGTCGAACATGACGACGTAATAGGCCATGTTCATGTGGTCGTTGCCGTCGATCCAGGCGGGCAGCACCTCGCCGACATACTCGGCAAACGGGGTGGCGATGGTCATGCGGTCGCTCCAGAGGCGGGTGCCGCCGTGCGTTGGCTGGCATAGGCGGCAATGCGGTCGCGCAGGCCGGGCAAGGCGGCACTGCGCACGAGGGCAGCGAGATCGGTCTCGCGCGTGTCCGGCCGCACAGCGTCTCGCAGGGCAATGGCGGTGTCCCGCGGGGTGGCACGAAGCTCGGTCAGGATCGCGGCGATCCCGGTGCCCCACTCCGCCTCCTCGGCCAAAGCCGTTGCCAGACCGCAGGAGAATGCGGCGTCGGCGGCGATGGTCTGGCCGCGCTGGGTCAGGTCGAGCGCGGTCTGCACGCCGGCCACCCCGGCGAGGCGGCGCGTGCCGAGCACCAGGCCGAAGCGGGCGCCGGGGAAGGCGAAGCGCGCCGTGGGTGTCGCGATGCGCCAGCCGCAGGCGGCGAACACGTCTGCGCCGGCGCCGAAGATGCGGCCCTGCGCGAGCGCCACGCTGGGCACCGGCGCGTGATGGAGCGCTTGCAGCATCTGCTCGATATGCACGAAGCGCAGCAGCAGATCGCCATCCGAGGCGGTATCGAGGCCGGCGAGATCGAAACCCGTGCAGAAATTCCGGCCGATGCCGCGCAGCACGAGCAGGCGGATCGCCGGGTCGTCGGCCCCGGCGATCCCCACCCGCAACGCCGCCACCATCTCGGCGCTCAGGGCATTGCCGCGCTCCGGGCGGCGCAGGCACAACTCGAGCACATCGTCGCGGCGGATGATTTCAACCGGCATCGCTCAAACCGGCGCCGGCCAGAGATTGGGCACCACGGGGATGTCATGCGTCATCGCCGTCACCGCGCCGATCATGCCGACAACGAAATCACGAAGTTTTTAATGCTCATGGGGCTCTCCTTATGCGCGCAGTGTGCCAAGCGTGAGGCGGAAAGCAAGGCTCCGCCGGCTGCAGTCCCGCAATCTCGCCGGGAGCGTTGGCAAAGCCTCCTCCCCACCGACGCCGGGGCTGACCTGCGATGCTGCAGGTGCTAAAGCCCCGATCCATGCGCCATTTCCTTGACTTCGAAAAACCGGTTGCCGAGCTTGAGAGCAAGATCGAAGAGCTGCGGAAGATGTCCGAAGCCGACGGTCTGAACATTGCCGATGAGGTCGGCAAGCTCACCGAGAAGGTCGACCGGCAGTTGCGGACCATCTATGCCAAGTTGACGGCCTGGCAGAAGACGCAGGTCGCGCGGCATCCCGATCGGCCCAAGGCCAAGCACTATATTTCAGCGCTTATCAAAGACTTCACGCCCCTCGCGGGGGATCGCGCCTTCGGCGACGACGCGGCGATCGTGGGCGGGCTCGGGCGGTTTCGCGGCCGCTCGGTGGTGGTGCTGGCGACCGAGAAGGGCACCGACACGGAAAGCCGGGTTGCCCATAATTTCGGCATGGCGCGGCCCGAGGGCTATCGCAAGGCGCGCCGGCTCATTGAGCTGGCCGGCCGATTCGGCCTGCCCGTGCTGACCTTCGTGGACACCTCCGGCGCCTTTCCGGGCATCGACGCCGAAGCGCGCGGCCAGGCCGAGGCGATTGCGCGCTCCATCGAGGCCTGCCTCGAAGCCCCCGTGCCGCTGATCGCCACCATCATCGGCGAGGGCGGCTCCGGCGGCGCGATCGCGCTGGCGGCTGGCGATATTGTGCTGATGCTGGAACACGCGATCTATTCGGTGATCTCACCCGAGGGCTGTGCGGCCATCCTGTGGAAGGACGCCACCCAGGCGCCGGCGGCGGCAGAAGCGCTGAAACTCACCGCCGAGGACCTCAAGCGCCTCAAGCTGATCGACACGCTGATCCCCGAACCGCTCGGCGGCGCCCATCGCGAGCCGGATGGCGCGATCGCGGCCGTCGGCGACGCGGTGGCCGCCGCCCTGCCGCCGCTGCTCGCCCTCGATGCGGCGAGTCTGCGGATGCGGCGGCGCGACAAGTATCTGGAGATGGGCCGCGAGGTCCTCATCTGACCGATACGGCCGCTGCGGCCAAGCCGCGCAACCCCTTCTTCACGGTTCTGCCGACGGTCGTGCTGCCGATGTTCCTGGCCTCGGTGGACGGCACCATCGTCGCCACCGCCCTGCCGGCGATCGCGGGGTCGCTCGGCGATGTCGAGCGGGTCTCGTGGGTCGTCGTCGCCTACCTCGTCGCCGCGACGATCTCGGCGCCCGTCTACGGCCGGCTCGGCGATGCGCTCGGGCGGCGCAAGCTGCTGTTCATCTCGCTGGGCGTGAACATGGCCGCCTATGTGCTGTGCGCGGCCGCAACGAGCATGACCATGCTGCTGCTCGCCCGCGTATTGCAGGGGTTCGGCGGCGGCGGATTGATGACGCTCTCGCAGGCGCTCGTCGGTGAGGCAGTGCCGCCGCGCGAACGCGGGCGCTACCAGGGCTACCTCGCCACCGTCTTTGTCTGCTCCTCCATGTTTGGCCCGGTCGCCGGCGGCTGGCTGACCGAGCATTGGGGCTGGCGGGCGGTATTCCTGGTCAATATCCCGCTCGCCATCGGCGCCGTGCTGCTGGCCACACGCCTCCCCGTGCGCGGCAAGGGGCCGGGGCGGCTCCATTTCGACTTCGTCGGCCTCGGCCTGTTCGCGCTGTTCATCGCCTCCGCACTGCTGGCGCTTGACCAGGCGCGCCACCTCGACCTCGCGGCCATCCCCGTCGGTCTCGGCCTGGCCACCCTGGCGGTGGCGGCGCTGCTGCTGCTCCTGCGCCAGGAAAAGCGCGTCGCCAACCCGCTCCTCCCCGTGCGCTTTCTCGCCCAGACCGCGGTCTGGCGCACCGATGCGCTGGCCGCCTGCACTGGCGCGACGCTGGTCTCGATGATCACCTTCCTGCCGATCTACCTCCAGGTTGCCCGTGGCGCGACCCCGGCCCAGGCCGGGCTGCTGCTGCTGCCGCTGACCGCCCTGATCGCCGTCGGCTCGATGATCACGGGACGGCTGATCAGCAAGACCGGGCGCACGGCAATCATTCCCTCCATCGGCATGCCCATGGTCGCCCTGCTGCTGCTCGGCCTCGCTCTGTTCGGCGACGCGTTGAGCTTCGCGCAGTTGCCCTGGCTGTTCGCGGCGATCGCGGTGTTCTCGGGCACCGCCATGCCGGTGGTGACGACGACGGTGCAGTTCCTGGCCGGCCCAGCCCTGCTCGGCGCCGCTGCGGCCTCGGTGCAGTTCTCCCGCTCGATCGGCGCCGCGACCGGCACCGCCCTGGTGAGCGCCGTCCTGTTCGCCGTGCTGGCGGCGATGGACCTGGATGTGGCGCATCTGTTCGGCCGCATCATCCAGGAAGGCCCGCGCGCACTGGCGGACGTGGCACCGGAGCGGCTTGCCGTCGTGCAATCCGAAATCGCCGGCGCCTTCCGCGCAGCCTTCTTCGCCATCGCCTGCTTTGCGGGAGGTGGCGCGGTGCTGGCGTGGTCGATCCCGGTGCGGCGGATATGAGGCCTGATTGTTCTCCCTGCTGACCTTCGCGCTATAGACGTCGTCGAAATCGGGAGAGCAGTGATGCAGGCCATGGTGTGCGAGGCGTTTGGTGGGCCCGAGGTTCTGGCATGGCGCGATCTGCCTGATCCGCCGCCGCCGGCCGCCGGGGAAATCCAGGTGCAGTTGCTGGCGCGTGGGGCACAATATGTCGATGTGCTCATGCTCGCCGGCACCTACCAGTTCCGTCCGGAGCCGCCGTTCATCCCGGGCAGCGAGGCCGCGGGCGTGGTGGTGACCGTCGGCGCCGGGGTCAGCGGCTTCAAGGTGGGTGACCGGGTGATGAGCCGGCACAGCCCCGGCGCGTTCTGCACGTTGGCGAACTCCGTTGCGGCACATTGCGATCTCGTGCCGGACGCGCTGACCTTGGAGGAGGCGGCGGTGTTCAAGGGCGCCTATCACACCGCCTATCACGCGCTGTTGCAGAAGGGTCGGTTGCAGGCCGGCGACTGGGTGTTGATCCATGGTGCGGCCGGCGGCATCGGCATTGCGGCCATCCAGATCGCCAAGCTGTTCGGCGCCCGGGTGATCGCCACGGCGAGCACGGAGGAGAAGCGGGCGGCCTGCCTGGCCGAGGGGGCGGACCATGCGATCGACTACCGCGGCGGGTTTCGCGAGGTGGTCAAGGGGCTGACCGGCGGCAAGGGGGTGGATATCGTCTACGACCCCATCGGGGCGGCGGTGTTCGACGAGTCGATGCGGTGCCTGAACTGGGGCGCCCGGCTCTTGATCCTCGGCTTTCTCGGCGGTGCGCCGGCTTTGGCCAAGACCAACCATCTGCTCATCAAGGGCGCCGAGGCGGTGGGCGTGCGGATTGGCGGGGTGACCGAGTTCCAGCCCGAACTGGCGGCGGCAAATATTCGTGCGCTGTTGCAGTTGGCCGGCGAAGGCAAGTTGAAGCCGCGGATTTCGCATCGGTTTCCGCTGGAGCGGGCGGCGGATGCAATCCAGGCGATCATCGACCGCAAGGTGATCGGCAAGGCGGTGCTGGTCGGCTAGCGGCGGCCCGGTTACATTCCGGGCGGCCCTTTCGGAGACGTGTCATGTGCGGAATTGTCGGTCTGTTCCTCAAGCGTCCGGGGATGACGGCGGAGCTTGGCGCGCTGCTGGCGGGGATGCTGGCGACGATGCGCGATCGTGGGCCGGACAGTGCGGGGTTTGCCGTGTATGGCGCGGAGGAGGCGGGGGTGAAGCTGACCATTCGCGGCCCGGCGGACACGGATTTCGCGGCCATTGCCGCGGCGCTCGGCGTGACCGCGGAGGTGCGGGATACCCATGCGGTGCTGCATGTTGAGGCCGGGCAGGGTGCGAGCATCCGTGCGGCGCTGGCGGCTTGCGCCCCCCTGGTAAAAGTCGTTGGCGAGGGGCGGCGGATGGAACTCTACAAGGAGATCGGCTTGCCCGCCGAGGTGGCCGCCCGCTTCGGCCTGCCCGCGATGGCCGGCACCCATGGCATCGGCCATACGCGCATGGCCACCGAAAGCGCGGTGACGACCGATGGCGCGCATCCCTATACGACGGGGATCGACCAGTGCCTGGTGCATAATGGCAGCCTGTCCAACCACAACGCGCTGCGTCGTATGCTGGTGCGCGAGGGATTTCGGTTCGAGACGGAGAACGACACCGAGGTCGCCGCGGCATATCTGTCCTGGCGGATGCGCGAGGGCGACAGCCTGGAGGGCGCGCTGCATGCTGGGCTGAAAGACCTCGACGGGTTCTACACCTTTGTCGTCGGCACGCGCACCGGGTTTGCCGTGCTGCGTGACCCGATCTGCTGCAAGCCGGCGGTGATGGCCGAAACCGATGACTGGGTGGCGTTCGGCAGCGAATACCGCGCGCTGGTTGATCTTCCCGGGATCGCCGGCGCGCGCGTGTGGGAGCCGGAGCCGGCGCGCGTCTATGCCTGGGAACATGCGGCGTGATCAGGGGATCACGCGACGTGAGCGAGGTCTTCGATGTCGCGGCGACAACCGTCCGCAGCCTGAACGCGGCGCTGCATACACTGGCGCCGAACGACAACCGGACGCTGTGGCGCGTGCTCAATCCGCGCGGGCAGCACGCGCTCGCCGCCGGCGTCGATGCCGCCGTGCGCATCGAGATCGAGGGGCATGTCGGTTATTACTGCGCCGGGATGAACAAGGGTGCGACGGTGGTGATCAAGGGGAATGCGGGCAATGGGGTGGCGGAGAACATGATGTCCGGGTGCGTGCATGTGCGCGGCGATGCGAGTGCGGCGGCGGGGGCGACGGCACATGGCGGCATGCTGGTGATCGACGGCAATGCGGCGGCGCGCTGTGGCATCAGCATGAAGGGCGTGGACATCGTGGTCGGCGGCAATGTCGGCCATATGAGCGCGTTCATGGCGCAGGCGGGGACGCTGACGGTGCTCGGCGACGCTGGTGAGAGCTTTGGCGATTGCATCTACGAGGCGCAGCTCTTCGTGCGCGGCAGTGTCGCGAGCCTGGGGGCCGATTGCATCGAGAAGCCGATGCGCGACGAACATCGCGCCGCTTTGGCCGCGCGGCTGGCGGCGGCGGGGTTCGGGGCCGTCGATGTGGGCGCGTTCCGGCGCTACGGGTCGGCGCGCAAACTGTATCACTTCCATGTCGACAACGCGGCGGCCTATTGATGGAACATCCCCGCCCGGCGCCGATCGAGAGCGCCACCTTCGACCGTGCCACGCTGGCCGAAATCCGCCGCGCCGCCGCCACCGGCATCTACGATATTCGTGGCTATGGAGCGAAACGAAAGCTCCCGCATTTCGATGACCTGCTGTTCCTGGGCGCGAGCATCAGCCGCTACCCGCTGGAGGGCTATCGCGAACGGTGCGGAACGAATGTGGTGCTCGGCGCCCGCCACGCCAAGAAGCCGATCGAGTTGCGCATCCCCATCACCATCGCCGGCATGAGTTTCGGCAGTCTGTCCGCACAGGCGAAAGAGGCGCTGGGGCGCGGCGCGACGATCGCGGGCACCAGCACGACGACGGGCGATGGCGGCATGACGCAGGAGGAGCGCCGGAGCTCGCAAACCCTCGTCTACCAGTATCTGCCCAGCCGCTACGGCATGAACCCCGACGATCTGCGCGCCGCCGACGCCATCGAGATCGTCATCGGCCAGGGCGCCAAGCCCGGCGGTGGCGGCATGCTGCTGGGCCAGAAGATCACGGAGCGCGTGGCCGCGATGCGCACGCTGCCGGCGGGGATCGACCAGCGCAGCGCCTCCCGCCATCCGGACTGGACGGGGCCGGACGATCTCGAAATCAAGATCCTCGAACTGCGCGAAATCACCGATTGGGAGAAGCCGATCTACGTGAAGATCGGTGCCTCGCGGCCCTATTATGATACCGCGCTGGCGGTCAAGGCCGGGGCGGATGTGGTGGTGCTCGATGGCATGCAGGGCGGCACGGCGGCGACACAAACGGTGTTCATCGAGAATGTCGGCCTGCCGATCCTCGCCGCCATCCGTCCGGCGGTGCAGGCGTTGCAGGAACTCGGCATGCACCGGCGCGTGCAACTGATCGTCTCCGGCGGCATCCGCAACGGCGCCGATGTCGCCAAGGCACTCGCCCTCGGCGCCGACGCGGTCAGCATCGGCACCGCGGCGCTGGCGGCCCTTGGCGACAACGATCCGGCGTTCGAGGCCGAGTATGCCGCCCTCGGCAGCCACGCCGGCGCCTATGACGCCTGGCACGAGGGCCGCGACCCCGCCGGCATCACCACGCAGGACCCCGCCCTCGCCGCCCGGCTCGATCCGGTGCTCGGCGGCCGCCGCCTCGCCAATTATCTCGCCGTGCTCACGCTGGAGGCGCAGACCATCGCGCGCGCCTGCGGCAAGAGCCATGTCCATAATCTCGAACCGGAGGACCTCGTGGCACTCACCGTCGAAGCCGCCGCCATGGCGCGCGTTCCGCTGGCCGGGACAAGCTGGATCCCTGGCCAATGAGCGCCATCTCCGAGATCGCCCGCGAGCGCGGCATCCGTTTCTTCCTCATTGCCTATACCGATCTGTTCGGCGTGCTCCGGTCCAAGCTCGTGCCCGCCAGCGCCATCGACGGCATGGCCGCGGATGGCGCCGGTTTCGCCGGTTTCGCCACCTGGTTCGACATGACGCCGGCCGATCCGGACATGCTCGCCATGCCCGACCCGGCGAGCCTCATCCAATTGCCGTGGAAGCCCGAAGTCGGCTGGCTTGCCGCCGATCCGTGGATGGGCGGCAAGCCGGTCGCGCAGGCGCCGCGCAACGTGCTGGCGCGGATGGTCGCGCGGGCCGCGGCGGCGGGGCTGGAGATGCGCGTCGGCGTGGAGCCGGAATTCTTCCTCATCCGGCCCGACGGCCTGGCGATCGCGGATGGAGCGGATCAGCAATCCAAGCCCTGCTATGACCAGCTGACCCTGATGCGCCGCTACGACATCATCGCCGAGATCAGCGACGCCATGGAGGAACTCGGCTGGGCGCCGTACCAGAACGACCACGAGGACGCCAACGGCCAGTACGAAATGAACTGGGCCTATGCGCCGGCGATGATCACCGCCGATCGTCACGTGTTCTTCAAATACATGGTCCGCAGCATCGCCGAGCGGCACGGCATGCGCGCGACCTTCATGCCCAAGCCGTTCGCCAACCTCACCGGCTCCGGCTGCCATGCGCATGTTTCGGTCTGGCGCGGCGAGACCAACGCCTTCAAGGGCGATGACGCGCTCGGCCTGTCGCCGCTGGCGTATCAGTTCCTCGGCGGCATCATGGCCCATGCCGAGGGGATGTGCGCGCTGACCAATCCGACGGTGAACAGCTACAAGCGCATCAACGCGCCGGTGACGCTGTCGGGTGCGACGTGGTCGCCGAGCAGCATCACCTGGGGCGGCAACAACCGCACGCACATGGTGCGCGTGCCCGGCGCCGGGCGGATCGAATACCGGCTGCCCGACGGCGCGGTGAACCCGTACCTTCTGCACGCGGCCCTGCTGGCGGCCGGGCTGGACGGCATCACCAACGCCCGCGATCCCGGGCAGCGATTGGATATCGACATGTACGCGGCCGGTCACACCGTGCCCGATGCGCGCCGGCTGCCGCTGAACCTGCTCGACGCGATCCGCGCCTTCGAGGCAAGCACGACGCTGCGTGCGGTGCTCGGCGAGGAATTCTCCGCCGCCTTCGCCAAGCTGAAGCGGCAGGAATGGGACGGCTACATGCGCCATCTCAGCCAGTGGGAGCGTGATCATACGCTCGACTGCTGAGCGGGCCCGATGGCCGCCAGCATCACCAGCCACGGTGACTCCGCCCCCCCCTACGCGTTCGAGGCCTCGCCCGGCCTTGCCGCCTGGCTGCGATCGGCGGGGTGGTGCGCGAACTCTACGGCATCGCGCTGATCCCCAACGTGCGCACCCCGATCCCGCTCGCCGAACTGGCGTAGCGCGCACCGGGCGATCCGATTTCACTGTTGTCGAATGTTCGGTTTGATGGCTATCGTGCGTCGTGGCGGCAACGGAAGGCGGGCACCAAGGCAATGCCGGTTGAACGGTCGTGGTGCATAATAACGCGGGGTGGAACAATGACTGACAACAAGATCAAGCGCCGTCGGGTGCTCCAGGGCATTGCACTGGCCGGCGCGGCTGGCGGCGTGTCGGCCGGCAGGGGGCGTGCACTGGCCGCGAGCCCCGTGCAGATGATCAGCCATCGCTACCCTGCGCTCGAGCACTGGGCGGCGAAAATGAAGACGGCGGTGCCCGGCGTCGAGGTCAACACCCAGCTGATGCCGTTCGACAAGGCGCTGGAGCTGTCGACCATCGCGCTGTCGTCAAAGTCCGACACGATGGATATCGTCTACGCCAGCGAAGCCACCGTGCAGACCTTCGCCAAGAATGGCTGGCTGCGTCCGCTGGACGATCTCTGGGCGAAATTCCGCGCCGAGTTCAAGCTGGACGACTATCCGGCCAGCGTGCTGGAAAAATTCAGCTACAAGGGCAAGCTCTACGTCGTCCCGGCCGACATGAACGTCATGTTCCTGTTCTACCGCAAGGATCTGTTCGAGCAGGCCGGCAAGCAGCCGCCCAAGACGATAGCCGAGTTCCAGGAACTCGCGAAGTTGTTCAACACGCCCATGCGCGCGGGAACCGTCAGCTGCCTCAAGCCGGTCGATGCCGGATTGAACGAGGCGCACTGGTATATCGGCGCGATGGGCGCGGCCTGGTTCGACGCCGACTGGAAGCCGATTTTCAACAACGCCAAGGGTGTGGCGGCCATCGAGGCGCTGAAGGAGACGGTCAAATACGCCCAGCGCGCCTATACGGCCTCCGCCAACGACGAGTGCTCGATCGCCTTCCAGCAGGACGCCGCGGTGATGGGTCTGCAATGGGCGACCCGCGCCAACTCGATGGATGACCCCAAGCAGTCGCGCGTGATCGGCAAGATCGACTGGGTGGTGGCACCCGGCGGCAAGGCGCGGTTCTCGGGCGACGGCTACGGCATCTCCGCCTACAGCAAGCAGGACCCCGAGCTGCTGTTCCGCATCATCGCCACGGCAACCAACGAAGCCAACATGCGCGAGGGTGCCGCCCTGACCGTGCCGCCGCGCGCCAGCGTGCTGAACGATCCGGAATTGCAGCGCAAGCATCGTTTCTATCCGGCCGCCTCCGCCGCCATGGCAACCAACGTCACCTTCCCGGCCATTCCCGAATTCTATGCGGTGGGCGAGTTCATCACCCGGCGCGTCGTGCAGGCGGTGACGGGCGAGATGTCGGTGAAGGCGGCCCTGGATGCCGCGGCCACCGAAACGGAGAACTTCCTGCGCGGTCGTGGCTACTACAAGTAGTGCGCCGACCGGGGTTTGCGCGCATTGACTGGACCGGGATGACCACGGTGATCGCGGATGCCGCAAGCGTCGGGGGGCGGCCTTGAGCGTATTGATCCCCGGCGGCATCGACTGCGACATCCATCCGGCGGTGCCCAGCCTGCAGGCGCTCCTGCCCTATCTGGACGAGCACTGGCGCGAGCAGGCCCTGGTGCGCGGCATGGACGAACTGGCCTCGATCTCCTATCCGCATAACTCCCCGCTGACCGCGCGCCCGGACTGGCGGGCGCCCGGCGGGCGGGCCGGCACCGATCTCGGCCGGCTGCGCCAGGAGGCCCTGGATCCGTTCGGCACCAGCATCGCCATCGCCAACTGCCTCTTCGGCGTCCAATTGCTGTTCAGCGAAGACCTCGCGGCGGCCTTCGCCCGCGCGGTGAACGACTGGATGGTGGCCGAGTGGCTCGATCACGAACCCCGGCTGCGCGCTTCGATCGTCATCCCCACACAGAACACCGAACTCGCGGTCGACGAGATCGAACGTTGTGCGAAGGACCCGCGCTTCGTGCAGGTGCTGATGCTTGTCTCCGGTGCCTCCCCGCTCGGCAAGCGCCAGCACTGGCCCATCTATGCGGCGGCCGCGCGGCATGGCCTCGCGATCGGCATCCACGCCGGCTCGACCTATCACAATCCGCCGACCCCCGTCGGTTGGCCGTCCTTCTACACCGAGGACTATGTCGCCCAGGCGCAGGCGTTCCAGAGCCAGGTGACCAGCCTGATATGCGAGGGCGTGTTCAACCGTTTCCCCGACCTCAAGGTGGTGTTGCTGGAATCCGGCGTCTCCTGGCTGCCCGCCCATCTCTGGCGCCTCGGCAAGTTCTGGCGTGGCCTGCGGATGGAAGTCCCATGGGTAGACCGTTCGCCCATGGAAATAGTGCACAGCAACATCCGCCTCTCGATGCAGCCGATCGACGCGCCCGAGGGCCACACCCTGGTCCGCCTGATCGACCACCTGCAATCCGATTCGCTGCTGCTCTTCGCTACCGACTATCCGCATTGGCAGTTCGATGGCGAGGCCGCCATTCCGGCCGGCGTGCCGGCCAGCCTGGTGCGCAAGATGATGATCGACAACCCGCGCGAGACCTATGCTAGGCTGCGCGCCTCCCCCGGACAAATCCGCATGACCCAGGGATCGCAGGCATGAACGTCGATGTGACGCAGCACGGTGACCGAGCAACGCTGTCGCGCAGCGCGGTGGCCATCGCGGATTGCGATATTCATCCGGTGGTCCCCGCCATCACCGATCTCTATCCCTATCTGACCCTGCGGTGGCGGGACTATCTCGAGACCTACGGCATGAGCCAGCGCCAGGGCCACCAGAATGGCGTCAACCCCTACCCCAAGGCGCAGCCCAATGCGGCACGGCGCGACTCCTGGCCCCCCAACGGCGGCAATCCCGGCACCGACCTCGATTTCCTGCGCCACCAGCATCTGGATGCCCACAACATCGTGCTCGGCATCGTCAATCCGCTGACGCCGAGCGGCCAGGGCTTCAGCAACCCCGGCCTGTCCGCGGCGATGTGCCATGCCAATAACGAGTGGCAGCTGCACGCCCTCGTCACTCCCGAACCCCGGCTGCGCGCCTCGATCCTGGTGCCCTACGAGGACCCGGACGCCGCCGCCCGGGAGATCGCGCACTACGCCGGGAACCCGGCCTTCGTGCAGGTGCTGCTGCTCGGGCGCACCGGCGAGCTGCTCGGCAAGCAGCGCTACCGGCCGATCTTCGAGGCCGCCGTCCGCGCCGGCCTGCCGGTCGCCATCCATGCGTTCGGCTATAGCGGCCACCCCATCACCAGCGGCGGCTGGCCGAGTTTCTACATCGAGGAAATGACCGGCCACGCGCAATGCTGCCAGTCCCAGCTTGCCAGCATGGTCGTGGAGGGGCTGTTCGAGGATCTGCCGGACCTGCGCGTGGTCATCGTCGAGGCCGGCTTCGCCTGGTTGCCGGCGCTCGCGTGGCGCCTCGATCGGACCTGGCACCGGCTGCGCAGCGAAACCCCGCATCTGCGCCGGCCGCCATCCGAGTACATCCGCCAGCATGTCTGGCTGACCACCCAGCCGATCGAGGAACCCGAACCGCGCGAGCATTTGCGCGAAGTCATCGAATGGATTGGCTGGGACCGTCTTGTCTTTGCCACCGACTATCCGCACTGGGATTTCGACGACCCCGCCCGTGCCATGCCGCTGCGCATCACCGAAGCCCAGCGCCATGCCTTTTTCCTCGGCAATGCCAGGGCTTTGTACCGCGCGGGCTGAGCGGCCGCGCGAAGAAGGGATGCACCGTACGATGTGGCTATTCATGCTTCCGAGCTTCACGGTGATCGCGCTTGTGCTGTTCTATCCGTTCGGCTCCGCTATCTATTACAGCTTCTTCGACTATTACCTCGGCAGCCCCGAGGTCAACTTCATCGGCTTTGCCAACTACACCGCCATCCTCTCCGAGCAGCGCTTCTGGGGAGACCTCGTCACCACCTTCGTGATCGTCTGCGGCAGCGTGGCGCTCCAGCTTTTCGTCGGTTTTGCTTTGGCGCTGGCGCTCTACGCGCTCACGTCTGGCGTCAAGATAATTTCGTTGCTGAACTTCCTGCCGCATGTCGTGACCCCCGTGGTCGGCGGTATTTTTCTGAAATGGATATTCGTCGGCAGATGGGGGCTGCTCGACGCCACGCTGATGTCGCTGAACATCTTCCCGCCGGATTGGCTGGGCGATCCGATCTGGGCAAAGATTTCCGTGATCCTGGCTGATACGTGGAAGTTCATGCCGTTCCTGATGCTGGTGCTCTACGCGGGGTTGCAGAGTTTCGACACCAGCCTGCTGGAGGCCGCCGCCATCGATGGCGCCAGCCCGTGGCAACGCCTGCGCTACGTCATATTGCCGATGATGACGCCGCTGATCCTGTTCGTCGTATCGATCCGGCTGATGGACGCGTTCCGCTTCTTCGATCTGGTCTACGTCCTCACCGCCGGCGGTCCGGGCACGGCCACCGAGACCATCACGCTCTACACCTATCAGCTGGCTTTCCGGTTGCTGGAAATCGGCCGAGCCTCGGCACTCGGTGTGATCACGCTGCTGATCGTCGCCATGGGCATCGCCGGCCTGATCCTGTTCATGCAACGCAGCGGCCGGGAGGCGTTTTGATGCGCAGTTTCCTGACCAGCCGCCACGGCCGGACGCAGATCATGCTGCTCCTGTTCCTGGTGCCGTTCACCGTGTTCAATCTGGTGCCGGTCATCTGGGGCTTCCTGATCTCCATCAAGCAACCGGCCGACGCCTTCGCCATCCCGCCACGGCTGATCTTCGAGCCGACCTTCGAGTTCCACTACCAGATCTGGATCGAACGCGGCTTCCTCCGCTTCCTGCTGAACAGCACCATCATTGCCACCGCGACTGTCCTGATCTCGGTCCCCCTCGGCACCCTCGCCGCCTACGGACTGGCCCGCACCCGCACCAGGCACGCCGACAAACTCCTGTTCGGCCTGCTCGCCATCCGCATGTTCCCGCAGATCCTGCTGGCGATCCCGTTCTTCGTCATGGCGCGCTGGCTCGGCATGATCGACACCTACCCGATGATGGTGATGGCCATGGTGGCGATGAACCAGCCCTTCACCATCTGGCTGATGCGCAGCTTCTTCGTCGATGTCCCCGTCGAACTCGACGAGGCCGCCCTGATCGACGGCTGCAACCGCTGGCAGGCGTTCTGGATGATCATTCTCCCCGCGGTTCGTCCGGGCCTCGCGGTCACGTCCCTGTTCAGCATGTTACTTGCATATAACGAGTTTTTGTTCGCGCTCATCCTCACCGGCAGCCGCACCAAGACGCTGCCGGTGGCGATTGCCGAATATGGCGGCGAGGACATCAACTACTGGTCGATCTCCGCCGCCGGCGCCATCGGCATCATGCTGCCCGCGGTGATCTTCACGATCCTCGTGCAGAAACATTTGATCCGCGGCCTCACCTTCGGCGCCGTCAAAGGCTGAGCGCCCGCGCTGCACGTGCGCGCCACCGACGTGGTCCACGCGCTCACCGCCGGCCTGCGCTCGGTGCCGCCCACTCCGGTGCGGCATGGCAAAAAGCGGCCCTGGGTGGATGGCTGGTGATACGCGGCCGCCTGTTCACGGCCCGGGACTGGCGCCGAACACGCCCGCCCAGGTTGAGCGGAGGGCGGCATCGGCCTCGCCCATTGTGGTCTGAAGGCCGAGTGCGCGCAGGCTGGTGACACCGTGCTCGCGGATGCCGCAGGGAATGATGCCCGTGAAGTGATCGAGGTTCGGGGCGACGTTCAGGGCGATGCCATGCCAGCTGACCCAGCGGGTGACGCGGACGCCGAGGGCCGCGATCTTGGCGTCGCCCGTGGCGGTCTCGACCCAGATGCCGATGCGCCCCACCCGGCGCTCGCCACGCACGCCAAGCTGGGTAAGGCTGCGGATCAGCCATTCCTCCAGCGCATGGACGTAGCTGCGCACGTCCCGGGCGCGCACCAGGCCGCGGTTGCGGGTAAGGTCGAGCATCACATAGCCGGTGCGCTGGCCCGGCCCGTGATAGGTCCATTGGCCGCCACGGCCGGCTTCATAGGTGGGGAAACGCGTGGGGTCGTGCAGATCGGCGGCGGTGGCTGACGTGCCGGAGGTATAGAGCGGCGGATGTTCGACCAGCCAGACGCGTTCACGCGCCGCGCCGGCGTGGATGGCGGCGACGTGGGTTTGCATCGCGGCGATGGCGTCGGGGTAGGGTGTCAGCCCCGGCGCCGCCCACCATTCAAGGCTAGTCGTAGATTCTGTGCACTCGGTCATTGATGCCCGCAATTGGTTCGGCTATACCCCGCCGCCTACCCGGTGCGGTCGTGGTGGAATGGTAGACACGCAAGCTTGAGGTGCTTGTGGGGGAAACCTCGTGGAAGTTCGAGTCTTCTCGACCGCACCAAATTTCCTCCGAACATTTGAGCAGAGATCCGCGGGCGGGCCACGGAGGCAAGCGCGCCTCCGGCGGCAAAGGGGCAGTCGCCCCTTTGATCCCCCCGACTTCGGTTGAGTGCCCTTGATCTCACCGCGTTCACTGGCGAAGCCCCACGTTCGGCGCGATCGCAACGAGGTCCGAGATGCCGAATGCCTGCGGCGCAAGCAAGTCGGGGGGATCAAAGGGGCTCTGCCCCTTTGCCGCCGGAGGCGCGCTTGCTTTCGCTTGACTGGTGGGGCCCGGTCGCTCAGGGGGCTGTCGCGAGGTCGGTGCTGGCGCCGAGCTTGAGGATTTCCGCCAGGCGTTCCAGACGGCGGGTGACGCTCTCCCCCTCGAACACGCCGCCCCCCTCGGTCATCATCAAGGTGAGCTTCGGGCCGACCACCAGCCGCGTGGCCGCCAGCAGGTCGGGCGTGCCGGCGCACAGCGTGTAGGCGAGGCGCAAGGCGTGGCCGAGGATTTCGGCGCGGCGCTGGTCGGCGGGCGCGAGCATGCGGCGCGCATCGACGAGGAACGGCGCGTCCGGCTCGGCCTCGTAGCGCAATGCCATGGTCAGGCCGAGGAAGGCGCGGGCCGGGTGATCCAGGCCAACGCCGGGCTGGCGGAAGATGCGCAGGAAGGCCTGTTCGGCGCGGTATTCAGGGTGGTCGCGGGTGCCGATGTCGGACATCAGGCAGGCCGCCACCCGCAGGCGTCGTGCCTCGCCGCGCTCGTCGGGGAACAGCGGATCGGTCCAGGTGACCAAGGCCGGCGGCAATTCGATGTCGCGGCTGAAGCGGCGGGCGTAGTCGTGGCCGGACGCCAGCAGCGGGTCCTCGGCGCGGGTTTCGGGCGTGAGCAGGGACATGTACCAGCCCTCGCGCAGCCCGTTGGCGCTGAACACCACCCGGGCCGCCCCGGTCAGCCGCAGCAGCCGGCGCAGCACGACGGCGGCGAAGGGCAGGTCGTCCACCCGCCGTCGCGGCACCCCCGGCAGGCGTTCGAGTTCGCGCCGCGACGCCCCGGCGATCAGTTCGGCCAGGCCGCGCGCCTCCTCGCGGCCGATGATGTAGTGGTGCACCATGCTCAGCGGATAGCGGGCCCGGGCGATCTGGATGCGGGCCAGCGCGCGCCAAGCGCCGCCGACGACGTAGAGGTCTCGCCCGTCGCCCTCGGCGAGCCAGGGCACGCGTGCGAGATCGGCTTCGGCGATGGTGCGCGCGCGCACCGGGTCGTTCTGCGCCCGCTCGGAAAGCCGGATCACGCCGAGCGGCAGGGTTTGCGACTGCCGCCGCGCCCCGCTCGCGATACGGACCATCTCCATCGAACCGCCGCCGATATCGGCGAGAATGCCGTCCGCGTCGGGGATGCCGCAGAGCATGCCGGCGGCGGCGAACTCCGCCTCCTCGGTGCCGGAGAGGATGCGGATGGGCACGCCGGGCATGCGGCCCTTCAGCAGGCCGACGAATTCCGGCCCGTTGCGTGCGTCGCGCACCGCCGCCGTCGCCAGCACCTCGAACGGGGCCGCGCCCATGGCGCGTGCGATCGCGGCATAGCGCCGCATCACCTGGAGCGCCTGGGTGACGCCCTCGTCGTTCAGCCGCCCGGTCGTCTCCAGGCCGCGGCCGAGGCGCAGCACCGCTTTCTCGTTGAAGATCGCCACCGGATTGCGCCCGCGCCCTTCGAACACGACGAGGCGCACCGAGTTGGAGCCGAGATCGACGACGGCCGCACGGCCGGTTTCAGGTGTCGGGGGATTTGGCACGGCTAATCCTGGGTCAAACGATCGGGACGGCGCGGCACGGGCACCGGAGGGGCGATCGCCCCGCCATGGGCCGCCGACCCGCGCCCGGAGAGTGAGGGGTTGGTCATGAAATAATCATGTGCGCTGACCCGTTTGCGCGCCCCGCCCGCGGCCATCCGGCGCCACGCCCCGTCGGCGCCAAGTTCCCAGGATTGCAGGGTGTCGCGCAGATTGATCACCATGATCTGGTCGAGCACCTGCTCGTGCACGGTCGGGTTGTGGATCGGCACCATGGTCTCGACGCGCCAGTCCATGTTGCGCGCCATCCAGTCGGCGGAACTGATGAACACCTTGGCGTGCCGGCTGGGCAGCCCGTGGCCGTTGCCGAACACCGAAATGCGGCTGTGTTCGAGGAAGCGGCCGACGATCGACTTCACCCGGATATTCTCCGACAGGCCGGGCACTTGCGGGCGCAGGCAGCAGATGCCGCGAATGACGGCGGTGATCTTCACGCCGGCGCCGCTGGCCTCGTAGAGCTTGTCGATCAGGGTCTCGTCCACGAGGCTGTTCATCTTCAGCCAGATCGTCGCCGGGCGGCCCTCGCCGGCAAACAGGATTTCGCGGTCGATCAGTTCCAGCAGCGAGGCGCGGATGGTCAGCGGGCTGAAGGCGAGCGCGTCCATCGTTTCCGGCCTAGCATAGCCGGTCATGTAGTTGAACAGCCGTGCGGCGTCGCGCGTCATGTCCGGATCGCAGGTGAAGAAGCTCAGGTCGGTGTAGATGCGGGCGGTGATCGGGTGGTAGTTGCCGGTGCCAAAATGGGCGTAGGCGCGCATCGTGCCGCCCTCGCGGCGCACCACGAGCGAGATTTTCGCGTGGGTTTTCAACTCGGTGAAGCCGAACACCACCTGCACCCCGGCTGCCTCCATCACGCGGGCCAGCCGGATATTGGCCTCCTCGTCGAAGCGCGCCCGCAGTTCCACCATGGCGGTGACGGACTTGCCCGCCTCGGCCGCCTCGATCAGCGTCTTGACGATCGGGCTGTCGCGGCTGGTGCGATACAGCGTCTGCTTGATCGCCACGACGTTGGGGTCCGCCGCCGCCTGCCGGAGGAACTGGACGACGACGTCGAAGCTTTCGAACGGGTGGTGGACGACGATGTCCTTGGCGCGGATGGCGGCGAAACAATCGCCGCCGAAATCGCGGATGCGCTCGGGGAAGCGCGGCGTGTAGGGCGGGAACAGCAGGTCCGGCCGATCGTCGACGATCAGTTCCTTGAGGTCGGACAGGCCGAGCAGCCCGTCATGGACGTAGATTTCCTGGCTGGTCGCATCGAGCTCGTCGATCACCAGTTCGCGCAGATCCTCCGGCATGCCGGCATTGACGGCGAGATGGATGGCGACGCCACGGCGGCGGCGTTTCAGCGCGGTTTCGTAGGAGCGCACGAGGTCTTCCGCCTCGTCCTCGAACTCCACGTCGGTGTCGCGGATCAGCCGGAACAGGCCCTGGCCGAGCAGGCGGAAGCCGGGGAACAGCCGGTGCAGCGAGAGTTTTACCAGGTGTTCGAGCAGCACGAAGCGGATCGGACTGCCCGCAACTCCAGCGGGGAGCCGGATGAAGCGTTCGACCAGCGCGGGCAGCGGGATCAGCGCGCGCATGCCCTGGCCGTCCTCCTCGCGCGTCAGCCGCAGCGCCATCACCAGGCCCATGTTGGGGATGAAGGGGAACGGATGCGCCGGGTCGATCGCCAGCGGTGTCAGCACGGGGAAGACGCGCTCCATGAACCAGGCGTCGAGCCAGGCGCAGTCCTCGTCGGACAGCGCGTCGGTGTCGGTCAGCACGATGCCGGACTCCGCGAGCTTGCCGCGAAGCTGGCGCCAGACGCGCTGCTGCTCGTTCATCAGCGCGCGCACCTGCGCCTCGACCTCGGCGAGTTGCTGGGCGGGCGTGCGGCCATCCTGCGAGGCGGCGGTGAAGCCGGCCTTGGCCTGGCCGATCAGCCCGGCCACGCGCACCGAGTAGAACTCGTCGAGGTTGGCGGCACTGATGGCGACGAAGCGGAGGCGTTCGAGCAGCGGATGGCGGGTGTTCTCCGCCTCCTCGACGACGCGGTGGTTGAAGGCGAGCCAGGAAAGCTCGCGGTTGATGAAGCGCCCGGGGTCGCCGGCCTCGATCGGCAGGGAGGCGATGTGGATGACCGCCGAGGCGCTGCCGGGGACATGCATCGAGGCGGTCGCGTGCAGCTCGTTCATGGTGAAAATCTCCGGCGCGGCGGCGGGGGGATGTCTGCGCATTCCTACACGTCCGTCTCGGCACTGGACGAGAGCGGATCGGTGGGTTCGCCCGTGATGTCATCGTCCGGCAACAAAGCGAGTGCCGCGAGGGCGGCGTAGGCGAGCGGGCGGGTCACCTTGCCGCCGCGTTCGAGCGTGGCGCGATCGAGACCGGCGACGACGCTGCGCAGGGCGGCGGGCGTGCGCGGCAGGCGGCGGAGCAGCAGGTCCTGCACCGGTTCGGCGACCGCCATCTGCCGATCGACCAGAAGGCGTTGCAGCAGCAGGCGCAGCAGATCCTCCTCGGCGGGCGCGATCTCGACGGCGGTGATGGCGCGCAGGCGGCTCGCGAGGTCGGGCAGCGCGACCGGCCAGCGCCCGGGCGGGGTGCGGGCGGCCAGCAACACGGCCTGGCCGGCCTCGGCGGCGGTGTTGAGCAGGCGGAGCAAGGCGAGTTCGGGCGCACGATCAGCGTCGTCGATCACGCGCGGGCCGGTTGGCAGGTCGGGCACGAGATCGGCCGCCAGATCGCCGCCGCGGAGAACTTCGGCGCCGTGCATGATGGCCCAGACGTGCAGCAGATGCGTCTTGCCGCAGCCCGCCGGCCCCCATGGCGCGAGGCGCCGCAGCGGCCAGGCCGCGGGCCGCGCCAGCCAGACACGCGCCGCCGCATTCGACGGAGCGTCGATGAAATCGGCCGCCTCGAAGCGCGGAGCAGGGTCGAATGGCAGCGCCATCTGCTGGAGCTTCATGCGGACCTGACGACCTTGGCGATATAGGCGGCTCCGGAGGCGAAGGTGCTGGCCGCCACCAGCCAGATCATCCCGGTCAGCAGAAGGTCCTCCTCGCGGCCCAGCCCCATCAGCAGCAGCGCCGCGGCGACCAGCAGGATTTGCAGCACGGTGTTCAATTTCGAGATCCACAACGGCCGGATCGCCGGCGGTTGGCCGAGCAGATACAGCACCAATACGCCGCCGACGATGATGACGTCGCGAAACACCACCATGATCGCCAGCCAGTCCGGCAGCACATGGACCACGGCGAGCATCACGTACATGCCGACCAGCAGCGCCTTGTCGGCCACCGGGTCGAGCAGGGCGCCGACATAGGAGGGGCCGCTGCGACGCGCCAGCCAGCCGTCGATGCCATCCGAAATGCCGGCCGCGAGGAACAGCCAGAACGCCGGCATGAAATCGCGATGCAGGACGAGATAGACCGCCATCGGCACGGCACAGAGCCGGGCGAAGGTGATGATGTTCGGCACCGTCACCAGGGCCGAGGACATCGGCGGGGTCATCCGGCTGTCGTCAGGCATGGATCAGCCCTCCCCGTTCGCGCATTGCGCCGCCGGGAAGCCTATGGTTCTTTGCGCCGCAACCGCACTTCGGCATGGCCGTTTTCGCTTTTTCCACCGTGTCAGGGTCCACTCATCCTGGCCAGTATACACCGAGGATGGCCATGGCCAGCATGACCTATCGCAACGCCGGGGTTGATATCGACGCAGGCGACGCGCTGGTGGAGCATATCAAGCCGCTGGCCCGCGCGACCAGCCGCACGGGCGTGATGGGTGGTCTCGGCGGGTTCGGTGCGCTGTTCGACCTGAAGGCCGCCGGCTTCACCGACCCCGTGCTGGTCTCCTCGACGGATGGCGTTGGCACCAAGCTGCGGATCGCCATTGATACCGGCATGCACGACACCGTCGGCATCGATCTCGTGGCGATGTGCGTGAACGACCTGGTGGTGCAGGGGGCGGAGCCACTGTTCTTTCTCGATTATTTCGCCACCGGGAAGCTCTCCGTCGAACAGGCGACGCGGGTGATCGCCGGGATCGCCGCCGGCTGCACGCTGGCCGGCTGCGCACTGGTCGGCGGGGAGACGGCCGAAATGCCCGGCATGTATGGTGCTGGCGATTACGATCTCGCCGGCTTCTCCGTCGGCGCCGCCGAGCGGACGGACCTGTTGCCGAAGGACGTGGGCCCCGGCGATGTCATTCTCGGCCTCGCCAGCTCCGGCGTGCATTCCAACGGTTTTTCCCTCGTCCGCCGCATTGTCGCGACCACGAATGCCGGCTGGGCCACGCCCGCGCCGTTCGCCACGGCCGGGACATTGGCCGAAGTGCTGATGGCGCCGACGCGCATCTATGTGAAGTCCGTGCTGGCACTGCATCGCGCCGGACTGCTGAAGGCCGCCGCCCACATCACCGGCGGTGGCCTGCCCGGCAACGTGCCGCGTGTGCTGCCGGCCGGCACCCGCGCGGTGATCGATGCCGGCACCTGGAAGCTGCCGCCGGTGTTCGCCTGGCTCGCGCGGACGGGCAATGTCGAGGCGGAGGAAATGCTGCGGGTGTTCAACTGCGGCCTCGGCATGGTGCTCGTCGTCAGCGACCCGGCCGCGGCCCGCGCGATACTGGAAGAGGCGGGTGAGACGGTGTTCGAGATCGGCCGGATCGAGGCGCATGATGGCGCGCCGGACGTGCGCATCGAAGTGCCTGCGGGTTGGCCTGCGTGAAGCGCCGCGTCGGCATTCTGATCAGCGGACGCGGCTCCAATATGGCGGCGCTGCTGCGCGCCGCCCCCCCCGTGGAAATCGCGCTGGTGCTCGCCAACCGGCCGGATGCGGGCGGTCTCGCGATCGCCGCCGCGGCCGGGGTGCCGACGGCGATGGTCGATCACCGGCCGTTCCGTGGCGACCGGGTCGCCCACGAACACGCCATCGCCGCGCGCCTCGACGAGGCCGGAGTCGAGATCGTCTGCCTCGCGGGCTATATGCGGCTGCTCACGCCGTTCCTCGTCGGCCGCTATGCCGGGCGGATGCTGAACATCCATCCGAGCCTGCTGCCCGCCTTCCCGGGACTCGACACCCATGCCCGCGCGCTGGCGGCCGGGGTGAAGCTGCATGGCTGCACGGTGCATCTCGTCACCGATGTCATGGATGAAGGGCCGATCGTCGCCCAGGCCGCCGTGCCCGTGCTGCCGGGAGACACCGAGGCCACCCTCGGCGCCCGTGTGCTGGCGCAGGAACACGTGATCTACCCGCTCGCGCTGCGCCTGTTCGCCGCCGGCAGTGCGGGGATCGCGCCTGATTCCGAGGCGGTACTCAACAACCCCTTGCCTTCGCCACCATCCGTCACCTAGAAAACCGAACCGACCTGAACAAAACGAGTCACGCCATGGCCCACGCACCGAGCACCGTCCGCAACCCGCTGACCGAAGAAGCCTTCACGGCCGATCGGCAGCGCATGTTCGCCGGTTTTTGCAACGCGACAATGATCTCGACCGTGGCCGCCATCGTCATCGTCGGCCTGATGGGGATCTTCCTACTGTAGATCGCTACGCAGGAAGGCAGAAAGGCGGGGGCTTCGCCCCTCGACCCCACTAAATCCGTTGCGCGCCTTCGCCCCCCCGTCGTCGCGGCTTCAGCCGGTGATTTCCAATCCGGCGAAGAAGTAGGCGATTTCGATGGCGGCGTTTTCGGCGCTGTCGGAGCCGTGGACGGAGTTGGCTTCGATGCTTTCGGCGAATTCCTTGCGGATGGTTCCGGCGGCGGCGTTGGCGGGGTTGGTGGCGCCCATGATTTCGCGGTTGGCGAGCACGGCGTTTTCGCCTTCGAGGACCTGGACGACGACGGGGCCGGAGGTCATGAACGTGACCAGTTCGCGGAAGAAGCCGCGTTCGCTGTGGACGCCGTAGAAGGATTCCGCCTGGGCGGTCGTCATCTGGATGCGCTTCTGGGCGACGATGCGCAGGCCGGCGCTTTCGAATTTGGCGTTGATTTTGCCGGTCAGGTTGCGACGTGTGGCGTCGGGCTTGAGGATAGAGAAAGTGCGTTCGATCGCCATGGTCGCCTCGTTTCGTGCGGGAGTTACTGTGGCGCGGGGCTTTAGAGCAGCAGACCAGCGCCGACAACCCCTTCCCCCGCAAAGCAGACCAAGGTTAAACCTCCGCCATGAGCCTTCTTACCCTTACGGGCATTACCATTCGCATCGCCGGCCGTCTGTTGTTGGACAATGCCGACCTCACTGTTGACCCCGGCCGGCGGATTGGCCTGGTCGGGCGCAACGGGGCGGGCAAGTCGACGTTGCTGAAGGCGATAGCGGGCGAGCTTGCCATCGATGGCGGGGAGATCCGGCTCGCCGCGCGGGCCCGGCTTGG
>JAYTUU010000056.1:0-7854 GCA_043744375.1 Rhodospirillales bacterium | reverse complement strand
GGCACCCCGGACCGCCCGCCCCCCTTTCCCACCTTCTGCTTTTCGTACCCCTGATCATCCCGGCCGACGCACGTCCTTTTTGTTTCGTTATAGTAATTGATAGAACCAGCAAACCCGCTAAACTCCTGCTCGACCGTACGCCCGCCTCAACAAGGAAAACACCATGAAATACGGCCAACTGATCGACTACGAAAACGCCGCCCCCGAAGCCCAGGCCGTGATGGACGACATCAAGGCCAAACGCGGCGTGCCCGACGTCAACAACGCCTGGAAAGCCATGGCCCGCCATCCCGGCGTGATGAAACGCTTCTGGGAACGCGCCCAGCAGGTCATGCAACCCGGCGCGCTCGATGCCAAAACCAAGGAACTGATCTACCTCGCCGTCAGCGTCGCCAATGGCTGCCATTATTGCAGCGCCTCGCACAGCAACATCGCCACCAACAAGGGCGTGACGGAGGACGAGTTCGCCGAAATGGTGGAAATCATCGGCCTGGCGCTACAGGGCAACAGCTACGCCACCTTCTACGGGCAGGATGTCGATCCCGCCCTGAAGGGATGACCCGCTAGCCCGCTTTCGGAACGGGTGGCAGGTCCTCGTCGAGGATCACCACCTGCAACGAGAACGAAACCTCGCCCTCGTCGTCGTCGCGATGCACGGTGCCGATGAACTCATCGCCGACGCGCACCTCGACGGAAGCACCGGCCTTCTTCGGCGTGTCGATGAGGATGCGCTCATTGCTGAACAGTTTGCGCAGATAGGTCTGAAGGCGGGCGGTATCGGTCGGTTTCACGCTGGCTTCCTACTCAATGGACCGCCCGGGAGGGCGGCTGGAAGCGCTATTCTACCGGCACTCTCCCGCAATGTCACACCGCGCCCGTCACCGCTGGATCGGCTTGACCCCGGCCTTCGTCAGGTCCGCCAAGGTTTTCGGCTCCTCGATCGGCGCCCCCGCGCCCATCGGCTGGCTGGCAACGCCGAGCCCACCGCCAAGCGTGGCGATGCCGTTGACCACCATCGCACACAGCATCGCCGTCAGCAGCCCGAACTCAAGCCGCGTGAACCCCCGATCGTCACGCATCAACTGCGCGCCGATCAGCCGTACCTGCCGTGCCGATAGCCACTTCATGGCGAGCCTCCTCGAACGCTTCTTGCCGGCAGAACCACCACCCGGCATCCGTTCTCCGGCGTTTAATTTCCCCCCAGCACGGTTAAGGAAGTGTTCGGGATTGCAAAAACAATGAGCTACGGGCCGTCGACCGCGTGCAAACTGAGGTTTTCGAACCCGCAATAGCGCAGCGCGCCCCCGAGCACATTGCGCGACGCCCGCCGCCCGCCGCCACCACTCCCGCCCGCTACCACCACCGCCGTCATCGAATGGCAGGCACGCGCTCCTATACGGTAACGGCGTTGGCGAGCAGCCCGTCGAACAACGCCAACCCCCGCCGCTGCCAGTCAGCCACCGGATCATCTGCCTCCAGCAGCGCGAATCGGCTGACCACCCGCGGCCATTGCAGGCTGCCGAGCAGGATGTAGTCGGCATAGTCCGGCTCCGCGCCGCCGAGCCACGGCTGATGGCGCAGCTGCATCCGCACCGGCGTCAGCATCGCCCGCAGCGCCAGCACCTGGGCATCGCGATCCGCCATCACCGCCTCCAGCGTCCGGCCGAACGCGGCCTCGCGCGTGCGCCGGAAATACGCCTGGTCCACGGGGGCGAGCACATCGTGAATGTCGCGCAGCACCAGGCGGCCGAGGGCGGGATGCACGATCGTATCGACCCAGGCGTTGATGAAACGCACATGATGCGGGTCCGGCCCGAGCAGCGTCGGGCGGCCAGAGTAGGCGTCGTCCAGATATTCCGCGATCCGCCAGGAATCGCTGACCACCTGTTCGCCATCCACCAGCACGGGCACACGGTCCTGCCCGGAGAAGCCAAGCCGGTCCTTCTCGGTGAACCGCCACGCAATACCCTCGACGGCGAGATCCTTGTGCGCCAAGGCGAGCCGGGTGCGCCAGCAATACGGGCTGAAGCGCAAAGCCGGATCGGCGCCGGCGAGTTCATAGAGGGTAACGGGCATCGCGCTCTCCGGGAATTGTACCGCATCCTAGCGTGTCCCCACCGCAACTTGCATACTCCCCGGCTCCGCCACGATACTGTCACGCGATGCAGCCCCATCCTTTCCGTTTCGACCGATCATGAACATCGTCACCGCGGCCGGCTCGCGCCTGGCGATCGAGGTGGTGCACGACCTCGTCTGCCCCTGGTGCTTCCTCGGCCATCGCCGCCTGATGCGCACGCTGCGCCGCCGCCCGGAACTTCTCTACGACCTCACCTGGCGCCCCTTCCTGCTCAACCCCGACATGCCCCGCACCGGCGTGCCGCGCAGCGAATACGTCATCCGCAAGTTCGGCGGCGAAGACCGCGCCCGCCGGCTCTACGCCTCGATCACCGAGATCGGCCGCAACGAGGACATCGCCTTTCATTTCGAGCGCATCAAGCGCACCCCCTCCTCCGTCGACGCCCACCGCCTCGTCCGCTTCGCCGCCCGCTACGGCCTCGGCATGGAACTGGTCGAGGCGCTGTTCGCCGCCCATTTCACCGAGGGGCGCGACATCGGCGACCTCGCCGCACTCGTCGAGATCGCCGCCGTGAACGGCTTGAACGCGATCGATACGCAAATCTATCTGCGCGGCGAGACCGACGTCGAAGTCGTGCACGCCGAGAACCTCCGCGCCCACCGCCTCGGCATCAACGGCGTGCCCTGCTTCGTCGTCGGCGAGCGCCACGCCATCGCCGGCGCGCAGGAGAGCGAGGTCATCGAACGGCTGATCGACGTGGCCCTGGTGGACAGCCTGTCATGACCGACCTGCCCGAAGTCGCCCGGGCGGCCGCCCTGGCCTCCTACTCGCCGTATTCGCATTTTCGCGTCGGCGCCGCCGTGCTGGCGGGCGGGCGTGTCTTCACTGCCTGCAACGTCGAGAACGCCTCGTTCGGCCTGACCATCTGCGCCGAGCGCAACGCCGTCTTCGCCGCCGTCGCCGCCGGCCACCGCCGCATCGAGGCGATCGCCCTCGCCTGCATCGACGCAGCGCCCGACGCCAGCCCGACGTCACTGATGCCCTGCGGCGCCTGCCGCCAGGTGCTCGCCGAATTCGCCAGCCCCGATCTGCCCGTCCACGTCGACCGCGCCGGCCGCTTCACCCTCGCCGATCTTCTTCCGCAGGCGTTCCGCCTTACCTGACCGCCGCAACACAGGACCCGCCATGACCGGAATGCTCACGCTCGACGACCTCAGAACCGAAGTGGATGCCGGCCAGATCGACACCGTCGTCGTCGCCATGACCGACATGGCCGGGCAGTTGATCGGCAAGCGCTTCCACGCCGCGTTTTTTCTCGACGGTGCCGCCACCGAGACCCACGCCTGCAACTATCTGCTCGCCAACGACATCGACATGGAGCCGGTGCCCGGCTTCAAGGCCGCCAGCTGGAACCAGGGCTACGGCGATTTCATCCTCAAGCCCGACCTCGCCACGCTCCGCCGCATCCCCTGGCTGGAGGGGACCGCCCTGGTACTGGCCGACGTGCTCGACCACCACCACCACCCCGTGCCGCATTCGCCGCGCGCGGTGCTGAAGCAGCAACTCGACCGCGTCGCCGCCCTGAGGATGCAGGCCTTCTGCGCCTCCGAGCTGGAGTTCTATCTGTTCGACGAGAGCTACGAAGCCATCGCCGCCAAGCGCTACCACGAGCCGAAAACGTCGGGCAGCTACATCCAGGACTACCACATCTTCCAGACCACCAAGGAAGAGCCGGTGATGCGCGCCATCCGCAACGGCTTGCAGGGCGCGGGCATCCCGGTCGAGAACTCCAAGGGCGAATGGGGCCCGGGGCAGGAGGAGATCAACGTCCGCTACACCGACGCGCTGACGATGGCCGACCGCCACGTCATCCTGAAGAACGGCATCAAGGAGATCGCCCACGCGCAGGGCAAGGCGGTCACCTTCATGTCGAAATGGCGCTATGACCTTGCGGGCTCGTCAAGCCATATCCACCAGTCGCTGTGGGACGCCGCCGGCAAGAAGGCATTGTTCGCGGACCCCAAGGGCAAGCACGGCATGTCCGCGCTGATGGAGCACTACCTCGCGGGGCAGTTGACCTACGCGCGCGACATCACGTTTTTCCTGGCCCCCTTCATCAACTCCTACAAGCGTTTCCAGTCCGGCACCTTCGCGCCGACGCGGGCGATCTGGAGCGTGGACAACCGCACCGCCGGCTTCCGCCTCTGCGGCGTGCAGAGCAAGGCCATCCGCGTGGAGTGCCGCGTCGGCGGCGCCGATCTCAATCCCTACCTCGCTATCGCCGCCCTGATCGCCGCAGGGCTGGCGGGGATCGAGCAGAAGCTGCCACTCGAACCGGAATTCGTCGGTGACGCCTATACCGGCAAACGCCTGCGCGACATCCCCAAGACCCTGCGCGACGCGACCGACGCACTGCGGAAATCGAAAATGCTGCGCGCCGCGTTCGGCGATGCGGCGATGGACCACTACATCCACGCCGCCGAATGGGAGCAGTTCGAATACGACCGCCGCGTGACCGACTGGGAACTCAAGCGCGGCTTCGAGCGCTCGTGAGTTGATCCGTTCAAACGACGCTTAAGATCCATTCAAATACCGCTTAAACAAAGCACTTCATCATGACCCTCATTGCCAACTGGTCCTACCCCACCGCCATGCGCGTCGGCCCCGGCCGTATCGCCGAACTGGCCGAGGCCTGCAAGGCCGCTGGCATCGCGCGGCCGTTGCTGGTGACGGATCCCGGGCTGTCCGGATTGCCGATGATCGCCCGGGCCGTGGAGATCTGCCGCGCCGGCGGCCTCACCGTCGCCGTGTTCGACCGCGTGCAGCCCAACCCGATCGACCGCAACGTCGAGGACGGGGTGGCCGTCTTCCGGGCGGGAAACCATGACGGCGTGATCGCGGTCGGCGGCGGGTCGGCGCTCGATTGCGGCAAGGTCATCGCCTTCGCCGCCGGCCAGACCCGCCCCCTCTGGGATTTCGAGGATATCGGTGACTGGTGGACGCGCGCCAACCCCGCCGGCATCGCGCCGATCATCGCGGTGCCCACGACGGCGGGCACGGGCTCCGAGACCGGCCGCGCCGGGGTGATCACCAACTCCGAAACGCACACGAAGAAGGTCATCTTCCACCCGCTGATGATGCCGAAGTTCGTCATCGCGGACCCCGAACTGACCGTCAGCCTGCCACCGCACATCACCGCCGGCACGGGCCTGGACGCGCTGTCGCACTGCCTGGAAGCCTATTGCGCGCCGGGCTACCACCCGATGGCCGACGGCATCGCAGTCGAGGGCGCCCGGCTCGTCCATGAGAACCTCCGTGTCGCCGTGCGCGAGGGCACCAACATCGCCGCGCGCACCCACATGATGGCGGCGGCCTCGATGGGCAGCACCGCGTTCCAGAAAGGCCTCGGCGCGATGCACGCGCTCTCCCACCCGATCGGCGCGTTGCAGAACACCCATCACGGCATGACCAACGCGGTGTTCATGCCCTACATCCTCGTCTTCAACCGCATTGCGATCGAGGCACGGATCATCCGCCTCGCCGCCTATTGCGGCATGGCGCCCAGCTTCGACGCCTATCTCGATGCCGTGCTGGCGCTGCGCCGCGATGTCGGCGTGCCGCATACGCTGAAGGATTTCGGCGTGACGCTGGATCGGATCGACCTGATGGCGGACATGGCGATCGTTGACCCGACGGCCGGCGGCAATCCCATTCCCCTCACCAAGGCGGCGGCGCTGCGGCTGTATCACCAGGCATTCGACGGCAAACTCGAAACAGCCTAGGCTGTTCGCACAAGAAGCGACGGAGGAAATACAATGAACATCACCCGCCGCGGCTTCCAGGCCGGCGCCGCGTGGAACGATGCCGAATCGCCGCCCAGGAAGCGACGCTGGCCGACACGTTCAAGAAGGCCGGCATGACCGTGATCGAGCCGGACGTGGAGAGTTTCCGCACGCCGGTGCTGGCCAAGCTGCCGCCGCTGTTCGAGGCGAAATGGGGCAAGGGGCTGTGGGACCGCCTGCAGGCGATGTAGCCCGCGCGATGCGCCGCCTCGTCGCCGGGTTCGATTACGCCGTCAAGCTGGTGGCGCTCGCGCTGCTGGTCGTGCTGCTCGGCGTGATCACGCTGGGCGTGGTCAGCCGCGGCATGGGCGACCCGCTGATCTGGACCGACGAGGTATCGCGCTTCCTGATGATCTGGCTGGCCGTCGCCGGCTGGCTGCTGGCGAGCCGGCACCAGGCGCATATCCGCATCCGCTACTTCGCCCAGAAACTGCCGCCATCAGGGCAGCGCGTCGTGGAGTTCCTGCTGCAACTCGGCGTCGCCGGGTTCGGCGCGCTGGTGGCGTGGCAATCCTGGTTCCTCGTGCTGCACAATATCGAACTGGAAGCGACGACGCTGCCGATCTCGATGTCCGTCATGTACGCGCCGCTCGTGCTGGCCGGCGTGGTCACGCTGATCCAGGCGCTGTCCGAAGCGGCGCGCACGTTGCACGATACGACGCCATGACCGAGCTGACCGCCCAGATCGGCGTGGTCTGGCTGGTTGCCATCATCGCCGCCCCGCTGTTCATCCTGATGGGCAACATCCTCGGCGCGGCCGTGGCAGACGCGGCCGGCACCGGCGCCATCGAGATCCGCGCCATGCGCCACGCCGGCTACCGGGCGGAGACGGCGGCGGCGATCAATGCCGCGGTCGCCACCATCGGCCCGATATTTCCGCCAAGCCTGCCGATGGTCAACTACGGCATCACCGCGGACGCCTCGATCGGCCGGCCGTGGTGCCCGGCGTGATGCCCGGCGTGTCGCTAATGATCATGGTGGGCATCGTCGCCCGCGCGCAGGGCTTCGAGCGCTCGCCGTTCGGCGGGTTCGGGAATATCTGGCGGACCTTCCGTGACGGGTTCTGGGCGCTGGCTGCTCGGCTTCGTGGTCTACCGAACGATTTCGATGAGAGACCTGCCGGCGCTCATCATCGACAGCGTGGAAACCACCGGATTGGTGATGGTGCTCGTCATGGTCGCCGGCGCGCTGGGCTGGTGCATGTCCGTCTCCCGCCTGCCGCAGACACTCACGCCGCTGCTGGTGGATGGCATCGGCAGCCCGCTGATGTTTCTGTTCGCGGTCAACCTGATCCTCCTCCTCGTCGGCTGCTTCATGGAGGTGCTGGCGGCGATCCTGAGTTTGATCCCGATCCTCGTGCCCGCCGCGGTCAGCTTCGGCATCGACCCGATCCAGTTTGGTATCGTCATGATCTTCAACCTCATCCTCGGCACCATCCATCCGCCGATCGGCGTGGTGCTGTTCGTCACCTCGCGCATCGCCGGCATCAGCTTCGAGGCGATCTCGCGCGCCATCCTGCCCTGCCTGATCCCGCTGCTGTGTGTTCTGCTGCTGATCACACTATGGCCGCCCTTCACGACGTGGCTGCCCAATCTCGTGATGCCGACGAGCAGGTAGCCGGTAGTCGCTCACGCCACCACGCAGGGTGTTTCTCTTCCCATGGCGCTGCGGACGGCGTTCAGGACGGTCTCTCCATTGGCTTTTGCGGTGCTGACGACGGAGCGGAAGGCGACGTAGGTCTCGGCGCCGCACGCTCGGCCGCAGCGCGCGCTCGGAGACATTGTTGGTCGGTGGCACATCGCGGTCGGTGACGAAAACTGTCAAGGGCTCGCGGCACAGTCGCGGTAGGGACGCGGCTTACGCCGCGCCCCCCGCACAGATCCGAGCGTGCGCTGCTAACGCACTCGGCTCTTGCCTTGGATGTTTGACGTCGAA
>JAYTUU010000055.1:0-7934 GCA_043744375.1 Rhodospirillales bacterium | reverse complement strand
GCGAAGCCCAAACTCCCGCGCGATCGCAATGCGGTCCGAGATGTCCATTGCCTGCGGCGCCAGCAGTCGGGGGGATCAAAGGGGCGTGCCCCGTCGCGCGAATGCGCGCTGCGCACGACGCCGCCGGAGGCGCGCTTGCCTTCCCTGGACTGCCGTGGGAGAGCCGATCGGACTCTGCTAGCCTGGCAAAAGGTTACGCAACCAGCGCAGCAATGGCCGCACCCCGGCCGGAAGCAGCGCCCGCACCCGCCGCCACCCCGCGGAGGGTGGCCGCAGCGCCACCGCCGGCGGCGCCTGGCCGCGCGTGACGATCAGCAGCATGGAGGTCGAGACGTAGCCATCGAGCAGCAGCTTGATATGCTGCCGGCCGTGCTCCAGGAATGGCGCGTAGTCATAGTCAATGTCGTGTTCATGCGTGCCGGCATCGAAATCCACCGCATGCAGCGCAGCGCCGAGTAGCCGCAGCGAATCACCGAGGGCCTCCACATCGCGCCGGCGGTACAGCACGTTGCTGCCCCGCCCGACCGTGCCGCCATTCGAGGAGACGTTGTATTCGGTGGTATGCACCGCCACCCCGCCGGGCTTCAGCAGCTTCATCGCCTCGGCCACGAAGCGCTGCCCGGCCGCGAGCGTGCCGAGATGCTCCATCGCGCAGGAACTCCACACGAAGTCGAAACTCCCCGACTCCAACCCGGCAATGGCCCGCATATCCGCCGGCTGGAACCGCACGCGCCGGTCGAACGTCGCGCGATCCACGATATCCGGCTTGAATATCGCCTCGGCCGAAGCGGCATGTTGCCCGGTCGTCCCCCAGCCCGGATCGGAGGCACTCACGCCGAGATCGGTCGCCACCACCTCCACCCCGCGCGCCGCGAAGGCCGAGGCCAGCGGCTCCTGCCCGACGGCGAAACCGACGCCACGGCGCCCGGGTGCCAGCATGCCGCGCTCCTCCAGCGCCTGCGCGATCGCCGCATACTCCCAGGCCTTGCGCAAATAAACCCCGCCGGCCGCCTCATGCGGCAGCTTCGGCAACCGCAAAGCCGCGGCCCAGCGTGCATACCAGTCGGTGTGGAAATGGGCGTGGCAGCAGACGAACGATGTCAGCACGAGGGGCTCCGGGCTACAGAACGAGGGCGGCCAGCAGCGCGTCGAGCCGCTTGCGACCCTCCGCCGTCGCGCTGAGGCGGCCGGCTGCCCGCACAAGATACCCGGCATCGACCGCCTGGGCGAGCACGTCCGCATCGATCGCCGCATCGAGCGCGATGCCCGTCCGCACCGCGAACCGCGCGGCGTCGATCCCCTCCGCCAGCCGCAACCCCATCAGCAGCATCTCCCGCGCGCGATCGCCCGGCGCGACATCTTCCTCGGCGGTGCTGCCATGGCCATCGCGCGCCACCCGCTCCGCCCACGGCTCCGGCGCGCGATGCCGGCGCGTGGCGATCAGGCGGCCATCCAGGCTGACCCGGCCATGCGCGCCAGGGCCAATGCCGGCATAGTCACCGTAGCGCCAATAGGCGAGATTGTGCCGGCTTTCGGAGCCGGGACGCGCGTAGTTGGACACCTCGTAGCCCGCCAGCCCGAACCGCGCCGCCTCCTCGCCGGTGGCGTCGTACAGCGCCGCCGCCAACTCGTCATCCGGCAGCGCGATCTCGCCGCGCCGATGCATCCCCTCGAACACCGTGCCGGGCTCGATGGTCAACTGGTAGAGCGACAGATGATCCGCCGCCAGCGCCAGCGCCGTGCGCAATTCGGACCGCCAGGCCGCCATCGTCTGGCCGGGCCGCGCATAGATCAGATCGAAGGAAAACCGCGGAAAATGCCGCGCCGCAAGCTCCAGCGCGGCAATCGCCTGCGCCCCCGAATGCTGCCGCCCCAGCCGGCGCAAATCCTCGCCGTCCAGGCTCTGCACCCCCACGGACACCCGGTTCACCCCGGCCGCCCGGAACGCCGCGAACCGTCCAGCCTCCACGCTCGTCGGATTGGCCTCCAGCGTGATCTCCATGTCGGCCACCGGCACGAACAGCCGCCGCGCATCGGCGATCAGATCGGCCACCGTCTGCGGGTCCATCAGGCTCGGCGTGCCACCGCCGAAAAACATCGACGCCAACGGCCGCCGCCCAAGCCGCGCCGCCTCCCACGCCAACTCAGCGCGCAGGGCCGCCGCGAACCGCGGCTGATCGATCCGTTCGCGCACATGCGAGTTGAAATCGCAGTACGGGCACTTGGCCAGACAGAACGGCCAGTGGATATAAAGGGCGAGGGGCTCCATCCACCCCTCATACAGGAGTTCCGCGATGCCGCCCTCCATGATCTGGACCGTCGCCGCCCTATGGCTGGTCGCGGTGATCATCCCTGGCCCGAATTTCTTCGCCGTCGCCCGCGTCGCCGCCGCCCAGTCGCGCCGCGCCGCCCTGCTGACCACCGCCGCGATCGGCATCGGCAGCACCTGCTGGGGCCTGGCCGGCCTGTTCGGCGTGCACGCGCTGTTCGCCCTCGCGCCCTGGCTCTACGCCGGTCTCAAGCTGCTCGGCGCCGCCTATCTCGCCTATGTCGGCTTCCGCATCCTCGCCGGCAGCTTCCGCCCCGCTCCCACAACAGCGCGCGAGTCTCCCGGCGCCGCCTTCCGCTTCGGCCTCATCACCAGCCTCTCCAACCCCAAATCCGCTTTGCTCGTCGCCGCCCTCTTCACCGCCACCCTGCCCCCCGACGCCCCACTCGCCGTCGGCCTGCTGACGGTCGCGGAAATGGTCGCCATCTCGCTCGCCTGGTACGGCACCCTGGCCTGCGCGATCTCCGCCCGCCCCGTCGCCGCCCTGTTCCGTCGTTTCCGCGCCTGGATCGACCGCGCCGCCGGCATCATCTTCGTAGGCTTCAGCGCCCGCCTCGCCTTCGCCACCCTCGGCGACATCAGCCAGCATTGAAGGGAAGCCCTGCTTGCCTCAAACCGCCTTCAGCGCCTGATCCAGATCGCGATAGAGGTCCTCGACATCCTCGATCCCCGCCGAAAGCCGCAGCAGGTCCGGCGGGCACGGCGTGCCCGGCCCTTCGATCGAGGCGCGGTGTTCGATCAGGCTTTCCACCCCGCCCAGCGAGGTCGCGCGTTTCCACAATTGCACGCCGGCAGCGGCCTTGATGGCCGCTGCCTCGCCGCCGCGCACGCGGATCGACAGCATGCCCCCGAAGCCGCCTTGCATCTGCCGTCGCGCGACATCGTGGCCGGGATGGGTCGGCAGGCCGGGGTAGAGCACCTCGGCGATGGCGGCGTGGTTGGAGAAGCGCTGGGCGAGGTCCATGGCGCTCGCGCAGGCCGCACGCACGCGCAGATCGAGCGTGCGCATGCCGCGGATCAGCAGATAGGCTTCGAGCGGGCCGAGAATTTGGCCGAGCGTGGAGCGCGTCCGGCGGATGCGGGTCCAGAAAGCGTCCTCGGTCCTGGTCGCCAGCGCGCCGGCGATCACGTCGGAATGCCCGTTCAGGTATTTCGTCGCGGAGTGCATGACGATATCCGCCCCGTGATCCAGCGGCCGCGTCAGGATCGGCGTGGCGCAGGTCGAGTCGACCGCCAACCGGGCGCCGGCCGCGTGCGCGATCTCGGCGGCGGCACGGATATCGGTGATGCTCCACATCGGGTTGGACGGGGTTTCCAGCCACACCAGCTTCGTTTCGCCGGGCCGCATCGCGGCGCGCAGGGCGTCGAGGTTGCTGGTGTCGACCAGCTGCACCTTGATGCCCCAGGCCACGGCCTCGTTGAGCAGCCAGTGCCGCAGCCCCCAGTACATCACTTCGGGTGCAACCAGATGATCGCCCGGCGCCAGCGACAGGAACACCGCCGTCGCCGCCGACATGCCGGAGCCCAGCACCATCGCGCTCGCGGCCCCTTCGAGCGTGGCGATGATCGCCTCCGCCTCGCGCACCGTCAGGTTGTCAGGCCGTCCGTAGATGTTGCCCGAACGATACTGGTTGTCGGGGTCGCGGATGAAGGTGGTGGCGATATGGATGGGCGGCACCACCGCGCGGCTGGCTTCATCGATGCCCCCCAGCGCCTGTGCGGCGAGGGTGCGGGGAGACCAGGTGGGATTGCGTTCATGTGCCATACGCCCACTTCTACCCCAACCCGACACCCCCCGGCCACCCACGCCCGGCCACCTCACGCCCCACCTCACGCCCCACCTCACGCAAGGATCACCATGCCTCGCCTGCTGCATAGCTTGTCCCTCAAGCGCGGCTTGTTCCTGATCCTCGCCGGCGTGGCACGCCGCCAATGACCGCAGCCCCCGTCCTGCTGTGGTTCCGCCGCGACCTGCGCCTCGCGGACAACCCGGCCCTCCTCGCCGCCGTCGCCACCGAACGCCCGATCGTCGCCGCCTTCGTGCTCGACGATGAAACGCCCGGCGCATGGTCCCACGGCGGCGCTGGCCGCTGGTGGCTGCACCATTCCCTCGCCGCCCTGGCGCATGATCTCGCCGATCGCGGCGTGCCCCTCATTCTCCGCCGCGGCCGCTTCAGCGCCATCATCCCCGCCCTCGTCACCGAGACCGGCGCCGTTGAAGTGCATGCCGGCCTGCCCGTCGAACCCTGGGCGCGCACCGCCCTGCGCGCCCTGGCCGCAACCCTCCCGGTCAAACTCCACGTCCACGTCACCACCCTGCTGGCCCGCCCCGACGCGCCGCGCACCCAGGCCGGCGGCCCCTATGGCGTGTTCTCCCCGTACGCCCGCGCCTGCCTCGCCCGCGGCGAACTGCTCCCACCCGCCGCAGCGCCGGACCATCTCCGTTCCGGCCTCATCGTGGCCAGCGCCTCGCTCGACGACCTCGCATTGCTGCCAAAGCCGCCTGACTGGGCGGCCGGACTGCGTGCCACCTGGACTCCCGGAGAAGCCGGCGCCGGTGCCCAACTGCAAGCCTTCGCGACCCGTGCGCTCGGAAGCTACGCCACCAACCGTGACCTGCCGGGCATCCCGGGCACCTCGATGCTCTCGCCGCATCTGGCCTTCGGAGAAATCTCCGCCCGTCAGGCATGGCACGCCTGCCAGCACGAAAAATTCCGCAGCGAACTCCTCTGGCGCGAATTCGCCGCCCATCTGCTCTGGCACCACCGGGATATCCCGACCACACCCCTCAAACCCGCCTTCGCCGCCATGCCCTGGCGCGACGACCCCGCCGGCCTGCGCGCCTGGCAGCGCGGCCACACCGGCATCCCCATCGTGGACGCCGGCATGCGCCAGCTCTGGCAGACCGGCTGGATGCATAACCGCGTCCGCATGATCGCCGCCAGCTTCCTGGTGAAACATCTGCTGATCCCCTGGCAGGCGGGAGAGGCCTGGTTCTGGGACACGCTGGTCGACGCCGACCTCGCCACCAACGCGGCGTCGTGGCAATGGGTCGCCGGCAGCGGCGCCGACGCGGCGCCCTATTTCCGCGTTTTCAATCCCGTCCTCCAAGGCCGGAAATTCGACACCGACGGCGCCTATGTCCGCCGCCACATTCCCGAAATCGCCCGCCTGCCCGATGCCCATCTGCACGCGCCATGGGAGGCCCCGCCGGCCGTCCTGGCCCAGGCCGGCATCCGCCTCGGCCACACCTACCCCCACCCCATCATCGATCTCGCCGCCGGCCGCACCCGCGCCCTGGCCGCCCTCGCGCACATCACCCGGCCAACACCCGATGCGGAATTGGACGCCGCCGCCCCACCCGGCTTAAATCCACGCGCAACATCCTAATCCCAAGGACGGACATCCCGGGCATGCCCAACGACAGGCCAGACAGCACGAAAGAGGTCGCGGCGCCGAACAACGAACGGGTCACCGTCATCGTCTCCGATGCCCCGCGCCCACGCGATCGCCGCCTGCGCTTCATGCTCAAGATGGCGCTGATGCTGGAAGTCGGCACCCTCACCATGATCCTGCCCGACGGCGCCGAACACCGCGCCATCGCCGGCGAAGGCCCAGACGCCACCATCATCATCCGCCACCCCCGCGCGGTCCGCCGCCTCGCCACCGGCGGCAGCCTCGGCCTCGCCGAAGCCTATCTCGATGGCCTCTGGGAAAGCCCGGATATCCGCGCCGTGATGGCCCTCGCCGCCGCCAACGAGGAAGCCTGGGAAGCGACCCTGAACGGCCGCCGCCTCACCCGCATGTTCGCCAAGCTGCTGCACGCGTTGCGCCCGAACACCCGCATGGGCGCGCGCCGCAACATCGTCGAGCACTACGACCTCGGCAACGACTTCTACGCCGCCTGGCTCGACCCGACGATGACCTATTCCTCAGCGTTCTTCGGCAACACCCCGAATATCAGCCTGGAGACCGCCCAGCTCCAGAAAATCCACCGCCTCTGCCAGCTCCTGCGCCTGACGCCCGGCATGCGCGTGCTCGAAGTCGGCTGCGGCTGGGGCAGCTTCGCCGAGATCGCCGCGCGCGACTACGGCTGCTCCGTCGTCGGCATCACCCTGTCGCCCTCGCAACTCGACTACGCCCGCAAACGCATCCAGGCCGCCGGACTGGAACAGCGCGTCGAATTCCGTCTGCAGGACTACCGCGACGTCACCGGCACGTTCGACCGCATCGCCTCGACCGAGATGTTCGAAGCCGTCGGCGAGAAGTTCTGGCCGGACTACTTCAAAATGATCCGCGACCGCCTGCGCCGCAACGGCGTCGCCGGCATCCAGGTGATCACCATCTCCGACCACCTGTTCGGCAACTACCGCAAGGGCGCGGATTTCATCCAGCGCCATGTCTTCCCCGGCGGCATGCTGCCGAGCAAGCGCCGCCTGCGCCAGGCCATCATCAAGGCCGGCCTCGCCTGGGGCGAGGAACACTGGTTCGGCCAGGACTACGCCGAAACCCTGGCGCGCTGGCAGGTCTCGTTCCAGGCCGCCTGGCCCCGCATCGTCGCCGACTCCGCCGTGCATCGCCGCCCCTGCGACCCGCGCTTCAAGCGGCTGTGGGAATACTATCTCGCCTATTGTGAAACCGGATTCCGCGCCGGCTGGACCGATGTCGGACAAATCCTGATCGCACCGAACGGCTGAGCGTTGATCCCGCCCGAACGCTTGATCCCGCCCAAACGCTTGATCCCAGCCGGAAGCAGCCTGCGCGTCGTCGGCGACGTCCATGGCGACGCCCGCGCCTTCGCCGCCGCCGCCCGCACCGAGCACTTCATCGTGCAACTCGGCGACCTCGTCGATTACGGCCCCGACAGTGCCGCCGCCCTGCGCATCATGTTCGCGCTGATCGACGCCGGACGCGGCCTTTTTCTCCTCGGCAATCACGACTTCAAACTCGCCCGCGCCCTCGCCGGCCAGCGCGTCAGCATGAACGCCGAACTCGCGCGCACCATGGCCCAGCTCGACCCCCCGCTCCAGGCCCGCCTGATCGCCGAAGTCGCCCGCGCGCCGGCCTGGCTGCGCCGCGGCGACGACATGTTCGTCCATGGCGGCTTCCACACCGCCATGCTCGACGGCCCGCCGCCACCTTTGCCCGAAGGCGGCGCCAAGGGCGTGCTCGCCCGCGCCTTGTTCGGCGAACCAACCGGACGCACGCAGTCCGACGGCTTCCCCGAACGCAGCCTCGCCTGGGTCGATCGCATCCCGCGGCCCCTCACCGTCTATTGTGGCCACGACCGCCGCAGCAACGACGGCCGCCCCTTGATCGTCAAAGGCGCCGGCGGCGGCCGCGCCATCTTTCTCGATACCGGCGCCGGCAAGGGCGGCCACCTCGCGTGGATCGATCTTCCAGCCGCCTAAGCAGAGTCCGATCGGCTCCCCTACGGCAGTCCAGGGAAGGCAAGCGCGCCTCCGGCGGCAAAGGGGCACGCCCCTTTGATCCCCCCGACTTTCTTGCGCCGCAGGCAATCGGCATCTCGGACCGCATTGCGATCGCGCAGGAGTTTGGGCTTCGCCGGTGAATGCGGCGAGATCGCGGGGCTCACCGAAGGCCG
>JAYTUU010000054.1:0-7978 GCA_043744375.1 Rhodospirillales bacterium | reverse complement strand
CCGCCATGATGCTGGGACATCATGGCAAGGACCCGACGCTCCCAGGCACAAAAAGCACCGTCGGGCCGACCCGGCAGACTTCTCGGACGGACACTAAGTCAGCGACAGGGAGAAACCCCTCCCGGCCGCCAGAGCGCCGCCTCGGTCAGCGGCGCTTCAGCATCTCCTTGCGCGCCGCCTGCCACTCGACGTAGCTCATCTCGGTCGCCTTGCGCGACTGCGGCGCCTGTGCCGCCGGCGCCGCCGCTCCCGAGGACGAACTCGTCCCCCCGAACAGCCACGGCTTGGCCCGCCGCAACGCGCCCATCAGCGCGGCGGCACCCTCGACCTCACCCGCCGCATTCAACGTCACCGCCGCGGTATCGACGAGTTTCAGCCCGTCGAGATCGACGATCCCGGCCCGCATCGCCTCGGCCTTCAACTCGGCGCGAATGATCTGCGCCCGCGTCGATGCCTCCAATTCGACGATCCGTGCCTCCAGCACCGCCGCCCGCTCCGTGTCATTCAGTGGTGTCGTCGTATCGTCGCTCATGAGTTCTCCTCTTCGGCGATGCGCGCCATTTCAGCGGACACATCTGGAATATCGTAGATGTCAGCAATAGACTTCACGGCCGTCAGCCGGGAAATCTGGCCCGATCCTGCCAGCGTCGCCAGGGTCCGCGCATCGCGCTCCCGATCCTCCGCCCCCGGCGCATGCCAGCGCGGCCACTTCAACGTCCATCGCACCGTCGCCGGTATCGGTGCGATCGGCGAACCATAAGCCCGCAGCGGATACGTCTCGCTGGCCCGCCCGACCATCCGCGCCAAACGCAGCAGCGCGTCGCCGTAGCTCACCCGGAGATTGTCGGCCAGCCAGATCAGGCCCTGGTTCATCATTTCCAAAGCACGGCCAGACTGCGCTGCCGACAATTTCTCCGGGCTCGCACGGTTGCCATGCACACCCTCGAGCGCGAACTCGCGAAGTGTGCGGACATATTCGATCACCGCCGCCGCCGCGGTGCCACCGATCTCCAGCAGCTTGGCATCGCCCTTCTCGCTCACCACCAGCGCATTGCCGCCGCCGCGCACCAGCGCCCCCTCGGCCCCGACCGGTTCGCGAATGAGCAAGGTAGGATCAGAAGAATACTTCAACCCCCGGCCGGCCTGGCTGAGCTGGTAGTCGATCTCGATGTTGATCTCGATCGCCGCCCGGAATGTGCATGCGCCATCGACCGCATCGCCACCAGGCAGATTGCGGATCCAAACCATCGGCACGAACCCAAGCCCATGGCGAACCGTCCGCGCCGCATCCTCCGGCGCCGCGCCCACCGCATGCAGCGGCCAGGGCTCGTACCAGATCTCGCGCGCGCCATCCCACCGCCGCATGAACCAATAGGTCGCGGACGGATCGGCAATTTCGTAGCCCTGCTCTACAAGTGCCGAGCCCCGTACCTTGTAGCGCTCAACCACCGAGCACAACGCGTCAGGCTCCTCGGGGTCCCAGCACGGCGTCAGAAACCGCGTCTGCAACACCGTAAAGAACACCCGTCCGCGCAACACCCGCATGAGGATCGCGACACTGCCGACACTGCCCCGCAGCGCCGCCTCCAGCATCACCTGGTTGAGCCCGGACTCCGCAACAATGTCGCCGAGCGCCGCACGCGCCACCGGATCGTCGCAATCGAACCCGGGGAAATGCCCCTCGCTGAACACCAGCGACAACGCATCATCCACCACGATCCGCGCCAGCGGATACCGCACCGCCGGCTTGCGCTTGCGCAACGGAATATACTCGCCCCCGGCATCACGCTCGTCGTGAAACGAAAACGGCAGCAAATCATACAGCCGCCCATCCAGCACACGCCCCAGCACATCAAGCCACCACGTGCGCTCCGGATAGTCCGTATCGCGCGGGATCATCCCGGTAATCGTATCGAACATGCCCTGCTCCAATCGCCCGCGACCGCATGGGTCCGGAACGCTTTAAATACGATCTCACCGCGCCATGAGCGGCACATGGATGCGCCGTACGACAGCCTGCGGCGTCGCCAGCATCGCAAAGCCCCGGCTCAGCGCATCGACCTGGTCATCCTTGCGGCCCAACGGAAAGACCGCGATTTCATCAATGAACTCACGGTTCCACGCGCCCCGCAGCAGCACCACATTCCCCGCCGCCACCTGTGCTGCCACCGGTTGCGCCCGCATGATCTTCGCCCCGGCCTCCACCGAAGACACCACCCGGAACCCCGCCAGCCGCGCGGTCAGCCATGCCACCTGCTGCTTGCCGGCCTGCCCCGGGTCCTGCGGCAACCCCACCGTCACACCCGGACCATCCGCCTGCGCCGTCGCAACAATCGCCTCGGCGACCTCTAGCGGCCCCGCCCGGAGACGAACGATATCCGCAACAATAAACCTGCCATTGCCATCCCGCCCGATCTTCAACCCGACCGTCCAATCCGGATCGCGCCCGCCATCCGCCGTCGTCGCCGCCAAATCCCATGCCCGCACGCAGCGCAATTCCGCAGGCATCACCTCGACAGTTTCAATCGCCGCCGAACGAAACAGATTTCCGCCATCCACCATCGGCCGCTGCTGATACAGCGCCGCCCAGGTCCGCTCGCCCAACGCCACGCGCTTGCGCTCCAGCGCCGTCCGATCTTCCCATTCCGGCCAGAGAACATCACCGATCTCGCGCTGCAACGGATCATCCGCCTCGGCCAACGCCGGAAGCTGCAATACCCGCCAGCCGTCATCCCCCGCCAGCAGCCGCCCGGCGATGTCGTCGGTATGCCAGCGCGTCATCACCAGCACCACGCGCCCGCCCGGCTTCAACCGCGGCAGCAATTCGCTACGATACCAGCCCCACGCCGCCTCCCGATACCCGGCCCCCTCCGCCTCGGCGTGGCTGCGCACGGGATCGTCGATCAGCACCAGGTCCGCCCGCCGCCCCGTGATCGCCCCACCCAGGCCGGTAGCGAAATAACTCCCCCGGTTGTCGGTGGCAAACCGATGCGCGGCATGATTGTCCCGCTCCAGCGCATAGCCGAGATGGGGCGCGTGCTCATTGACGAGGCTGCGCACCCCACGGCCGAAATGCGCCGCCAACTCCGCCGTATGGCTCGCCGCGATCACGCTCGTCCCGGGATGGCGATGGAACCACCACGCCGCAAACACCACGCTCGCATAGGTCGACTTGGCGCTCCCCGGCGGCATCAACACCAGCAGTCGGTCACACTCCCCCTCCGCCACCATGCGGAGGTGATCGAGCAGCATCAGGTGATGCCGCGCCGGCTTCATCCCGCGGTCCGCGACCGCTCGCTTGGCCCAGTCATGCAGCGAATGCCGCGCCACCTCGGCCACCGCGTCCGGCGTGCGAAAACACGCCATCTCCCCCTGCCGCGGATCAGCCCGCTCGAACAGACCCACCATGTCCGCCCCCGCGAATGCCCAAAATAAAAGCGGCGTGCCGCAGGAGTTTCCCGCGCACGCCGCCGATCATGGGTGTATTCCTACCCGAAACCGGGGTATGTGGGCAAGGAAAATTTTCAAAAAAACGGATTTTTTCCTATTTCACCCGCCGGCGCGTGTGCGGTTCGTAAAAACTGCACCCAAACCGTTCTCCCCGGAAAAGCAATGACACCCCCATGATCGGCACATCGCCGGCAATTCTCTTCCGTCAATAGTCCATGAAATCAACCCTCTCCCGCCGACTATGAAAGCAATATCTCGGCAAACTCCACAGTTACGCCACATTTCGCCCCAGCACCGCCACAACAACCGTGCCGATTTGGGGTTGCTCTCCCCCCCTCCTCTTGTCTCAATGGCCCACGTTTGATCGCAGCTATTCCTTGCTGCAGGGCCTGTTCCAAACGGTTCATGGACGCGCCACGGCGCTACATGACCCGCACGGGCAGGTCCCGTACAAATCAGCGCCGCGGCAGCCCATACGGCCCGGCGAAACGATGGATGGAGTTTTTCAATGTTGACACCTGCCAGAAGGGCGCTCCCTGGCATGGCCGTCGTCGCGATGCTGGCCTTCCCCGCCTATGCAGCCCCGACAACGACGGCCGATTCCGCCCCGAATACGACGACCCCGAGCCAGACCGCCACCGCCCCGGCGCCCAAAAAGCGCGCCCAAACCAAACCGACTCCCGCCAAGGCGGCAACCGTCGCCAGCAAACCCTCGCCCACCGGCCAGGCCACAGCCGAGCCCAGCTTCACCGCCTACGCTCCCTCCGCCCCCATCCTGTCCGGCTCCCCCATCCTGTCGGACTCCAAAACCACCATCTGGCGCCAGACCGGCATCGCCTCCTGGTATGGCGGCAAACGCTGGCAGGGCAACCGCACCGCGTCCGGCGCCCGCTACAACCAGAACCAGCTCACCGCCGCCCACGCCACCCTGCCCATCGGCACCCGCGTGCGTGTCACCATGGAGGGCTCCGACCGCTCCGTCGTCGTCCTCATCAACGATCGTCCGGGCACCCGCACCCGCATCATCGACCTCAGCCGCCAGGCCGCCGCCGACCTCGGCATCCTCGCCCAGGGCCTCGCCGTCGTCACCCTCACGGCCCTCTGAACGCACCCGCTTCCCCCGCACCACCGCGGCGATGTAACCTGCCCCGACACGCGAGGCAGGACCCGGTATGAACATCGATGGTTACCAATTCATGCTCGACACCGCGTCGAAATTCTTCGACACGTTGCGCGTCGCCGGCTGGTTCCATCACCCCGACGACCGCCTCCAATCCGTCGCCTTCTCCGGCCAGCCCGTCCTCGCCGCCAAATCCCAGGTCGGCCTCCCCCATGGCGGCGTGCTGAGTCTCGGCCCCGATCTCGGCTTTTCCCTGCAACTCCTCCGCGCCGAGGAACCCCTCCCCGACTCCGCCGCCATCACCTTCACCACATATAAAGGATGGTCCGTCACCATCCCCCTGCTCGACCTCTGCGACGATCGCGTCACCCACTACCCCGGCACCGCCCTGATGCGCCGCTTCATCGACTCGGCAGACGCCATTCCCGGCGCCCGCGTCCTCGACATCGGCGGCCGCTCCCGCTCCCAGCTCGACCGCAGCCAGGCCTTCGCCCACGCCGCGGTCAGCGTGCTCGACATCCACCCCGGCGAAAACGTCGACATCGTCGCCGACGCGCATGACATGTCCGCCATCCCCGCCAACAGCTTCGACGCCATCTACTCCGTCTCCGTCTTCGAGCACCTGATGATGCCCTGGGCCGTCATCCCCCAGCTCCACCGCATCCTCAAGCCCGGCGGCCTCGTCATGATCTCCACCCACCAGACCATCGGCATGCACGACATGCCCTGGGATTTCTGGCGCTTTTCCGACACGGCATGGGACGCGCTGTTCAACCCGCGCACCGGCTTCGAGATCCTCGACCGCATCCTCGAATCGGAGCAGTTCGTCATCCCCTTCATCTACCGCCCGATCAAGGCCTGGGCCGAACGCGCCGCCGGCTACGAAGGCACCGCCGTCCTCGCCCGCAAAACCGGCCCGTGCACCCTGTCCTGGCCCGTCACCCCCGCCGACCTCACCACCACCATGTACCCCGCCGGCACCGAAGACCCCTTCGCCAAAAAGCCGGGCACATGAGCACCGCCCTACCCGCCGAGGGCGCCTTCCGCGCCGGCACCCTCATCACAATCGTCGGCCGCAACGGCGCCCTGCGCGAAATCCCCGTCGAGTCCCTCACCCCCAAAGACCGCCTGCTCACCCTCGCCGGCCCCACCGAGGAACCGCGCCCCCTGCGCGCCCTGCATCGCATCGTCCTCACCCCCGCCAGCCACCCGAATCCCTTGCGCGTCGCCCCGATCCGCATTCGCGCCAACGCCATCGCCCCCGGCATGCCCGCCCGCGACCTCGTCCTCCTCCCCGAAGCCATGCTCCGCCTGCGCGACTTCGGCCCCCCCGACGGCCCCATCGGCATCGGCGAGGATCCCGGCCACCTCGTCCCCGCCGCCGCCCTCCTCAACGACACCTCGATCACCCGCGACGCCCCGGCCGACGCCCCGATCGACGCCGAAGACATCTGGTTCATCCCCGATCTCGGCCCCCACACCATCATCCTCGCCGAAGCCACGGCCATCGGCAGCGCCCACACCCCATCGACAACGCGGTGCATTCCCATCCGCCCCCCCGGCGCCGCGCTGAACGCCCTGCGCTCCCGCCTCGCCGCCCGCGCCACCGAACTCGGCATCCCCCGCCAACCCCCATCGCCCCCACGATTCCGCCCACCACATCTCCCGCCGCAAGCCGAGCCACCGCCCCCAACCACCACCGGATCGCCGGAACCCTCGAATCCCCTCATTATCCTCGCCGGCGGCGCCGAAATCCCCCCCGCCCACTCCCCCGCCCCACTCGCCTTCGCCTACACCCTCCCCGCCCGCACCGGCCCCGTCCGCATCCGCGCCCGCCCCCGCCGCGCGCCCGACGCCAACGACCCCCGTCGCTTCGGCGTCTGCGTCCTCGCCATCACCCTCAACGAAAAATCCCTTCCCTTCGACACGCCAAGCTTCGGCCCCGGCTTCCACGCCGCCGAAAGCAACGACCTCACCACCTGGCGCTGGACCAACGGCGACGCCTGGCTCGTCCTGCCCTACAGCGCCGACCCCCGCCACCTCCTCATCCAGATCGCCGATTGGCACACCGCCCTCGCGATCGCGTGAAACCAAACGCCAGCCACACACCCAGCCACACACCCAGCCACACACAATGATCACGATGCAGTGACACACACGTCATGCGTGTATGCGTCCTTAACCTCCCATGCGTAAACTGCGCCCATGGATCAAGCGCATGTCCAATACCCGTCCGCGGCAAGCCCCATTCTCCCGCCCCGGGTGATCCTTCTCGATGACGACCCCGTCATTCTCGAAATCCTGACCGAAGCCCTGCGCGGCCTCGGCCTCGCCGTCAGCCCGGTCAGCAACGCTGACGACGCACTCCACGCGATGGGCGAACCTCCCACCCCCTCGATCCTGATCACCGACATCGATCTCGGCCCCGGCCCCGACGGCTTCGCCGTCGCCGAACACGCCCGCATCCGCTGGCCGGACATGCCGATCTTCGTCATCAGCGGCCACTACAGCGGCGATCCTATATTGGATTCCACACTGCGCCTGCGCGTTCTGACCAAGCCCCTGCGCATCGCCGCCTTGCTATCCGCGGTCTCGGACTCGCTCATTCGCGGATAGGCCGAAGCGCGTTCTTTTTTGAAAAAAAGAACCAAAAAACTTTCCCCCACTCAGTATACAAAAAGCCGGCGAGGTTGCCCTCGCCGGCTTTCAGTTTTGCCCGGAAGCCAAAGCCGAGCCCGGTCCGAAGACCGGGCCAAGCCGTTAGATGAACGACGTGCCAGTGCTGTGAACCTGGCCAGCCGTATTGAGGAAGCTGATCCTCGTGCCGTCCGACAGGATCGCCGTGTTGTTGAAGCCGCCACCAGCCACCGTGCTGGTGAGAGCCGTAACCGAGCGGCCACCGAGGTTGACCACATCGAAGATCGGCAGACCAACCGCCTGCTGCGGCAGGAAGTCGGCGATCGTGATCGTCCCGGCATTGCCAACCGCCGTGAGGTTGTAGATCGAACCCCGCAGGAAGCTGCCCGAAGTCACCGGAACCGTCGTGTCGTGGAACCCCGCGACCGTGTAGTTGCCCGCGCCGCCGAAGTTGAACACGCTGTGCCCGTTCGTCGTGCCAAACACAGAGCCCGAACCCGAACCCATCACGAAGGTGCCGCCACTACCGGTCCCAACCGCGCCGGCCGTGATCACCACGTTCAGCCCGTTGCCGGTCAGCGCCGTGTTGCCCGCCGCCTGCACGAAGACGATGTCGCCCGCGCCGCCAGCGCCCAGCGTCGCCGCACCCGCCGTCAGACCGGACTGCAGGAGGCTGCCACCCGCCGAACCGCCCTGGAGCGAGCCGTTCATGCCGAGGACCGTCGAGCGGCCCGTGCCGCCGAACAGCGTCACCGCATTCTCTACGCCAGG
>JAYTUU010000053.1:0-29616 GCA_043744375.1 Rhodospirillales bacterium | reverse complement strand
TTGTTCCGTGCGATGCGGCGCGATCGCGATGACCTGTTCCGCTTCGTCACCCGGCGCGACCTGCCCTATACCAACAATGCCTGCGAGCGGGCGCTGCGGCCTTCGGTGATCTTCCGCAAGGTGACCAACGGATTTCGCGCCGAGTGGGGCGCCAAGGTCTACGCCGCAGCAGCAAGCGTCATCGCCACGGGCAGGCTCCATGCGATGACCGCCCTCGCCGCCCTATCCGCCGCACTCGCTGGAAAGCCCATTATCCAGGCAGCCTGAACAGGGGGGTGAGCAATTACCCCAATGGTTGAGATACAATTTCCGGTGGGTGCAATTTTTAAGTAAAGATGTCCCTCGATTGGATTTTTCGCCGAGCATCCTGCGTCCACGTAACGCACGATTCGGCCTAGTCGCCGAACGTGAAAGTGAAGTTGTCCTTTCCCAATGTTCCCTGGCCATTGCCTCGGCTTCCGCTTGAGACGAAGTGGAAGGGACCGGAGCGACCGTCCGAACACTCAAAAACACCTTCGCCGCTTCTGCGGGTGACGTAGGTGAAGTCGCCTGAGCAACTAGCACCTTTGGTTGATGTTATTTCAAGCTTGCCGCTTCCGTCCATGTAGCCGGTTGCTGAGCCGGTAAACCGTTCACCGCTGTTTTGGACCGAGCCACGCACAGGGAGCGTTAGACTGCACGCGGCCAAGGTTAGCAGAAACGACGCAGCAAGGACAGCGATTCCGATTTTCATGTAAGCCTCGATGCTGGAACATCCTGACTATGGAAGGATAAATGTGTAAGCGCAACGCCTGACAGTCACTCACAACGTTCTTTCCTACAAAACCGGCCGCTTATCCGCCCAGGGCAATGCCTTCTCGAACTCCCGCGACGCCTGGAACACGCCCAGATCGTCGAACCGCTTGCCGACGATCTGCATGCCCACCGGCAAGCCCGCCGCCGTGAAACCACAGGGCACAGTGGCGGCGGGGTTGCCGGACATGTTGAACGGGTAGGAGAACTCCGCCCACTGCAACCAGTCCCACGGGTGCTGCGGCCAGTGCTCCGGGATCAGGCGTGACGCGGGGAAGGCGGCGACCGAGACGGTGGGGGTGATGAGGAAGTCGAAATCCTCGAACCAGGTCATGATTTCCGCGATATACATGTATTTGGCACTGCGCAGGGCCTGGTATTGCGACATCGAGACGGCCCCGCCGCCCTTGATGCAGGCGACCAGGCCCTGGTCCATCTGGCTTTCCCATTGCGGTAAATACTGCGCCAGCCGAGTCATGTGCGCCGACCAGAAATCCATGATCAGCGACCGGCCCTTCGGACCCCAGGCGGGCTTCACGTCGACCAGCTCGACACCCGCCGCCTTCGCCCATTCCTCAGCGCCCTTGCGCACGAGTGCCGCGACGTCGGGATCGACACGGGCATGGCCGAGATCCATCGAGAAGCCTGCCCGTTTGCCGCGCACACCGTCATCGAGGCGGCCCAGATAGTCCGCCGGCCATGCCTCCAGCGTGGTGTGGTCGAGCGGATGCGGCCCGGCCATCACCGACATCATCAGCGCGCCATCCGCCACCGTGCGCGTCATCGGGCCGATATGGCTGGTGTAGTCGCCGGCGCCGACGGGGTAGTAGGGGACGCGGCCATAGGTCGGCTTGAGGCCGAAAATGCCGCAGAAATGGGCGGGCATACGAACCGATCCGGCACCATCGCTGCCCTGGTGCAGCGCGCCGTAACCCGCCGCCGATGCTGCCCCCGCTCCGGCCGACGAGGCGCCGGCGTTGTAGCCGAACTTCCACGGATTATGGGTGATGCCGGTGAGCGGACAATTCGAGACGCCCGACCAGCCGAATTCGGAGACCGTGGTCTTGCCCAGCGCGATCCCACCGGCGGCATACATGCGCGCCACCGCCGGGCTGTCCTCGGCGATCATCTTGCCCTGGTTGATGAAGCTGCCGGTCTGGGTCGGCATGTCCTTGGCCCAGAACAGGTCCTTGATGGTGAAGGTGAGGCCGTGCAGGGGGCCGACCGGGCCGCCGGACATCAGCGCCGCCTCGGCCTTGCGGGCCTGGTCCATGGCGCGGTCGGCGGCGAGGTATGCGAAGGCGTTGACCTTCGGCTCCAGCCGCTCGATGCGCTTGAGGAGCGTGGAGACGACCTCGACCGGCGAGATTTTCTTCTGCCGGATCATCGGCGCCAGCACGGTCGCCGGCATAAAGCCAAGATCTTCGTCGTTCATGGCATCGCACTCCCGAGTTTTCGTCGCATGGCGATCATACAGGAAAAGCCAGGGGCAAAACCCCTGGCCTTTGCTGTGGGCACGGGCCGGCGGTCAGCCCGGCAGTTCGTTCTCAGCGCGTAGCATGCGGATCGACTCCTTGAATGCCGCCACGGTCTCGGCGACGTCGGCCGAGGTGTGGGTGCAGGAGGTGAAGCCGCCGAGGCGCGGGTTGAGGTCGACACCATTGACGAGCATCGCCAGGCGCATGCGGTTGATGGTGTGCTGCGGCGGGTTTTTCAGTTCCTCGAAGGTGGCCGCGAACGGGTCGAACTTGGAGGGGTCGATCGCGCGGTTCTTCGGGTTGAGGAACATGTGGAATCCCGAGGTGGTGCCGTAGACCGCCCAATTCACTTTCTCGGCGGCCAGCACCTCGTTCATCCCGGCACGCAGGTCGGCGCAGACGGCGTCGGCGGCTTCGTTGACCGGGGTTTCGGCGATCAGCGTGAGTGCGGCGATGCCGGCCGCAGCCGAGACCGGGTTCGCATTGAACGTGCCGGGATGGCCGATCTTCTCGCGGCCCGCCTTGGCCGACACCTTGAAGTCGAGATGGTCCATGATGTCCTTGCGCCCGACGATGGCCGCACCCGGCATGCCGCCGGCGACGATCTTGGCGAAGGAGGACAGGTCGGGACGGATGCCGTAGTGCATCTGCGCGCCGCCTTTGGAGGTGCGGAAGCCGGTGACGACCTCGTCGAACATCAGCAGCACGCCGTGCTTGGTGGTGAGCTCACGCAGCGAATGCAGGAACGCATCGCGCAGCGGCAGCTGGCCGAAGGAGGAGCCGGTCGGCTCGAGGACGACCAGCGCGATGTCCTTGTTGCTTTCGAGGGCGGCGGCCACGCCGGCGGTGTCGCCGGGCTCGATCAGCACGGTCTTGTCGGGAATGCCCTGGATGACGCCGGGCGTGGGCGTGCCGTCGAAATGGTTCGAATAGCCGGCGGTGACGTGGTCGTGCCAGCCGTGGAAATGGCCCTTGAAGCGCAGCACGGTGCCGCGGCCAGTAAAGGCGCGGGCAAGGCGCAGGCCCATCATGGTGGCTTCGGTGCCCGAGGATGTGAAGCGCACGCGCTCGGCCGAGGGGATGAGGCGCTGGATGGCCTTGGCCCAGCCGATCTCGCGCGGGTGGCTGGCGCCGAACTGCGCGCCATCGACGGCCGCCTCGGAAATGGCGGCGGACACCTTGGGATGGCTATGGCCAAGGATCAGCGCGCCGTGGCCGCCGAAATAGTCGATGAAGCGGTTGCCATCGACATCCCACTTATGCGGGCCCTTGGCGTGGGCGATGTAGATGCCATAGGGGTCGATGTTGCGGGCGTCGTGCGCGATGCCGCTGGGCATCAGGTCCTGGGCCTGATTGGCGAGGTCCGCCGAGCCTGGTGTCTTCTGCCGATAGGCCGTGACAATGCGGGAGTTGATCCGCGGGTCATCGACGGTTGCGCTGGACATGGCATGCTCCTGAGCCTGAAAGGCATAGTGTGCGACCATTTTTCCGTTTTGGGGAGGGGTTGCGCAAATCTTTCGTGTCCCTGAGCATCACCGTTCTGCATGGCGGTCGGGAGGGTTTTGCATGTTCGATCTGTTGCTCAAGGGTGGACGCGTGGTGGATCCGGCGCAGGGCATCGACGCCCTGCTCGACGTCGGGTTCGCCGGCGGCAAGGTCGCGGCCCTCGGCACGGCCTTGGGGGACGCCGCCGATACGCGCGATGTGACCGGAAAACTCGTCGTGCCCGGGCTGATCGATCTGCACACCCATGTCTATTGGGGCGGCACGTCGCTCGGCGTCGACCCCGACGACTACGCGAAGTTCAGCGGTTGCACGACGCTGATCGACGCCGGCTCGGCCGGGCCAGGCAATATCCACGGCTTCCGCAAGCACGTGATCGAGCGGTCGGACGTGCGCATCCTGCCGTTCCTGAACATCTCCTTCGCCGGGATATTCGCGCTGCACTGGGATGTCAGCTTCGGCGAGTGCTCCGATCTCAGGCTGGTCAATTCACGCGTCTGCCTGGAGGTGGCGAAGCAGCAGAAAGACCTGATTGTCGGCATCAAGGTCCGCGTCGGTGGCGGCACGTCGGGGCCGATGGGGATCGTGCCGATGCAGATGGCGCTCGAAGTGGCGGACGCGCTCGGCCTGCCGCTGATGAGCCATCTCGATGCCCCGCCGCCGCCGCGCGCCGAGGTGATGAAACTGCTGCGCAAGGGCGACATCCTGACGCATTGCTTCCGCCCCTGGCCGAACTCGCCGGCCGCCGCCGATGGCGGGGTGGAGGAGGACGTCGCCGAGGCCCGCGCGCGCGGGGTCATTTTCGACATCGGGCACGGCCGCGGCAGCTTCGGCTACGCGACGGCGATGCAGATGCTGAAGAACGGCTTCATGCCCGACGTGATCTCGTCCGATGTCCATCTGACCTCGATCGGCGGGCCGGCATTCAACATGCTGGTGACGATGTCGAAATTCCTCAAGCTGGGCATGCCGCTATCCGAGGTCGTACGCGCCAGCACGATCAACGCGGCGAGCGCGGTACGCCTGACCGATCGCGGCACGCTGAAGCCGGGGCTGCTCGGCGATGCCACGATCCTGGAGATGGAACGGGGCAAGTTCACCTTCCATGACGTGATGGGTGAGGCGCTGGAAAGCGACGAACAGATCGCCTGCCGCGGCATCGTGCTCGGCGGCAAGTGGTGGCACGGGTAGGTCGGCTACAGGGTGCGGCGGTAGTAGAAGCGATCCATTGCCGCGACGAATTGTTGCTCGATGAAGCCGGCCTTCTCCAACACGCGCCGGGAACCGATGTTGGCCGGATGCGCGAAGGCACCGAGTGACGGCAGCCGGAGATCGTCGCGCGCCGCGGCAATCCCCTGCTGGACGAGTTCGCTGGCATATCCCTGCCCCCAGGCGGACGGGGCAAAGAAATAGCCGATCTCGATGCCCCACCCGGGATCGAAGGGATCATCGTAGAGACCGCCGAAGCCGATGATCGCGCCGGTCGCGCGTTCGATAACGGTCCATGGTCCGCAGCCGATTTTTCTCGACTGGCAGCGATGCCCGACGATATAGCGGCGCAGGTCACGCAGCGTCGGATGCGTGTGCGTGTGCCGCATCGCCTCCGCGTCGCCCATGAAGGCGAAAAGGGCGGGGGCGTCGGATAGTCGAGGCGCACGCAGAAGCAGGCGCGGCGTCGCGATCATGCTCAGGCGCCGATCTCCCGCAGGCGGCGCTCCTGGCGGGCCAGCAGGAACTCGACCTCCGCCAACTCCCGCGCATTCAGCGTGACACGCGGTATGCGCTGCGCGGCGGAGGCGATGGCGCCGCGTTTGGCGAGGATGTATTTCCGTACCGCAAGACCCGGGCCAGGCTGCAACTCGTAGCGCGCAAGCGGCAGATAGGCATCGAACAAATCCGCGGCACGGGCTTCGTCCCCCGCAAGATGGGCGGCCAGCACGCCGGACATCATTTCGGGAAACGCGAACCCCGTCATCGCCCCGTCGGCCCCACGGCGCAGTTCCTCCGGCAGGAACAACCCACCATTACCCACAAGAATGCTGATCCGTCGTATCCCGACAGCGTCACGCAAAAACGATATCTTGTTGAGTCCCGGCCAGTCCTCGTGCTTGAGCATCACGCAGCTTGGCAGCGCATCGACGATGCGGCGGATCACCGCGGGGGCGATCTGCACGGCGGTCGTTTGCGGAAAATCCTGCAGGACGAAAGGGATTTTCCCGAGCGTCTCCGCCACATTGGCGAAATAGCTGAATATCGAGTCATCGGTGCGCAACCCGGTGATCGGCGCCACCATGACCCCGGCGGCACCATCATTCATCACAGAGTCGGACAGCTCCCGCATCGCCGCGAAACCGGGGCTGGAGGCACCGACGACGACGGGAACACGGCCGGCGACACGGCGGACGACATGGCGGGCAAACGCGCTCGCCTCGGCGCCGGACAGCTTCGGCGCCTCGCCCATCATGCCCAGTATCGTCAGGCCGGTGGCGCCACGTTCGAGATAGAACTCGATCATCCGCTCCGTGCTGGCGGTGTCGATCGCGCCATTGTCAAAAAACGGAGTGACGGCAATGATGTAGACGCCGTTTGCAGACTCGTCGAGCAGGGTCATGTCGATCTTCTTACCAGTGGTCGGAGGCACGGGCGTCCCACAACGCGCGCGTGCCGAGCACTTCGGCGATCCGGGCGGCGTAGGCGGCGAGCAGGCGTTCGCCCTTTTCGGGCGTGCCCGCGGCACCATTGCCGATCACGCCGCTGCGGGCGCGGGCGTTCAGGGTCTGCCAGCGAAACACTTTCGGGCCTACCAGCGCCTCGATTTCCGGGCGGTCCTGATCGGGGCCGTGGGCCTCATTGAGGCGCGAGGTATCAACGAGTTGTGGTTCGGTAGCCATCAGCATCGAGGTCTCGGCTTCGCAGGCATGCAGCACCGCACTCTGGGTTTCCAGAATGTCCCGGGTCGCCGCATCGCCGACGTCGTAGTACGCGAAAGTAACAAGCGGCAGATGCAGTTCGACCGTGAGTTCGCTGACGAGCACCGTGAGCGGCGCCGCATTGCCGCCATGGCCGTTGAGCAGGCAGATGCGCCGGAACCCGCCACGCGCGAGCGAGCGCACGATGCCGCGCAGCAGGGCATGAAAAGTGGCGTAGTCGATCGTCACGGTGCCGCCGAGTTCCATGTGGTGCTCGGAAAACCCCGTCCAGACCGTCGGCGTTACCAGAACGGGATGGCCGGCATCGCGCAGCAGGCGGGCGGCACGGAAGGCGGCCTCGGTGGCCAGGCGAAAATCCACCATCACCGGGAGGTGCGGACCATGCTGCTCGGTGGCACCGATGGGGACGATGACGATGACATCCCGCGCCGCCGCATCCCGCAAGGCGGGCGCGGTAAGCTCCGCATAGGCGAGCGGCGCGGGATCCATCGTGGTGGTCAGAGCGCCTTGTGCGAGCCGTCGCAGAGCGGCTGCTTGCTGGTGCCCTTGCAGGCGCAGAACCAGGCATCACCGGTCTTCTCGGCGGTGTATTTCATCGGCGAGAAGCTGCCACCCTTGTGCGAGCCGTCGCAGAACGGCTGCTTGCTGCTCATGCCGCAGGCGCACCACCAGTAATCCTTGCCGGCCTCGACGGCGATCTTGATCGGGGCTTTGGCGGCAACGACGGGAGATTCGGACATTGTTCTTCCTCTCAAAAATTCGGCCCGTGACGGACCATACACCTATGCTAGTCCGCGCCGCCGCTCCCGCCAACCGCGCCTACCGCCCGAACAGCCGCCCGAGTGCGCGCACTGGTGCGGTCAACCGCCACGAGGTGGAGGCGCGGAGGATCGCCTGCGACTCCTCCCGCACGGCAACGTCGGCGGTCAGGCGGGCGATGTCCTGCCCCTGTGCCTGGATGGTGGCCAGGGCCGTCGCAAGCCGGGCACGCAGGATGGATTGCGAGGGGATCGTGAGGCGATCGAGTTCGGCGGCGATCTCCTGGACGGCATCGAACCCGGCGCGCAAGGCGGTCTCGTCGCCGATGAGGCCTGGCTGGGCGGCCTGCCAGACGCGGCGGGCGAGCGGGCCGGCGGTGTCTTGCGCGCGGGCGCCATCGAAGCGGCGCATCTCTGGCGCCAGGAAGGCCTCGATGGCGGTGGCGGCTTGGGCGGCCGGCGTGGGAAAAGCAATGTCGAGGGTGCTGGCGACATGGGCGGCGGTGGCGCGCCAATCGGTCAGCAAGCCGTCATAGCTGCTCCAAACGCGTTTCATCCCCCGGCTGAAGGTCTCGGCGCCCAGCAGGTCTCTGACGTAGAGCAGTTCGGCCGTCGCCGGGTCGGTGCCATCGCGCCGCGTGAGCGATCCCGCCGCCTCCCCGGGATGGCGCAGCGGCAGGATGGCGTGCGCGGTCATGCCAAGCTGCGCCAGCGCGCGGATGTAGAGCGGCGCGAGGCGGCAGAGGCGGGGCTCCTTGATGACCGGCAATGCGCGGGGGCCGTACTCGGCGGCGATGGTCGTGGCAATCCGATTGGCGAAAACAGTCGCCTCGGCGCTGTCGAACCAGGCGGGCGGGATGGCGATGGGGTCCCAGTAGTTGCCGCCATGCACGCGCAGGATGGCCTCGTTCAGTTCCATCAGCAGCAGCGGCTCGAAATGGCCGCGCTCGTTGCCGGGGCCAGCGCCGAGCAGGTGTTCCGGAAGCGCCGCACCGAGCAGGCCGAGTACGCCCGCGAGCGCCGAACTGCCGGAGCGGCTGACACCCATCACCAGCAGCGCGGGCCGCATGGCCGTCAGCCGGGCGGGGTGAGGTTGCCGGCGCCAGCGGCTACGGCGGCGGCGAGGACACGGTCGACTTCTTCCGGGGAGCCGACGTTGTGGGCGATGGTGATGCCGCCGGAACCCACCGCCGGCGGGCCGGCCTGCGCATCCTCGGCCAACGCATCACGGCCGTAAAGGCCGAGAGCGATGTCGGCCACACCGAGCGTGATCAGGCTGATGCGTGGCTGCATGGGTCAGAATTTCTTCCAGAAGATGACGGTGCCGTCCAGCGTGCCATCAGCGTTCATCGTGAAACCGGGGATGCTGCCGGTGCGTGTCCAGCCCGAGGCGGCGTAGATCGCCTCCGCGGTGTCGCCTTCGCGGGTATCGAGGATGAGCAAAGTGCGGCCGGCGGCGCGGGCTTCCTGTTCCAGCCGGGCCATCAACGCGCCGGCGAGGCCGCGCCGGCGGATGTCGGGGTGAACGAGCAGCTTCTGCACGTCGGCCCGGTGCGGCTGGTTGGGCGAGGTATCGAGGTCGAGCATCACCGTGCCGGCGAGCATGCCATCCGCCCAGGCGGCGAGAAGGATGCGGGTGCCCTGGGCGACGGCGGAGGACGTGCGGCGCCAGAAGGCGGCAGCCGTGGCCGGGGCCAGTGGCGGCAGATACGAGACAGAGGCACCAGCATCGACGCAGGCGCGCAGGATTTCGGCAAGGCGGAATTCGGCCGAGACCGCGCCAGCGGCGTCCAGCCGTTCGACGACCACGCCGGAAAGCGGCTTCGCGTAGGCGAACTCGATGGAGCTGGAGAGGTCGTTGTGAACCTTCAGCGGGCCGAAACGGACATAGCTCTGCTTCTCGTAGAAACGGTGCGCCCGGTCGAACCTTGTATCCGTCCACAGCTTCATGCGCGTACCGCCATGGCCGCGGGCGAAATCCTCCGCCGCCCCGATCAGCCGCTGCGCCAAACCACCGCCGCGCAGCGCGGGGTCAGCGTACATCTTGCACAACTCCCACGCCCCATCGCCGAGCGGCCTTGTCGCGACCATGCCGACGAGGCGGCCGTCCTGCTCGGCCGACCACAGCGCGCCGCCCGATCGGGAAAAATACGTCGCCAGCGCGCGCAACTCCGGCAACTCGGCGTCGACGTCCATGATGTTGCCGGGATATTCGGCCCAGCAGGCGCCGATCAGGGCGATGTAGGCGTCGGCCTCGTCGTCCCGCCCGGCCCGCAGGACGGGCGGGGCCGTCACGTCAGGCTGCCGACGAAGGCCGCCATCCGGCGCATCGCCTCGGCCACCGCTTCGTCGTTGGCGGCGTAGCTGATGCGCAGATAGGGGCTCATGCCAAAGGCGACACCGCCGACCAAAGCCACGTGGCCTTCATCGAGCAAGGCGAGGGAAAATTCGGCGTCCGTCGTGATCGTCTTGCCCCCCGGCGTCGTGCGCCCGATGCAGCCGGCGATGTTCGGATAGACATAGAACGCGCCTTCCGGCCGGTGGCAGGTGATGCCGGGCATGGCGTTCAGCGCGTCGACCACGAGATCGCGCCGCTTGCGATACATCTCCGCCTGCAGGGCCACGTTCTCCTGCGGGCCGTCGAGGGCGGCGACGGCAGCCGCCTGGCCGACGGTGGAAATGCCCGAGGAAATCTGCCCCTGCATGTTCACCATCGCCTTGATGAGGTCTTTCGGCCCGGCGCAGAAGCCAACGCGCCAGCCAGTCATCGCGTAGGTTTTGGACACGCCGCTGATGGTCAAGGTACGGTCGCGCAACCGCGGCTCGACGGCGGCAAGCGTATCGTATTCGAAATCGTCATAGACCAGGTGCTCATACATATCGTCGCACATGATCCAGACATGCGGATGCTTGAGCATGACTTCGCCGATCGCCTTCAGTTCCTCGCGGGACATGGCGGCCCCCGTCGGGTTGTTCGGCGAGTTCAGTATCAGCCATTTTGTCCGTGGCGTGATCGCGGCGTCGAGGTCTTCGGGGCGGAGGCGGAAACCGTTATTCTCCGGGCAGTTCACGATCACCGGCTCGCCGCCGCAGCACTTCACCATCAGCGGATAGGCGCCCCAGTAGGGCGCGGGAATGACCACCTCGTCGCCGTCGTCGATGGTGGCGAACATCGCGTCGAACAGCACCTGCTTGCCGCCATTGGCGACCATGATCTCGTCGAGCGGATAGTCGAGACCGCGATCGCGCTTGAACTTGCGCTGAATGGCCTGCTTCAGTTCGGGCGTGCCGTCCTGCGGCGGATACTTCGTCTTGCCGGCCAGCGCCGCCTGATGCGCCGCCTCGATCGCGTGCGGGGGCGTGTCAAAATCCGGCTCGCCGATGGTGAGCTGGATGACGTCGATCCCCTTGGCCCGCAACTCGCGCGCCTTGATCGTCATCTGCACGGTGGCGGCGACCTGGACGCGCTTCAGGCGGTTGGCCAGCGCGGGACGGATGGGCGGCTCGGCCATGGCTCAGCTCATCTCGCTGCAGAAGCGCTGGATGCGCGTGCAGGCCTCGCGCAGACTTTCGGTGTCGGTGGCGTAGCTGATGCGGAAATGGCCGGGATATATGAACGCCGACCCATGCACGGCGGCCACGCCTGCCTCATCCAGCAGCGCCACGACGAAGTCCTCGTCGTTCGTGATCTTCTTGCCGCCCTTGGTGGTCTTGCCGATGCAGCCATGCATGGACGGGAACACGTAGAACGCGCCCTCCGGCTTGTGGCAGGTGATGCCCGGCGCCTGGTTCAGCATCCCCACCACCAGGTTGCGGCGCTCCTGATACACGGCGACCATTTCGCCGATGAACTCCTGCGGACCCGTCAGCCCCTCGATCGCCGCGGCCTGGGAGACGGAGGAGGTGTTGGAGGTCGACTGGCTCTGCAGCTTGTCCAGCGCCTTGATCATCGCGACCGGCGCGCCGGCGAAGCCGATCCGCCAGCCCGTCATCGCATAGGCCTTGCTGCACCCGTTCATGGTGATCGTGCGGTCCTTCAGGCGCGGCTCAACCTCCACGATGGTGGCCGGCTTGAAGCCGTCATAGGCGAGCTTCTCATAGATATCGTCGGTGAACACCCAGACATGGGGATGGCGCATCAGCACGTCCGTCAGTGCCTTGATCTCGGCGGCCGAGTATGCGGCGCCCGTGGGGTTGCACGGGTTGTTCAGCATGAACCATTTTGTCCGTGGCGTGATCGCCGCTTCCAGATCTTCCGCCCGCAGCTTGAAGCCGGCGTTCTGGCCGCACGGAACCAGCACCGGCGTGCCATCGGCGAGGGAGACAATGTCGGGATAGCTGACCCAGCAGGGCGAGGGGATGATCACCTCGTCGCCCTTGTCGAGCGTCGCGATCATCGCGTTGAAGATCACCTGCTTGCCGCCGGTGGAGACGATGATCTCCTCCGGCTTGTAGTCGATGCCCGAGTCCCGCTTGAATTTTTCCGCCACCGCCTTGCGCAAGGCCATCGTGCCGGCGACGTCGGTGTATTTCGTCTCGCCGGCCTGGATGGCGCGGATCGCCGCGTCTTTCACGTTCTGTGGCGTGTCAAAATCCGGCTCCCCCGCGGAGAGACTGATCACATCGTGCCCGGCGGCCTGCATCTGGCGCGCTTTGGTCGCGATGGCGATGGTCAGGCTCGGGTTGATCCGGTTAAGACGTTCGGCGGTCAGGGACATGTGTGACTCTCGCGGGCTGAAAACAGGGGTGCACCCTAGTCTCCCGCCCCCCGGCCGGCAACCGCGGGGGCGGCAGACCAGATGCGCTAACCAGATACCCTAGGGGGAGTCGGCATAGATGGACACGGTCTCGGGGATCGGCACCGGCACGAAGTCGGTCGGATCGAGGGTGGCGACGCGGCGCTTGTAGTCCTCGACCGTGCCGGACCAGTTGTTGATGACCCGGCCATCGGCGCCGACATACCAACTCGTGCATCCCGCCGCCCACGCGGCACCCCGCATGTGCGCCTGGATCGCCGCGTCGGATCGCTCCAGCACCTCGGGCCGCACGTCGATCGCGTCCACCGTCTCGATCAGCGCGAGGGCCTGGAGGATGTAACGGCTCTGCGCCTCCAGCATTTCCAGGATGGAGTTGTGGCCGAGATTGGTGTTGGGGCCATAGAGCATGAAGAAGTTCGGGAAGCCGGACACGGTGATGCCGCAATGCGCCCGCGGCGTGCCGGCCCAGGTCGTCCGCAGGCTGCGCCCGTCACGGCCAGTGATTTCGACCGACCCCTGGAAGGATCGCGTCTCGAAGCCGGTGGCGTAGATGACGATGTCGGCCGGGTGCAGCGCACCGTCGCCCGTCACGATGCCCTCCGGCACAATCCGGATGATCGGTTCGGTGACGAGCGACACGTTCGGACGGGTCAGCGCGGGATAGTAGTCGTCGCTGATGAGGATGCGCTTGCAGCCGATGGCATAGTCGGGTGTCAGCTTGGCGCGCAATACGGGATCGATGATCTGCGCGTGCAGTTGGTCCCGCGCGATGCCCGCGAGTTCGTCTGCCAGGTCACTGCCGACGCGCATGCGGGCGAAGCGGTCCTCGCGTTCGGCATACATGGTGGCGCGGCTGGCGGCATAGGCGTCCGGCGTATCGGAAAAAGCGGCGATCTCCTCCGCTGTGTAGGCGCGGTCCAGGCGCGGGACGACGTAGTTCGCGCTGCGCTGGAAGACATCGAGATGATCAGCGCTGGCCGCCACATGCGGCACGAACTGCACGGCGCTGGCGGCGTTGCCGATGCTCGCCACGCGCTTGCCGGTGAGGTCGAGATCGTGGCGCCAGCGGGCGGAATGGAAATGTTCGCCCGCGAAGCTTTCGGCGCCAGGGATCGCCGGGATATACGGCCGGTTCAACTGCCCCCAGGCGGCCACGAAGCTGCGCGCCGTAAGGGTCTGCGCGTTGGCAATGGTGATCTCCCACCAGCCGCGCTTCTCGATCCAGGCAGCGCTCGCCACCTCCGCACCGAACTTGATGTAGGAGCGCAGATCATGCTTGGCGACCAGGCCCTCGATGTAACCGAGGATTTCCGCCTGTGGGGAGAACACTCGGGTCCAATCGCGCTTGGCATCGAAGCCGTAGCAATAGAGATGCGAGGGCACGTCGCAGCACGCCCCGGGATAGGAATTGTCCCGCCAGGTGCCGCCGACCCGATCGGATTGTTCGAGAATGCAGAAATCCGTCCGCCCGGCCTCCTGCATGAGGATGGCGAGGCCGATGCCGCCAAAACCGGCGCCGAGGATGATGGTGTCGTAGTCGGGCAGCAGCATGGGGTGCTCCGGAAGGAATAAGGTCAGCGTCTGGCCGCGCCGGCGTGGCGGGCAGGGTCCTGACTGGAAATCTCGGCAATCAGCTTACGCACGATGGCGACGCCGAACTGCTGATAGGCGTCTATGGCGATCAGGAAGGCACCGTCACCGCCGATCACCTGGTCTCGATAGTGGTTGTCAAGATCGGGTTCGATGTTGAGGATCGGCAGGCCGTTGATGGTAATGCCCGCCGCCACCGCGGCGTCACGGGCGATTTCCACGGAACGGCCGATATTGTTGCGCCCGTCGCCGGAGATGTCGATGACCCGGCGCGCACCCTGCAGCGGCGTGCGGGCAAACAGCGGCACGGCATAGTCGATGATGCCGCTGATCGAGGTGCCGCCCGAGAACAGCTGGCGCGGTGCGGCGGCGATGGCGGCAGCGACGGCCTCGGCGGAGGCGGCGTCATGGATGCGCATCCACTTCACCACCTCGATTTGCTGGCGCGGCCCCGTCCACTGCACCATCGTCACCGCAATCGCCTGGGTCGGCCCGGCGCGGATCGACGCCAGCACGCGCGCATTGCGGAAGGCGGCGACGTAGCCCTGCTTCTGCAACTCGAAGCGCTCGGTGTTCACGCTCCCGGACGCATCGACGGCCAGCACGAGTTGCAGATCGACCGCCTGCGCCCACGCCAAGGGTGTGTGCGCAAGCAGGCCGACCAGCAGCGCCAGCCGTTGAACGATGCGCCTCACTTCATCGGCGAATACGCCGTCGGGATCAGCAGGGTAGACTGCATTTCCACCACGATCCCGGCGACGCTTTTGAGAAAGGCGTTCCAGTCGGGGTCCTGGAACAGCGCCGCGCGCGTCTTGGCGCGGGCATCCGCAGTCGGATAGTTCCACATATGCAGCACCTCGTTGGGCTGCGGGCTTTCACCGACCCACAGGCCGATGTTGCGCGAATATTTCTCCCGCACCGGCAGAATGCCGAGATATTTCTGCGCCCAGCCGCGCGCATCGCCGACCGAGGTGCGGTAGATGCGCATCTCATAGATGCCGCCCTCGGTTTCCGGCCGCGCGATGTCCTTCATCGGATTGATGAAGCGGATGTCCTGGCGCTCGATCAGCGGGCGGATGCGCGGGATGTATTCCTTCGTCCACGCCTCGTTCTTCTGCAACTCGCCGCGCAGGCGCTCGCGCTCGTTCAGGCTCTCATAGCTCCACATGTGCCAGATCTGGTTCAGCGCACCGAACTCGGGGGTCCAATAGCCATGGTTGACGCCGTAATTGTCGCCGCGCGCGGGGCGGCCGATCGTCTGGGCATGGCCGAGATACTCCGGCAGCTTGCCCGGCTTGAGGGTGTATTGGCGCAGTTCATGGATCATTGTGTCCGCTCCCGTCTGGTGGCTGGCGTCTGGTGGCTGGCGGCAGTGTCGTGGCTTGCGGGGCCGGCCGCAAGTTGAAACCCGGAAGGGAACGTCACAGGATGAGCGGATGTGTGGCCGCTACGCAGCTTTCCGCTCGCTCGATGAGATCAGGCGCCTGTTCGGCACCACCAACGCCGTGCCCAATTTCGCGCCCACCTGGAACATGGCGCCAACCCGCTCCGCCCCCGTGGTACGGCGCCATCCGCAGACCGGGGAACGCAACCTGGACCTGCTCCGCTGGGGCCTGGTGCCGCACTGGGCGAAGGACCCCAAGGCCGTGCGCCAACCGATCAACGCCCGCTCCGAGGGTGCCGCCACCGCCCCGATGTTCCGCGACGCGCTCCTGCGGCGCCGCTGCCTGGTCCCCGTCGATGCGTTCTACGAGTGGCAGATCGTCGAAGGCGGCAAAGTGCCGCACGCCATTGCCCGCGCGGACGAGCAGCCAATGGCCATGGCCGGACTTTGGGAGGGCTGGCGCGGCACGGCCGGCGAGGTGGTGCGCAGCTTCGCCATCCTCACCACCGACGCCTGTTCCAGCCTGCGGCCGTTGCACGAGCGCATGCCGGTGATCCTCGAAGCGGCCGACTGGCCGGTCTGGCTGGGTGAACCGGTCTGGCTGGGTGAGGCGGACGGCGATTTCACCTCCCTCATGCGGCCATCCGCGGTGGAGTTCCGGGTTTGGAAAGTGGCCCCTGCGGTCGGCAATGTCCGCAACGACTCCCCTGCCCTGCTCGACGAAGCACCCTAACCCGCGCTCAGTCGGCAAATCCGGCACGCGCCCGCGCCTCGGCCGGGGTCACGCCGGCCGCCCGCAGATCGCGCAAAGTCGCCGCATGGTCGCGTTTGGCGAGCCGGCGGCCGGACGCGTCCGTGAGCAATCCGTGATGGGCGTAGTCGGGCGCCGGCCAGCCCATCAGCGCCTGGAGCAGCCGGTGCAGATCGGTTGCCGGCTTGAGATCGACGCCACGGGTAACCAGGGTAACACCCTGCAGCGCGTCGTCATGGGTGACGCACGAATGATAGCTGGCCGGCGCATCCTTGCGGGCCAGCACCACATCGCCGAACGCCGCCGGATCGCACGCCCGCATCCCCTCGCCTTCCTCGTGGCACCACAAGTCGCCCGCCGCGGCCGAGGCACGCGCCATGTCCAGCCGCAGGGCATAGGCTTCACCGCCGGCAATGCGGGCCGCGCGCACCGTCTCCGGCAATACGCGGCATGTGCCCGGATAGCGCGGCGCACCGTCCGGCGTATGCGCGGCGGCGACCGATTGGGCGATATCGGCGCGGGTGCAGAAGCACGGATAGATGAGGCCGCGCGCGCCAAGCCGCTCAAGTACCGCGCGATAGTCGGCAAAATGTTCCGACTGAACCCGCACGTCGCCATCCCAATCAAGCCCAAGCCAGGCGAGGTCCTCCAGAATCGCCGCGGCGAATTCGGGTCGGCACCGGCCGGGATCGATATCCTCCAGCCGCAGCAGGAACCGCCCGCCCACTGCACGCGCGCGCCGCCACGCGAACAGCGCCGCATGGGCGTGGCCGAGATGCAGATACCCGGTCGGGCTCGGTGCGAAGCGGGTGGTGACGCGCATGCGCCACGGTATACCCTGGCCACCACCAATAGGGAGAGAGCCATGATGGATCTGGACGGGCCGCGCTGGGGCCCGAAAGACGGCAAACCCACACATCTGGTGGTGCTTTGCCACGGGCTGGGCGCCGACGGGCACGACCTGATCGACCTCGCGCCGCACTGGTCCGGCGCCGTGCCGCATGCCGCCTTCGCCGCCCCCGATGCGCCGGAAACCTGCGACCAGTCACCCATGGGCCGGCAATGGTTCTCGGTCGCCGATCGCACGCCGGCGCGCATGCTGGCCGGCGTCACCGTCGCCGCCACCCATCTGAACGCGTTCATCGACGCCGAACTCGCCCGTCTCGGCCTGCCGCCCACCGCCTATGCGCTGATGGGCTTCAGCCAGGGCGCGATGACCGCGCTGTTCACCGGGATGCGCCGCGCCCATCCGCCACGCGGCATTCTCGCCTTCTCCGGCGCGTTGATGGGCGCCCAGGACCTGCCGTCGCGCGAGGACCTGCCGGCGCGCGACAACCTGCCGCCGGTGTTGCTCGTGCACGGCGAGGATGACGGCGTCGTCCCCGCTGAACGCTCGCGCATCGCCGAGGCCGCGCTGCGCGCGCATGGCGTAGACGTCCAGGCGCTCTATTGCCCACGACTCGGCCACGGCATCGATGAGGCCGGCCTCTCTACCGGGGCGCTGTTCCTGCAGCGAATTTTCGCAACCGCTTGAGATCTCTCGCCCGCCGCATGACAGCGCGGTGAACTCCACGCCAACTTGCTTGCCCGAACCACGGGGCAGTGCAATGCTCCCTTCAGGTTCACGGCGACGCCTTTTCTCTGGAAGGTCGGCTGAGGGAACGACCTTGCGGAAATGGCGCCGCCCTTCTGGGAGCGGCCATTGCCTGACGGCGATCATCATTTCCCGGCCTTGGTCCTGAATGCGGATTTCCGTCCGCTGTCGTATTTCCCGTTGTCCGTCTGGTCCTGGAAGGACGCCATCAAGGCGGTCTTCCTCGATCGTGTCTCGGTGCTCAACGAATACGAAACCGAGGTGCGCTCCCCCAGCGTCACCATGCGCCTGCCCAGCGTGATCGCGCTGAAGGACTACATCCCCGCCGCCCGCCGCCCCGCCTTCACGCGCTTCAACGTGTTCCTGCGCGACACCTTCAGCTGCCAGTATTGCGGCGAACGCCAGCCCGCACCCGACCTCACATTCGACCACGTCATCCCGCGCAGCCGTGGCGGCCGTACCACCTGGGAAAACGTCGTCGCCGCCTGCGGCCCCTGCAATCTGCGCAAGGGCAACCACATGCCGCGCAGCATCCGCATGTTCCCGCGTGTCGTTCCGCGCCAGCCGAGCACGTGGGAGTTGCAGGATAACGGCCGCGCCTTTCCACCGAACTACCTGCACCAAAGCTGGCGCGACTATCTATACTGGGACAGCGAACTGGAAAGCTGACAAACGCGCGGTGCGAAGGGCGGCAACATGGGCCATAAATTCGGCCGGCGCACGGCCCTGCCGGGCGCCGGCGCCATGCTGATCGGTGGCGCCACGCTGATCGGCGGCGCCATGCTGATCGGCGGCGCGGAGCAATCGCGCACCGCCCAATGGCTCACCGCGTGGGACAGCCACGACATCCACCGCACGGCCACCCCCGGCGACACCGCGGGCGCCGATTGGCTCGCCGCCGAAGCCCGCACGCTCGGCGCCACCGTCACCATCGAGACCTTTCCGCTCGATCGTTACGACCCACTGATCGCCTTCGTCGAACTGGAAGGCACGCGCTATCCCGGCGTCGCCATGTTCGATGCGCCAGACACGCCGGATGGCCGCATCCACGCCCTGGCGACCATGATCGGCAGCGGCGACGGCCATGTCGCCCTCGGCGCGTATTCCCCCCTCGCCGTCTATTCGCCCGAGTTCACCCGCATGCGCCGCGAATCGAAGGCCCTCGTGCTGGTCATCGTCACCAAGGGCGGCGCCCCCGGCCTGGCGCTGCTGAACGCCGAGGCGTTCACCGCCCCCTACGGCCCCGCGATCCTGCAAGTGCCCAGCGAAACCGGCGCCATCCTGCTCCCCGCCATCGCCCGCGGCGCCGCCATGCGTGTCGCTATCCGCAGCACCCGCAGCCGCGTCGAGGCCCGCAACGTCGTCATCACCCTCAAGGGCCGCGACCCGTCCCGCCCACCGCTCGTCGTGATGACGCCACGCTCCTCGTGGTGGGTCTCAACCTCGGAACGCGGTGGCGGTCTGGTCTGCTGGCTCGAAGCCCTGCGTGCCACCCTCGCCACGCCGCCTGCGTGCGACGTCGTGTTCACCGCCAATTCCGGCCACGAGCTTGGCCATATCGGCCTGGACGCCTTCATCGCCCGGCGCCCCGGCTGGATAGAACGCGCGACATGGGTGCATTTCGGCGCCAATATCGGCGCGGCCGGCGGCACACTCTCCGTCGTCTCCGGCACCGACACCCTGCGCAACCAGACCAGCGACGCCCTCACCGCCGCCAACCAGCCACACATGCGCGCCCCCTCCATCACCATCCCGAACGGCGAAACCCGCGACATCCACCGCGCCGGCGGCCGCTACATCACCCTCGTCGGCGGCAACACACTCTTTCACCTCCCGCAAGACCGGCTCCCCGCCGCCGTCGACCAACCCGCGGTCACTCGGATCGCGGCCGCGGCGGCCCAACTCGTCACGGATTTGGCGCGCTGAGAGGAACGGCCCAGTCGGCATCGACTTGGCGCAGACAGTTTCGCTACGCGCACCCTCGCATTGCGCGGCAGTCAGACGGTCATTACTGGGGCGGCGGGTCGACATCAGATCAATCGGACTGTATCGATCGCCCCAGGATCATCCCTCAGGATCATCCCAAGGAGTGCAATCGCGATGTCCGCAGACAACCGGCGCGCCTATATCCGCCTGTTCCTCGTCAGTTTCTCGATCCTGTTCCTGGAACTCGCTTTGATCCGCTGGATCCCCGCCTATCTCCGCGCCTTCGGCTTCTTCACCAACTTCGTCCTGCTGGCCTCGCTGCTCGGCGGTGGCGTCGGTATCCTCATCCATCGCGGCAGCCGCGTCCCGCTGCCGCCGCAGATGCTGTTCCTCACCGTCCTCGTGCTGTTCGTCATCCGCGCCCGCTACAGCCTGCATATCTCCTCGACCGACGTGCTGTTCTACGGCAGCGGCGATTCCGGCCGCGAGGACTACCGCGCCATTCCCGTCGTCTTCGCGCTGATCACTCTCGCCTTCGTGCCGCTCGGCCGTGAACTGGGGAAGCTCTTCGCCGCCCTGCGCCGCTGCCCGCCTATGCCGCTGACATCGTCGGCAGCCTCGCGGGCATCGTGGCCTTCCTCGCCCTCGCCCAGCTCTCGCTCCCCCCCGTCGCCTGGTTCGCCCTGTTCGTCGCCGTCTCCTGGCCTCTGACCGTCGGGCGCGGCTGGCTCGCACGCGGCATCAACGCGACCCTTGTGCTGATCACCCTCGCGGTGGTGACGCTCTATGGCGGCGCCGGCCTGTGGCAGGAGGACGACCAGACGGTGTGGTCCCCCTATTACCGCATCGACTACCACCCGAACGCCGGCAAGGACGGCTACGTCGTCTCCGTCAACAATATCGGCCACCAGGAAACCAAGCCGATCGCGGGGAAGGAGGAGTTCTACTTCCAGCTCTACAAGCGGCTGCCCAGCGCCACCTACCGCCGCGTGCTGATCATCGGCGCCGGCACCGGCTCAGACGTCGCCATCGCACTGGCAAACGGGGCCGAGTATATCGATGCGGTCGAGATCGATCCTGAACTGCAACGCCTCGGCGCGCTGCTCAATCCGGCGCAGCCCTACCAGGACAAGCGCGTCAGCGTGCACATCAACGACGGCCGCGCCTTCCTGCGCCACACTGACCAGAAATACGACCTGATCATCTACGCCCTGACAGACTCGCTGACGCTCACGTCCTCGCAAGCCAACCTGCGGCTCGAAAGCTTCCTGTTCACCACCGAATCGATGGCCGACGCCCGCGCACATCTGACCGAGCAGGGCGTCGTCGTGCTCTACAACTATTACCGGCAGGACTGGTCGATACGGAAACTCGCCGGGATGGTCGAAGCAGCGTTCAAGATGCCGCCCTACGTCGTCTCCTACGGCGCCTGGGGCAAGGCCGCGGTCTTCATCGCCGGCCCCGGTCTCGCCCGCCTGCCTGCGGAGTTCAACCACCCGTATCGTGCAACCGCCCCCGAGGCCAACCCCCGATTCCTGCCCGAAATCGGCAGCGGCCGGCTCTCCAGCGACCCCGCTTTGGTGCTGCCGACCGACGACTGGCCGCTGTTCTACTTGCAGGAACCCGGCATCCCCGTGCTGTACCTCGCGGGCATTGCGATGGTCATCGTGATGGCGCTGGTCTTCGTCTTCGGGCTCACACCCACTGGCGCACTGCGGCGGTTCGACTGGCATTTCTTCTTCCTCGGCGCCGCCTTCATGGCGCTGGAAACCCGCTGCCTCGTCACCTTCGCCCTGCTCTTCGGCACCACCTGGCTGGTGAACGCGCTGGTGTTCTTCGCCATCCTCGCCAGCGTGCTGCTGGCAATCCTGGTCAACGCCCGCTGGAAATTCCAGCATGCCGGCGTGCTCTATGTGCTGCTGTTCGCCCTGCTTGCCGCCAACTATGCGCTGCCGACCGGCCAGTTGCTCGAGATCGGCCCGAGCGCCGCCCGCTACGTGCTCGCCAGCGCCCTGGCCTTCGCGCCGGTCTTCCTCGCGAACATCATCTTCAGCCGCTCATTCCGCGACTCCACCGAGGCCGACACCGCCTTCGCCTCCAACCTCATCGGCATCATGGCCGGCGGACTGATCGAATACGGGGCGCTGATGTTCGGCTACCAGTCGCTCCTGATCGCGGTGGCCGCGTGCTACGCAGTGGCGATGTTGATCCAGCGCCGGGCCGCACTCCGCTAACGCGGCGCTGCCATCACGGACTGCGCACCGTATAACGCCCGAGCCGCCTGGTCTGCGGGTAGCCTTCCGCGATCGCCGCACGGACGGCCGCGTTGTAGCGATCGCGATACAACTGGCCGTCCGGCCCGCCGTCATCGGTCACGATGAAAGCGAGCGCGCGCCGGCTGATCATGTCCACCAGCAGCCGCTCATCCCACAGCCCCTTGATCGCCAGGTCGGCGAAGATGATCGGCTCAAGCGCGATCTCCTGCCCCGCATGCGTCAGCAGAACCATGTCGTCCGACAACACCGGTTTCGTCGCCGCCCGCACCATCCGGGCGAGCTCATCCATCTCCGCACGCGCCTGCGGATTGGTCACCCAGCGCGTCGACGGCAACCCGTAGAGCATCACCTGCGCGGCCATGACCACGGGCAAAATCAATGCCGCAGCGATGCGGACGGGCATCGGGCGACCACCCCGCGCCGCCACCAGCGCCCGGCTCGCGAGCAACCCGGCGAACAGGGACCAAAGGCACATCGACTCGATGAAATAGTTGACCGCGGCGCCCTTCTTGCCGATCGTGAGCACCATCAGCCCAGCCGCCACGAACTGCGCCACCACCATCGCCGCAACCGTGCCGGCACCGCCATCCCCGACGCGCGCGAGCACCGCGATCCGGCCGCGCCCGACACCCGCCAGGGTCGACCGCAGGGCGACCACGAACCCGGTCAGCCCGACCAGCAGGAACGGCAGCAACACACGCTGCTGGCCCACCAGTTCGACGACCTGATCGATGCTATAGCGATTGACGTTATAGAGCAGGATGTGGTGCAGGAAATTCCCGCCCGTCCACACCATCATTCCCGCCAGCAGTGTCAGCGCCAGCACCAGCCCGAACGCCATTGCCTGCAAGGCATGCCGTCGGTCATGCAACAGCAGCACTGCGAAGGTCGCCAGTGGCGCGCTGAGGCAGGTCTGCTTCGAGTACACCGACGCCGTGAACACCACCACCGCCGCGAACATCAGCCAAGGCCGGCGCACACTCAACACCCCCAGCAGCACGCCGAGGAACGCCAGCAGCGTTGCCACCATATCGACCCGCATCAGCGGCGACCACTCGACAAACGGCGCCAGCACGAACACCGACAGCGCCGCCACCCCGGCCGCCATCCCTCGCTCGATCGGCCGCGCTGCCGCCGGCGCGCCGAGCCACGCGAGCACACCCAGCATCCCCGCCGCCCCCAACCCCGCGACCACCGACACGATCCGGCCGCTGGTCAGCAGATCGAACCCCGGCGCCGCCGCGATCCGGGCGACGAGGTGGTAGAATGGGGGATAATGGAAGACGATGTACGGATAGACCGTGATGTCGCCATACATGCGCGGCCCAAACATCAGCCGCGCCTGCTCGGCGATGATCCCCTCGCCGTAGTCGAGCCCGTATGGATACGGCACGAGCAGCGCGACATAGGTCAGGTAGCGGTAGAAATTCGCCGCCAGCAGCACCAGCAGCGCCCCGAACGCCACCATCGCAGCCAGACGCAGCAGACGGTTGGCGGAGGTGACGGACATCAAAAGGCTCCCTGATCGAAATTGCCGCCGCTACGGCGTGCGCAGCCGCCGCCATCCGAATACGATGCCGCGGATCATCCGCAAACCCACCCGCAGCGCCCGCGCGTTGTTGACGTTCCCGCCCTTGCTCTCACCCACCCGCTGATGAAACGTGATCGGGCATTCGACGATGCTGAGCCGCGACTGCATGGCGATGTCCATCAGATGGGCGTTGAACTCCAGGTTCACCGCCGGATCGACCACCGTCAGCAAGCGCTGCAAACTGCCCCGCCGGATCAATTTGTACGTGGTGCCGACATCGGTGATCGTCGCCACCCCCAGATGCTTCGCCTCCAGCAGCTTCCCGACATACAGGTTGCCGTAATACATGAACGTGCTGAGCTGGGTCATCCGCTGGCGCAGCCGCTCCACGGTTCGCGTGCCGTTGACGATGTCCGCATGCGCCGAATAGGCCAGCAGCTTGTCGATATCGCTGGCGCTGAACGTGCAATCCCCCTCGCACAACACAACGGCCTCGGTATCGGCAAATTTCACCGCCTCCGACAGGCAGCGGAACACGCAGCGCCCATAGCCAGGCTGCATCTCGTTGAAGGTGATCGCCCCGGCCTCGGCCGCGCGCTGCTCGGTCGCATCGCCGCTGTTGTTGCTGACCACGATCACCCGGCGCACCAGCGGGTGGGAGGCGAAATCGCGCACCGCGTCGCCGATCGCCAGTTCGTCGTTGTACGCCGTCAGCGCGACCGTCACATGCAGATCGCCCAGCTTGTCGTTGCGCAATCCATCCACCGTGCGCTTGTACGGCAGCAGCACCAGCAGATCGAACAACACCATCGCCGCCCCGAAGAACGTCGGCATGCCGCTATACCAGACGATCCATTCATTGGCCGGCAGCAACAGCGCGTTCAAACCGAACATGCGCCGCGGGATCACCAGCATCACGCCAAACAGATAAGCAACAATCCCGACCGAGAACAACAGCGTACCATACAGCGCGAACGGAACGCCCACGAGTCGCCGCAGGATGGGTGCGAACATCATGCGATCCCCGGCTCAGCCGCCCCGACGATCATGACCGTTGGGACAATCGCCACCGGATCGACCATCACGCCGGCACCGCCAGGACGCCCCATAAGCCTCACATTCCCCATCAGGCGGCCCCCATTAGGCGGCCTGTTACCGCAGCCTGGCAGGCTAGTCGGCACCTCCGGCAGTCTGCAATGATGAAAATGGCATTGCTGAGTCCCGTTCCACCGGTGACGATGTGACCGATGATGGGTTGATAACGAAAGCGAGCAGAATTCGTGGACGATCGAATGAATGGCCACCTCGAAGAACCGCCTCACCGCGATGCGCTCGTGTTCACGCCGACCTACAACGAACGCGACTCGATCGAGGCCCTGCTTGACGGCGTGCTCGGCCTGCCCGGCCAGCACGACCTGCTGATCGTCGACGACAGTTCGACCGACGGCACCCAGGCCATTCTCCAGGCCCGCGCCAACGTCGAACCGCGCCTCCACGTCATCACCCGACCCGGCAAGCGCGGTATCGACACTGCCCACAAGCTGGCGTGGATGTTTGCACGCTCACGCGGATACCGCCGCATCGTAACGATGGATGCCGATCTATCGCACGACCCCAACGACATCCCACGCCTGCTGGCCGCCCTGGATGCCGGCGCCGACGTCGCCGTCGGCTCGCGTTTCGCACCCGGCGGCCGGCTCGACTACCACGGCTGGCGTCGGCTGCTGAGCGTCACCGCGAACCACCTGGCCCGTCGCCTGCTGGGCCTGAAGATCAACGAATACACCACCTCGTTCCGCGCCGCGCGGCTTGACCGCGTGCCCACCGGCCTCGTCGAAGGGGTCGCGGCCCAGGGCTACAGCTTCTTCCTCGCCTGCATCGTTGCCCTCGGCCGCGGCGGCATGGTGATGCGCGAAGTGCCGATCCACTTCCATGACCGCACCGGCGGCGAGTCCAAAATGCCGCGCGGCGCGGTCCGCCGCGGCGTCGTCTCGCTGCTGCACCACACCATCGACCGCAGCCCACCCGACATCTCCGCCTTCCCCTCCCCCGAACAACGCCGCTGCCCCGCCTGCGGCGAACCGTTTCGCCTCAGCCTGCCCGACGGCGCCAAAGCCTGCTTCTCCTGTTTCGCCGCTTAGCCCCGGTCGTCGATCAGGGCGCCGTCCCGGTGACGCGATACACATCGATCGTGTCGAATGGCGTTCGGCTCATCGACCACGGCAAGACCTTGTGCGTCGACCTGTAGAAACTCGCTGCCTTGCCCGCAAAATAAGACGCAACACAACAGCGTTCCAGCACGACGCTGCTCTCCAGCGATAGCGTCACCCCAACCGGAGGGATCTGCTGGTGGATGGCGCGCGGGTAGACGAGATAATCGCCCACGACGACCTGCGGGTGATTGCTCGCGATCTGCCGCATACCAGCCTCCCGCGCATACCACTGCCAGCCCCAATGGCCCGAGAACCAGACCGTCGCGGTGGCCGGCAGCCCGGCACGGACGGATGCCGCGGCGTCGCGATAGCTGTTCGCCCCCCAGATATCCCCGGCTGCCAGCAACCCGCCCAACGCCGCCCCGAGCACCGCAGTGCCAATACACCAGGGCCGGGTGAGCCATCGTTCTAATCGATGCGCCACCAGCAGCAAACCTGGTGCGAGCGAGAGCAGCACATGACGCGTGCTCATGAACGGCGCCAGCACGATAACGAAGGCGGCCGAACTCCAAGCCCAATAGACGAGCAGAACAAGTTCGTTGCGCAATTCGGCCGGCGCGGACCAAGCGCGGACACTCGCATACACCCCAAACGCCACGCCGGTCGTTCCGGAAATGACGAAAATCAGGCGAAGCATCCTGTTGGCCAACGCCTCGTCGCCGGCCAGGATTAGGAACCAAAGAACCGTACAGATCAACGCCGCCCCCAACGCGACGCTCGCGAGCACCCCCAGCGGTCGCCACCACCTGCCGGCCTGCCGCCCGGCTGCGACCACTAGAGCCGCAGGGAATGGCAGGATCGCTCCCAGGCAGAGCAGCCACGCGGTCGATCGCTCCTGGATCGCCGCAAGCGGCCACTTCGTCCCAGGGTCTGACAGCGGCCGCTCAAGGATGTGAATTCCGCCATAGTCGAGCCAGTTGAATCCCGACCACAATATCAGCGCCACAACCGGAATGGCCACGTACGGAAGCTGTCGCCAGTTGCGCCGCAACGCCACATCCAGCAACAGCGCAGGGATCAACAGAAGGCTCGTGTACTTGACAAGAACCGCCGCTGCCATGAACAGCCCGGCCACCAGCACGCGCCGGCTGTCGATCCGCGGCCGATACGCGATCAGCGCCCAGTAGCAGCCGGTCGCCAGCGCCAGTTGTGGAATATCCACCATCGCGTTCTGATTGACGACAAATCCCGGGCCAAGACAGAGCAGCGCAGTCGCAAACAACGCCACCGTCGGCGCAAGTCGAAGCGCGATCCGGTGATACAGCAGGATGGCAGCCAGCGCGAAACCGGCCTGCAGCAAATGCTGCGGCGTCTCCCGCCATCCGGTGAGATGCCCGACCAACGCCGAGAGGTAGAAGAACAGATGCGGCTGGTTGACCACCGGAATCGGCTCCGGATCGTGTCCCCAATGCACGACACCACTCATCGGCCGCCACGGGTTCGCCGCGATCCAGCGCGCTACGTCGAGATACGCTGTGTCGTCGATATGAAATGGCTTGGCGAGATTCCACGCGGTGGCAAACAGCCAGAACGCGAGCAACCACGGCAGATCCGTTCGCCATGGCCTGGTTCCGTGGTGAACGTCATCTTGCAAGGCTGCACTCCACGACATCATTGAAGTCCAGCCAGGAAGGCGGCGCCACGCCCGAAGGGAAAAACGCTCGCCCACGCGGCGCTCCCTCCCTACGCACCCCGCTCACCAGGCCGGATCGATCGGCGCCACCACCCCCTCTGCCGCCTCGATCACCTCGCCCGCATCGAGCGCCAGATCCTCCCGGAACCTTCCGGCGACGATCTGCACCCCCGTCCGCAACGTCCCATGTGAGCCCACGGGCACCGCCAGTCCGAGCAGCCCCAGCGTCGGCGTGATCAAACTCACCCGCAACGAGTCGAGCAGCTTGCGCTGTCCCTCCAGCGTCAGATCCTGATCGAACGGTGGCGGCAGATCGGCCAGGGTCGGCATGATCACCAGCGGATGATGCATGAAGAACTCCTGCCAAAGGAACAGCAACCGATCGCGCTGCGCGAACGCCTCCAGAATTGCACTCGGGTCCTGCGAGGGCGGCGCCAATTGCAGCCACAACCGCATCGAGTTGATCGCGTCCTTGTCGCCGTATTTCTCCATGTTCGGCACCAGCGCGCGAAACACATCGTTCGATCCGATCACGTGCCACACACGCACGATCTCCTCGAACTCCGGCGGTACCAACTCCTCCACCGCATAGCCCACCGCCGCCAGATGCCGCCCGGCCGCCCGCACCGCCGCCGCCTGCGCGGGGTGCGTGAACCCGCCAGGCACCTCCGGCACCAACGCCACCCGCATCGGTCGCGCCACCGCCGGCCCCACCAGCGGCGCATCCGCCCAGCGTGTATCTCGCGGGTCGCCCTGCGCCATCACGGCCAACGACAACCGCGCATCGCGCACCGAGCGCACATGCGGCCCCTGCGTCGACATCAACTGCGCCCCGATCGGCCGCGGCGCGTTCGCCGACATGTTGAACGCCGGCACCCGCCCCAGCCCCACCCGCAGCCCGACAATTCCGTTGCAATAGGCGGGAATACGCACGGAGCCGCCGATATCGTTCCCCTGCCCGATCGGCCCGATCCCCGCCGCGACGGCAGACCCGGCACCACCCGAAGAGCCACCGGGCGAAATCCCTCGATCGCGCGGATTATGCGTCCGCCCATGCAGGTCGTTCTCGGAAAACACCCGCATCGAGAACGCCGGCGCGTTGGTTCGCCCGATAAAGATCGCCCCGGCGCGCCGGAGGTTCGCCACCACCGGCGCATCCTCGGTCGCCATCAAATCCTTGAAGGCCACAACACCATTATCCGTCGGATGGCCACGCTGATCGGTGTTCACCTTCGTCGTCACCGGCACGCCATGCAGCAGCCCCAGCGCCTCGCCGCGCGCGCGCTTCGCGTCCGCCGCGTCCGCCGCCGCCAGCGCCTCCGCATCCATGCGCCGCACCACGGCATTCAACTTGCCGTTCACCGCATCCATCCGTGACAGGCAAGAGACGACCGCCTCCCGAGCGGAGGCCTGCCCAACCCGGATAAACCGCGCCAGGTCCGTCGCATCGTATTGCCAAAGTTCCATGACTTGATCAGCCTCTCTTTACATTCCAGAACAGCGGATAGCCGTCCAGCACACCGGTAATCTCCTTGCGATACGCCATCGGCGAGAACATTTGCCCGAGCGGAATATACGGCGAGACCGCGTTCGCGGCATCCGTCGTCCACGACGGATCGACGATCGACAAATCCGCATGCGGCACGAATTTCAGTGCCCGCGCCCCTTGCGCTCCGACCACCCGGGTGCCGCCAAAGCCGCCGCCGCACCCGCCAGAACCGCTCGCCGTGTTGCCCGCGCCATCGCCGAACTTCCCGAAAAATACCCCGGGGGAACGCTAGGCCACCGGCAAACCCATCGTCAATCGTACGCCTTCAAATCCACGTCGCGATCTCGGGCAACCCCTTCTTGGTCCCCCCGGTCACCAGCAGGCACGCTGCGGCGCCGCGTGATCTCGTCCGCGAACCCCTCGGCACGAGCGGCCATCTCTGCCTCGTCATAGCCCCGCCACCAAGAAAATGGCTCCATCAGCGCGTCCTGCATCGCCCACCTGTCTTAAACGTACCCAATCTGTCTTAAACGTAACCGTGCGGACTATTGAACACGCGCCCCGCGCCCGGCAACCTGCGTTCACCATGCGCATCATCATCAAACGCCCGGCAGTGGACGACATGCAAAACAACACCATCGACATGAACCTCGACGGCAGCTTCGCTGAGCCCCGCCTCGGCCCCGCCCCGCTCGCCACCCGCATCTTCCGCACCGCGATCCTGGTCGCCGTTCTCGCCGGCGCGCTCTGCATCGCCGCCTTCGCGGTCTGGTTCGCGCTGCTGCTGATCCCCGTCGCCCTCGCCTCCGCGGCCATCGCCTGGGTCGCCTGGCGCTTCCAACTCTGGCGCGGCCCTAGGCGTTTCTGAAATGGACGAAAAGTTTTCGCTCTTATTGCGTAGTGTGTAGAGCGCTGCCAGACTCCTTGAATGTGAGGGGTATGGTGGATGGACGCTGCTGCATTCTCGGCTTGGCTTGCGGGAGTTGGTCGCCTGAACCGCGCGCAACGCAA
>JAYTUU010000052.1:0-72945 GCA_043744375.1 Rhodospirillales bacterium | reverse complement strand
CAGTCAAATTCGGCTATCGTGCAAAGGCTGCTGACGCAGCCAAGAAAAGTGTTGGGTTTCCAAAGGCCTCAGGCCTTTGGCGGGTCGAGGGCAGAGCCCTCGCCTTCCTTATGTTTGCGTATATGGCGCAGGGGCCCTTTGATCCCCCCGATTGCCCTGGATCCGCACAGGGCCGGCATTGACCTGGATCACGCCCTTTCCCTAGGTTGCGACATGTCCGAAACGCTCAAGATCGCGCTCGCCCAGATCAACCCGCATGTCGGGCAGGTCGTCCATAATCTCGACACGCTGCGCCGGGCGCGGGCGGAGGCGGCGCGGCTGGGGGCGGAGCTTGTCGTTGCCCCGGAAATGTTCATCGCCGGCTACCCGACCGAGGATCTGATCCGCAAGCCGGCCTTCGTCGCCGCCTGCGAGGAGGCGCTCGCCGCCCTGGCCGCGGACACCGCGGATGGCGGCCCGGGCATGATCGTCGGCGGCCCGTGGCGCGATGGCGAAAAACTCTACAACGCCGCCTATGTGCTCGACGGCGGAAAAATCATCGCCCGGCGCGCCAAGCACGAATTGCCGAATTACGGCGTGTTCGACGAAAAGCGCGTGTTCGACGCCGGGCCCGCCCCCGGCCCGGTCGCCTTCCGCGGCTTCCGCCTCGGCGTGATGGTCTGCGAGGATTGGTGGTATCCGGCGGTCTCTGAAACGCTGACCGAAAGCGGTGCCGAAATTCTGCTCTCCATCAACGGCTCGCCCTACGAGGTCGGCAAGCAGGCGACCCGCATCGCGCTGGCCGTCGAGCGCGTGGTGGAATGCCGGCTGCCCTTCGTGTTCTGCGGGCAGGTCTGCGGCCAGGACGAACTGGTGTTCGAGGGCGCCAGCTTTGCCCTCAATGCCGACCGTTCGCTGGCCATCCAGATGCCCTTCTTCGAGGAATGCGTCACCCTGACCGAGTGGACGCGGGAGGGTGATCACCTGGTCTGCGCGGCACAGCCATTGTCGCCGGAGCCGGACCGGCTGGAGTCGATCTATCGCAGCATGGTGCTTGGCCTCGGCGACTATGTCCGCAAGAACGGCTTTCCCGGCGTGATCCTCGGCCTCTCCGGCGGCATCGACAGCGCGATTTCGGCGGCCGTCGCCGTCGATGCGCTGGGTGCCGACCGGGTCAAGACGTTCATGATGCCCAGCCCCTATACCAGCCAGGACAGCCTGGACGACGCCGCCGAATGCGCGGCTTTGCTCGGCATCTCCTGCGACACCATCCCGATCTCGCCGGCGCTGGAGGCGTTCAACGGGGTGCTCGCCCCCGTGTTCGCCGGGCGGCAAGCGGATACCACCGAGGAGAACATCCAGTCGCGCGCGCGCGGGCTGATCCTGATGGCGATCTCCAACAAGCTCGGCCACATGGTGCTGACGACCGGCAACAAGTCGGAAATGTCGGTCGGCTACGCGACCCTCTATGGCGACATGTGTGGCGGCTATTCGGTGCTGAAGGACGTCTACAAGATGACGGTCTTCGCGCTCTGCCATTGGCGCAACGCACACCATCCGAGCGGCGCGCTAGGCCCGGTGGGGCGCGTTATTCCCGAACGCATCATCACCAAGCCGCCCTCGGCCGAGTTGAAGCCGAACCAGACCGATCAGGATTCGCTGCCGCCCTACGACATCCTCGACGGCATTCTCGAAGGCCTCGTCGAGGGCGAGCAGAGCGTGGACGCGATGGTCGCCAAGGGCTTCGAGCGTGCCACCGTGCTGCGGGTGTGGAAGATGCTGGACCGCGCCGAATACAAGCGCCGGCAGGCACCGCCGGGGGTGAAGATCACGCCGCGCGCCTTCGGGCGAGACCGGCGCTACCCGATCACCAACGGCTTCACCAACCTCATCGCATGAGCGACATCTTTGCCCCGCCGGGCGGCTGGCGCGTGCGCATCCGCGACCTTTCGGGCGGCGCCGAGGACGGTATTTCCGAGGAGATCGGCGGCTTCCCCACGCTGATGCAGGCCAACGAGTTCGCCCGCCGCTACGTGCGCGACAGTATCGAGCTATGCCGCGCCGGTGGGGTTTCCGGCCGCGACGTGATCGACGCCTGGTTCACCTTCGGCGAGGACGCCGAGGTGGTCGATGCCGGAGAGGCGGGTTGGCAGAGCGGGCCGGAGATCGCGGTGTTCGCCGACCACCCCGCCGGACCCGAGGATCGCGACTGGCGCAGCCTCGACCCGCGGCGCGGCGATGATGATGTGGATGAGGAATAGGAGACGCCATGATCGTCGAACAGCGCATCGACACATTCCGCACCGGCACGCTGGCGCAGTTCCTGGCGCTCTACGAAGCCGAGGGTTGGCCCGTGCAATCCACCATCTCGGCCGGCCACTGGGCTACTACACCTCGGAAATCGGGCCGTCGGAAATCGGGCCGTTGAACCAGGCGGTCAAACCGCTTCCGGCCATTCAACCGGGCGCCGCGCCACCTGATGCAGCACGCTCGGCACCCAGGGACGGGCCGGCAGCGGGATCAGCATGTAGCCGCCGTCTTCGTTGATCAGGAAGCGCGGGCGGGTCGGGTCGGCTTCGATTTTCCGGCGCAGGCGATAGATATGCGACTCCACCGTGTAGCTGTCGGCACCCTGCTTGTAGCCCCAGACCTCGCGCAGAAGCCGCTGGCGGTCGATCGATTGCCCGGCGGCGCGGTGGAGATATTTGAGGACCTCGGTCTCCTTCTGCGTCAGCCGGGTCGCCTTGCCGGTCATCGCATCCTCGAGCGTGCGGGTCGCCGGCAGAAAGCGGAACGGGCCAATCGTGAGGGCCACGTTGGCGCTGTTGGAATGGGCGCGGATCTGCGCGCGCAGCCGGGCCTGCAACTCGATGGGGCGGCACGGGCCGACGATGAAATCGCTCGCGCCGGCATCGAGGCTGCGCACCACGTCGCGCTCGGCGGCCTGCTGGGCGAGCATGATGATCGGCGCGTTGAGCCAGACCTGGCGCAGCCGGGCGCATAACGAGGAGGGGTTTTCGACGGGGTGGCCGGACATCACCAGCACGGCGTCGAACTGCGCCTTCTCGATGGCGGCGCGCTCGACGGCCTCGGTGACGGTGGTTGCATGGGTCGTCCGGAAGCCGCCGCCATCCTCAAGCTGCACACCGAGCGCGCGGGAGGCGGAATTGTCGTTGGCGACGATGAGCAGACGATCCATTGGCTATGTCTCCGACATGGAGAACAAAGCAATTTCTATGCCAATTCAAGACCGACTTGAATTTCCTGCGAATTCCAGAATCGGTCACACGGTTATGTCAAGGGAGTGTAAAGTTTTCCGACGTTTTCACCCAAATTAACGCGCCAGTGCCGGGAACATCGCGCGTTCGATCAGCGCGCAATAGATATGCGCGGCGGTGATGTGGATTTGCTGGATGATCGGCGTCCAGGTCGAGGCGGCAGCGAGGCGGTGATCGCACAACGCGGCCATCTTGCCGGGGGCGGCGCCGGTGAAGCCCAATGTCACCATGCCCTGCGCCCGCGCGGCATCGAGCGCGCGCACCACGTTGGCGGAGTTGCCCGACGTCGAGATGCCCAGGAACACGTCGCCCTTGCGGCCGAGTGCCTGGACCTGGCGCTCGAACACGAACTCATAGCCATAGTCGTTCGCCGTCGCGGTCAGGGCCGAGGTGTCGGTGGTCAGCGCGATGGCGGGCAACGGCGGGTGGTCGAACATGAGGCGGCTGATGAACTCGCCTGCGATGTGCTGGGCGTCGGCCGCGCTGCCGCCATTGCCGGCAATCAGCAGCTTGCCGCCGGATTTCATGGCAGCGGCGGTGGCAGCGGCCATGGCGATCAGCGTCGCCTGCGCGGAGGCGTCGGCGGCAAACGCACCGAGGGCCGCGACGCTGTGGGCGAGATAGTCGGCGGTGTAGTCGGCATGGTTCATCATCGCGTCACGCGTCCATCTTGAGGGCGGCGAGGAAGGCCGATTGCGGGATTTCCACCTTGCCGAACTGCCGCATCCGCTTCTTGCCCTCTTTCTGCTTGTCCAGCAGCTTCCGCTTGCGCGAGATATCGCCGCCATAGCACTTCGCAGTGACGTCCTTGGACATCGCGCTGATCGTCTCGCGCGCGATCACCCGGCCACCGATCGCGGCCTGCACGGCGATCTTGAACAGTTGGCGGGGGATGAGGTCCTTCAGCTTCTCGCAGATCGAGCGCCCGCGCTTTTCGGCCTGGGCACGATGGGCGATGAAGCTCAGCGCATCCACCAGATCGGCGTTGACCAGGATGGAAATGCGCACGAGGTCGCTCTCGGCGTAGGAATCCATCGCGTAGTCGAAGCTCGCATAGCCGCGGCTGACCGATTTCAGCCGATCATAGAAATCGAACACCACCTCGTTCAACGGAAGCTTGTAGACGGCCATGGCGCGATCACCGACATAGGTCAGGTCGACCTGCTGGCCGCGCCGCTCGCTGCACAGGGTCAGGATGGCGCCGAGATACTCGTCCGGCACCATGATCGTCGCCTTGATCCACGGCTCCTCGATATGGTCGATCAGGCTGGGGTCCGGCATGTCGACGGGGTTGTGCAATTCCTCGACCACGCCGGAGGTGCGGTGAACGCGATAGACCACGCTCGGCGCGGTGGCGATCAGGTCGAGGTCGAACTCGCGGATCAGCCGTTCCTGGATGATCTCCAGATGCAGCAGACCGAGGAAGCCGCAGCGGAAGCCGAAACCGAGCGCCGCGGAGGTTTCAGGGTCGAAGTGGAAGCTCGCATCGTTGAGGCGCAGCTTGGCCAGGCTGTCGCGCAGCTTTTCGAAGTCATCGGCATCGACCGGATACAGCCCGCACCACACGACGGGCACCGAGGGCTTGAAGCCCGGCAACGCCACGGTGGCGGGCACGCGGTCATCGGTGATGGTGTCGCCAACCGCCACATCCGCCACGGTCTTGATGGCCGCCGTGATGTAGCCCATTTCGCCCGGCCCGAGGTCCTCCATCACCACCATGCGCGGCGTGAACACGCCCACCTGATCGACGTTGTGCACCGTGCCGCGCGCCATCATGCGGATTTTCTGGCCCTTGCGGATCCGCCCGTCCTTGACCCGAATGAGGATGACCACGCCGAGATACTGGTCGTACCAGCTATCCACCACCAACGCCGTCAGCGGCGCGTCGGGATTGCCCTTCGGCGCCGGCAGCCGCGTCACCAGCGCCTCCAGCACGCCCTCGATGTTCAGCCCCGTCTTGGCCGAGATCATCACCGCGTCCGACGCATCGAGGCCGATCACGTCCTCGATCTGCTGCTTCACCTTGTCCGGTTCGGCGGCGGGCAGGTCGATCTTGTTGAGCACCGGGACGATCTCGTGATGCGCGTCGATCGCCTGATACACGTTGGCGAGTGTCTGCGCCTCGACGCCCTGCGAGGCATCGACGACGAGGAGGGAACCCTCACAGGCAGCAAGGCTGCGGCTGACCTCGTAGGCGAAATCGACATGCCCCGGCGTGTCCATCAGGTTCAACACGTAGGTGAGCCCGTCATGCGCCTTGTAGGTGAGCCGCACCGTCTGCGCCTTGATGGTGATGCCGCGCTCTTTTTCGAGCTCCATGCTGTCGAGCACCTGCTCGGTCATCTCACGCGCGGAGAGGCCGCCGGTCGCCTGGATCAGGCGATCGGCGAGCGTGGACTTGCCATGATCGATATGGGCGATGATGGAGAAGTTGCGGATCAGGGCGAGGGGTGTGTCGGTCATGGGGGGGAGATAGCCATCGCGAGCGCTACTGTCAGCCCTTATTGTCGCGGCTGCCGAAATAGTAGCCGAGCACGAGGGTCACGATCGGCAGGACAGCGGTCTTGATCAGTTCGACGGCTTGGCTGGCGGGGGTGTCCCATGCGCCGCTGGCATGCCCCTGGAGACCGAGAAGCACGAAGACGCCGATGATCGCGACAACGAAGACGGTGATGATCCGCCGCGCGATCCATGAACGGTCCTTGTCGGCCTGTGTCTGGTCAGGGATCAACCCGGCGGATTTCGCCACCTCCCCCGTCAAGTCGGACAACTGCGACAACAGCAGCGCGGCCCGGCTCGCCACCAGCGGCGGTTGGGCGGGGGACGGCACCGTAGGATCGGTCTCAGGCGGCATAAGGTGAGGTATTTGACGAATAGACGGCGGCACGAACGGTGCGGTCGATCACCTGCACAACCCCGATCACGACGCCGATCCGGGAAAGCATCTGGTCGCGCAGGTTGCTGTCGGCGACCTGCTCGATGAGCTTGACCAGTTCCTGGGCCTCCGACGCCAGCTTGATGTTCGAATCGGCAAGAGCCTTGAGTTCGACCTGCGGCACGGGAAGATTGACGACCATGGTGGCGGGACCTCCTGTTGGCCCTACCGTAGCACAGCCCCCGTCGCCTTCGCCACCGCCGCGACCACCTTCTGGCAGGCCGCCTCGATCTCGGCGTCCGTCAGCGTGCGGTCGCGCGGCTGGAAAGTGACCTCGATGGCGAGGGATTTTTTCCCCGCATCCATCCGTTCGCCCTCGTAGACGTCGAACAGGGCGACGCCGGCGATCAGCGTCCGTTCGGCGCCACGGGCGGCTTTCAGCAGGGTTTCGGCGGCGACGCCAGCCTCCACCACGAAAGCGAAGTCGCGCCGCACCGATTGGAACGCGGGCAGGTCGGGCAGGGTCTTCTTCTTGCGCTTCGGCTCCTGAATGGCGTCAAGATCGATCTCGAAGGCGACCGCGGGGCCGGTGAGGTCGAGGCCGAGGAGCACGCGCGGATGCAGGGCGCCGAAAGTCGCCAGGATCGTCTTCGGTCCCTGGCGCACAACTCCGGAGCGGCCGGGATGATAGTGCGCCGGCGCGTCCGCGGTGACGGAGAGCGCGTCCATCGGCACGCCGAGCGCGGACAGCACCGCCCAGGCATCCGCCTTGGCCGCCATCACGTCCCCCCCCGCGGCCGGCGCGTTCCAGGCGCGCGGGCTGCTGCCGGCGCGGATGCCGGCGGCCATCACGGTCTGCCCATCGGCGCGGAACGCCGGGCCGATCTCGAACAGGTTGACATCGGCGAAACCACGGCTGGCGTTGCGCTGGGCCGCCAAGGCGAGGGTCGCCAGCGGGGTCGCGCGGAGTTGGTCCAGGTCGGCGGCGATCGGGTTGTGCAGGCGCAGGCTCTCGGGCGCGGCGCCGAACAGGGCCGCTTCCTTCGCTGGCATGAAGCTGAACGTCACCGCCTCGGCGAAGCCCTGCGCCGCGATCACGCGCCGCGCCAGCGCAATGCGCACCTGGCGCGGACTCAGGGTCGCACCCGGCACCGGGGCGATGGCGGGCATCGACACGGCGGGCACCGCGTCAAGACCGCCGAGGCGCAGCACTTCCTCGACCAGATCGGCCTCCGGCTCCATCGCGTCGCGCCCCTCCGACGCCTGCCGCATCCGCGCGTCCGGCAATGCCGCGTCGGGTTCGAGCGCGCTGGTGGCGGCAACGTCATTGCGCCAGGACGGCACCTGCACGGTCACGGCGGCGGCATCGCGCGCGACGACCGCGAAACCGAGGCGTTCGAGGCGGGAGACCGCTTCGTCGGCCGGCACATCGAGGCCGCCGAATTCGGCCAGCCGGCGGAAGCGCAACGTCGCCTGCCGCTGCCAGGCCGGTTCCGCCCCGGCGGCGACCACCTCGGACGCCTCGCCGCCGCAGAGGTCGATGATCATCCGGGTTGCCAGTTCGACGGCGTCGGGCAGCAGTGCCGGGTCAATGCCGCGTTCGAAACGCTGCCGGGCGTCGGAAATGATCTGGTGATGCCGGCCGGACAGCGCGGTGGTCACCGGGTTGAACAATGCGCATTCGATGAAGACCGAAGTCGTCGCCACGTCGCACCCGGTCGCCTCGCCGCCAATCACCCCGGCCAGCGACTGCACGCCGGCCGCGTCGGCGATCGCGCAATCGACCGGTCGCACCGTATAGTCCTTGCCGTTCAGCGCACGAAAATCTTCCCCCATACCCGGGCGGAACGTCAGCACGCCGCCCTGCACCTTGTCGGCGTCGAACACGTGCAGCGGGCGGCCGAGATCGATGGTGAAGAAGTTGGTGACATCGACCAGCGCGTTGATCGGCCGCAGCCCGATCGAGGTCAGCCGGTCCTGCAACCATTGCGGGCTTGGCCCGTTCTTGACGCCGCGCACGGTCCGCCCGAGCACCCACGGGCAGGTCTCGGGCATATCGATCGCCCAGCGCACGGGGCTGGCGAACGCCGCCGGCACCTGCTCCACCGCCAGCGGCTTCAGCGTGCCGATACCGGCCGCCGCCAGATCGCGCGCCACGCCGCGCACGGACAGCGCGTCGCCGCGATTGGGGGTGACGGCGATGTCGATGATCGGATCATCCATGCCCGCCCAGACCGGATACGGCACGCCGACCGGCGCATCCGCCGGCAGATCGACGATGCCCTCATGGTCATCCCCGAGACCCATTTCGCGCATCGACAGCAGCATCCCAGCCGACTGCACGCCGCGGATTTCGCCCACCTTCAGCGTCATCCCGGTGCCCGGAATATATGTGCCGGCGGCGGCAAACACCGCCTTCATCCCCGTGCGCGCGTTCGGCGCCCCGCAGACAACCGAAAAAATACCGTCGCCGGTATCCACCTTGCAGGCGCGCAGCCGGTCCGCGTTCGGGTGCTGCACGGCCTCGATCACATGGGCGATACGGAACGCCGCCAGCGCCGCGCCGCGATCCTCGACGCCTTCGAGTTCGAGGCCGATCATCGTCAACGCGTCGGTGATGTCCTGCAACAACGCCGTCGTGTCCAGATGCGTCTTGAGCCAGGAGAGGGAGAATTTCATCGCTCAGACCCCCTCATGCAGCAGCGCCGCCGCCAGCGGATTGAAACCGTAATGGCGCAGCCAGCGGATATCACTCTCATAGAACGGCCGCAGATCGGGAATGCCATGCTTCAACATCGTTACCCGCTCGATCCCCATGCCGAACGCGAAGCCCTGCCACTCCCGCGGGTCGATGCCGCAATTGGCCAGCACTTTCGGATGCACCATGCCGCTGCCGAGGATTTCCAGCCAATCGCCGCCGCCACCAAGCTCGCCGGTCTTCCGGTTCCAGCCGATATCAACCTCCATCGACGGCTCGGTGAACGGGAAATAGGACGAGCGGAAGCGCACCGGCAAGTTCGAAATGCCAAAGAAGGCGCGCAGGAAATCGATCAGGCAGCCCTTCAGATGGCCCAGCGTCAGCCCGCGATCGAGCGCCAAACCCTCGACCTGGTGGAACATCGGGCTATGCGTCGCGTCATGGTCGGCGCGATAGGTGCGGCCGGGCACGATGACGCGCAGCGGCGGCTCCTGGCTCACCATCGTGCGCACCTGCACGGGCGAGGTATGCGTCCGCAGCACGCGGCGCCGGGCGTCGGCGTCGGTGCCGGGCAGATAGAACGTGTCCATGTCCTCGCGCGCCGAATGATGCGCGGGGATGTTGAGGGCACCGAAATTGCGCCAGTCATCCTCGACGTCCGGCCCCTCGGCGATGGCGAACCCCATGGCGCCGAAAATGGCGGCCATCTCCTCCATCGTCCGGCTGATCGGGTGGATCAGCCCGTTGACGACGGGGCGCGGCGGCAAAGTGACGTCCATGCGTTCGGCGGCGAGACGGGCATCGAGTGCCGCCCCCTCCAGCGCCGTCCGTCGCCCCTCGATCGCCGAGGTCAGCGCGTCCTTCAACAGGTTCAGAGCGGCGCCACGGCCGCGCCGCTCCTCGGGCGAAACCTTCCCCAACTCCTTCAGCAACTGCGTCAGCGCGCCGTTCTTGCCGAGCACGCCGACGCGGATCGCGTCCCACGCCCGGATGTCCCGCGCCGCCGCCAATGCCGCCTCGGTGTCAGCCTTCAACGTCGAGAAATCGTCGCTCATCTACGGATCCTGCATGCGAAAAAGGGCCGCCCACGCGGGCAGCCCTTTCAAGATTGATCGTATGTTCCGAAAGGAACCGATCAGGCCAGGGCGGCCTGCACCTTCTTGACGATCTCCGCGAAGCTCTTGGGATCGTCATACGCGATGGCAGCGAGCACCTTGCGGTCCATCTCGATGCCAGCCGTCTTCAGCCCGGCGATAAATCGCGAATAGATCATGCCATGCTCACGCACGGCGGCGTTGATGCGCTGGATCCACAAACCGCGGAATTCGCGCTTCTTCACCCGGCGATCCCGATACGCGTATTGCAGCGACTTCTCGAGCCGCTCCAGCGCGATGCGGTAATTGGTTGAGGACCGGCCAACGAACCCCTTGGAGGCGTCGATGACCTTCTTGTGACGGGCGTGAGTCGTGACGCCCCGTTTAACGCGTGCCATGCCTGCTCTCCCTCAGCTCAGACCGTACGGCGCCCACTGCTTGACGGTGAGGCCATCGGCCTCCGTCAGCACCTGGCTACCGCGGCCCTGCCGCTTCATCTTCTGCGAGCGATTGATCAGGCCATGGCGCTTGTTCCCCGGACCAGCAAGAACCTTGCCGGTCGCAGTGATCTTGAAGCGCTTCTTGACCGAAGACTTCGTCTTCATCTTGGGCATTTGATACTCCTCTAAGCTTGCACCCTGCACCAACGCAGGCATCGCGGCCGGGCATGCCCTACAGGCCCGGACTCGCAGATGAGGCCGGGCTTATAACCACCCCCCGCCCCCCGCGCAAGGCGGTTCTCCACCGTCATTGCGAGCCCTTGCGAAGCAATCCAGAGCCACCCAAACGGTCTCACGGCGATGCGGGATTGCCGCGCTTCACCCGATTGCCCTGAGACAGCGGTTCTTTTTTGAAAAAAAGAACCAAAAAACTTCTATCGGTTTGGCCGCTGAGTCCCGGAGGCAGCTGCCCTGAGGTTCGACCGCACTCGGCGCGGGGTCGGGACATACCGGCCGGATCGCGCGAACCGCTGATAAACAGAACGGCCCCAACCTACGCCGGGGTACGTTCGGCGGCCTTCTTTGTCACCCCTCCCGGCTCACCCTTGGCGAAACCGCCAGTCCAAGGAACACCAGCACGGCCTGATTGAGGCGCAGGATATCCTCGTCATCGAGCCTGCCGACGCGCGCGCCGGTCTTCGACTTGGGGACGGTGGTGATCTTGTCCACCATCATGCGGCATCCGGCGCGCAAACCATTCCGCTCGTTCGGTTCCACGACAAGCCGAAACAGCGGCGCGTCGGTCTCATCCGTGGTGAAGGCGCAGATGGTGATGGAGTCGGTACCGTCAAAGCTATCGTCCTGCACAATGACGGCGGGGCGCGGTTTGCCTGCATAGCCCTCGCCACCCGATACGGTCCAGATGTCACCCCGCCTCATTCAGCGCCGCCCTCTTCGAAATCGATAGCGGACACGGCGTCGATGAACGCCTGATCTTCAGCAGCATGAGGACTGGTGGCCACGGCCAGCGATTGGCGATGCGCCTCTGACCGGAAGGCCGGCGCGCGGACATCCGGTACCCATATCTGGATCGGACGCAGCCCCTGGCCGCGCAACCGCGCGCGATGCTCACGCACCTTCACGCGCGACGGCTTGGGGTTTGATGGCGTAGCCATAACCATATCTCCAAGGAATAGTTACATGTAACCTAGCATTGGAGGAGCATTTTGACCAGCCCTTTCCATCTCGCCGGGCCATCGAAAATGAAGGACGGTGATGCGGGAGTGCTTCGCAAGGCTTGCAACGACGCCCATTAGGGAATGGATGAGTGTCGAGACCTGCAATGCAATGCTTCACGCGATTGCCCTGAGACAGCAGTTCTTTTTTGAAAAAAGAACCAAAAAACTTCCATCGGTTTGGCTGCGGAGTCCCGGGGGGCAGCTACCCTGAGGTAGCCCATCACATTAGGTCAGGAAATCTGCCCTGTTCTCCTTTGCAGGATTTTTGCATCCGGCAAATTCCAGGTCGCAGCGGAAGCCCACTCACCGTACGAGCGCAGCGCCAGCTCTCCGATCTTCCCATGCAGCGATTTCAGGTCCACCGGCGGTGTCGGCAGCGCCTTCCTGCAACTGCGCCTTCCATTGCGTGATCTGGTTGGGGTGCACGTCAAACTGCTGGCCAGATCGGCCAGCGTCTTGTCACCTTTGATGGCCGCCAAGGCCAATTTCGCCTTGAAGCCCGGCGTCTGGTTCCGGCGAGGTCGTCTGCTCATCGTCGCTCCCGTTCATAAGCAAGCTTGCTCGATCAGGCTCGCCCATGCCACTTATCCAACTGTTCAGATTGCCAGAGCCACCTTTGTTGTAACGCTGGGAGTAGCGCGAGTGAGGTTGTTGAATAGGCACGTATTGAGTCCCGAAATGATCGCCGATAAGGATTTGGAAGAAACGTTTGTATATCTAAAGGCAAAACTTCTTGCGACTGAGGGCAAAGATGGACCCAATCACGACCATCTTTTAAGAAGGGTGCAGGGCGTCCTATCGCGCATCTTCATGAGGCACGAGCGCTACCATGTGGAAATTGAATCTCGCATGACTCGTGACGATATCGGCGGACTTTATCGGCAATTGAACGATGACTTCGGCTCGGTAGGTCCGCGACTATTTATTGTAAATAAACTCGACCTAGAACGAACATCTCCGGATTATATAATGCATGCCAGCATATTTTCTTATATCGGTGGCGCAGTAAAGGGTCTGGGACCTGTAATATACCAGCCAGAATACAGCGACTTCATGTTGGATTTCTTGATAAAGACTCACGACCATGCGACGGCCAAGTTTTTTAAAGGGTTTATGCATAAGTACGGCATTCGGACTGAATTTCCCGCGAACCTGACCATCGCCAAGCCATTGCTAGAAGAAGCGGCAGGAAAGGGAGTTGGAGGTGCCCTCATCGAACTTCGTGAATTTGATATGCATGTACGCCACGGCGTCTCAAGCAAAAGGTAGAATGGAGAATTCTATCCACGTCCACCACCGGAGCTTCCATAGGGTGGGTCTCTGAGGTGCATTCGGAGCTGTCTCATCGATACGGCTGTCCACTCTCTGCCCATCCCGCTCGAAGGTGTCCGCGCATGCCCAGGCGGTGCAAAGCGCCTGCTGCATCGCCGTCGCCCTCGTCGCCCCCCGCAACCGCCGGCCCATGCCGCTCCCCTAGCCCCGCGCGTCAGGGTCGCCGCGCTCACTGGCGGCAGCGTGCCCGCACTCGGCGTGCCGATCCTTCACCGCCCCCATCGCCGGCGGTTCGGCCACTATCAGCGTCGGCGTCCGCACGCCTGAGCCTCGCCCGGCACCGCCTCTCCCGCATCGCGCCACTGAAAAAGAGCCTTTAGAGGAAAAATTTCCTTGCATCCGGCCTAACGGTTTGCTAGGAACACAATATGAACATTGCTCCCCCCCAACCCCGGCCTGGCGCCCCTGACGCGGTGGCTTTGTGTCGCGTGCTGGAGGCGATCATCCGGTGCCTGGATGCAATGCTGGCCCCCGCCACGCCGCTGCGCACCCTGCGCCAGCGTCTGTTCGGCGCCTGGGCCGAGCCAGTTTGGCGGCCAGTTTGGGCGCCAATCGGCCATCTGCGCGATGGCCTCGCCCACCTGCTGGCGTTCTTCCAGGCCGCCGGCCCGCCGCCCGCCTTGCCCAACCGCCCGTGCCAGGACAGCCAACCCCGCACGCCGCCCGCCAACCGGCCCGCGCGCCACCCCACCCCGCCGGGCGCCCCGCGCACCCAACGCCCCGCGCCGCCGGACCAGCCGCCGCCGCAAACCCACACCATCAGCGCGCCGCCTGCCCGGCCTGCATGCACCACCCCACCCAACGCTCCCCCTCCGCCCGCGCCCCCCGCTCTGATGCGCCCGCCACCCTGGCCACCCCCCGCGCCGCCTCCCGGGCCTACCGCACCGGCAGCAAACGCATGCCCTATTTGTTGCGATTTCGGAATAATTAGGCACCCCCCCTGGCCGATCCCTCCGGACTGCCGCATTCTCCCGGAAATCCAGGAGACGACCATGACCTCCCCGCTCCGCTACGGCATCCTCGGTGCCGCCAACATTGCCCGCCAGTTCACCCGCGGGGTTGCCGGCTCGCCGCTCGCCACCGTCACCGCCGTCGGCAGCCGTGGCGCGGAGAAGGCGGCCGCGTTCGCCAAGGAGCTCGGCATTCCCCGCGCCCACCCCACCTACGAGGCGCTGCTCGCCGACCCCGAGATCGAGGCGATCTACATCCCCCTGCCGAACGACATGCACGCGGAGTGGGCGATCAAGGCGATGGCGGCCGGCAAGCATGTGCTGTGCGAGAAGCCGCTCTGCATGACCGGCACCGAGGCGCATGCGATGTATGCCGCCGCCCGCGCTCATGGCGTGTATCTGCGCGAAGCCTACCCCTACATGTCCCAACCGCAGACGCTGCGGCTGCGCGAACTGCTCGCCGACGGCACGCTCGGCCGCGTCCAGATCGCCACCGCCGCGTTCGGATTCGCCATCGCGACGGCTGACGGCGTGCCGACCGGCGACCCGGCGAACATCCGCCTGGTGCCCGCCCGCGGCGGCGGCGCGCTGCTCGATGCCGGCACCTATGCGATGAGCCTGCTGCGCATCGCCACCGGCGAACGCCCGACACGCCTGATCGCGACGCAGCGCACCACCACCACCGGCGTCGATCAGACCATCGCGGCGACCATCGAATTCCCCTCCGGCGCGATCGGCCAACTCACGTGCAGCCTGTCCACCGCCGGGCACCGCCATGCCGTCATCATCGGCGACAAGGGCGTGGTGGAAACCGGCTACAGCAACCATGCGCTCACCGGCACCCTGCCGCTCCGCGTCAAGCGCGGCATCGCCGGCCCGCTGCCGTTCGAGACGGAGGACCTGCCCGGCGGCGACGGTTTTCGCGCCGAGGCGGACTCGTTCGCCACCCTCGTGCGCACCGGCGCCGGCTGGAACGGCGCCAGCGAGGCGGAGTCGATCGATATCGTGCTCGCCCTCGAAGCCATCGCCGCCAGCGCGCGCAGCGGCCGATGGGTCGATATCGCCGCCTGAAAACCGCGAGGGGACACTTGGTATGCGATACTTGATCCTCTGCTCCGTGGCGCTGCTGACGGCCATGTCCGGCGCGCATGCCCAGGCAATGCGGTCGGATTGCTGCATCGCGGTGACGCCGCGTGCGCCGGCTTTGGGTTCAACGGCACTGGCGGACAAGCCGGGCGCCATCGCGCTGCTCGACCCCGCCAATCGCTATGGGCAACTCTATGTCTCCGGCGGCACCCGTCCGGCGCAACCGGCGGGCGGCCTGCGCCTTGGCCCGGGATCGGCGGGGCTTACGCCGCTGGGACGCGACCCGCTTCTGCCGCTGACCATGGTCAATCCTGCGGAATCGCTCGGTCTCGCCGGCACGATGCGCGCGCCGGAGCGCGTGCTGAGCCTCACCGGCACCCTGGTCGGGCCGGGGCAGAGCACGCTCAGCGTAACCCTCTCGGCGATCGAACGCTGACCCGCGCAACGCGGCCTTTGTTCGCGCCGTCGCCTCCCATATAACCACCGGATGAACGCCACCTTCCTCAAGATGCACGGCTGCGGCAATGATTTCGTCGTGTTCGACGAACGTCCCCGCACGCTTGGGCTGACCCCGGCCCGCGTCGCCGCCATCGCGGACCGGCGCACCGGCGTCGGCTGCGACCAGTTCATCGTCATCGAACCGCCACCCCCCGGCAGCAACGCCGATGTCTTCATGCGCATTCGCAACCCCGACGGCGGCGAGGCCGGGGCCTGCGGCAACGCCACCCGCTGCATCGCCCACCTGCTCGGCGCCGAGACGGGCCGGCGCGATCTCGTCATCCAGACGATTTCCGGCCATCTCCCCGCCACACTCCTCGCCGATGGCCGCGTCACCGTGGACATGGGGCCGGTCCGGCTGGGCTGGCAGGACGTTCCTTTGGCGCGGCCCATGGACACGCTGCATCTCGATCTCGCCGAGGGCCCGGTGTCCGACCCCGCCGCCGCCTCGATGGGCAATCCGCACGCCACGTTTTTCGTCCCCGATGTCGACACCCTCGCGGTCGAAACACTTGGCCCGATCCTGGAGCACGCGGCCCTCTTCCCCGAGCGCGCCAATATCGGCTTCGCGACCATTCTCGCGCCCGACCGCATCCGCCTGCGCGTGTGGGAGCGCGGCGCCGGCCTCACCCGCGCCTGCGGTTCCGGCGCCTGCGCCACGCTGGTCAACGCCGCCCGCCGTGGCCTGACCGGGCGGCGCGCGACCATCATCGCCGACGGCGGCGAACTCGAACTCGAATGGCGCGATGACGGCCATGTGCTGATGACCGGCCCCGTCGCAACCGCCTTCCACGGCACCATCGACCTGACCGGCTACCCGGCATGACGGACATCCTGACCTTCGGCTGCCGGCTGAACGCCTATGAGAGCGAGGTCATGCGCGGCCATGCCGCTGACCTGACCGATACCGTCATCGTCAACACCTGCGCCGTCACCGGCGAGGCCGAGCGGCAGGCGCGCCAGGCCATCCGCCGCCTGCATCGCGAACGGCCCGAGGCGAAAATCGTCGTTACCGGATGTGCGGCGCAGATTTCCCCCGACTCCTGGGCAGCCCTCCCCGGCGTGACGCGCGTGCTGGGAAACATCGAAAAACTGCAACCGGAAAGCTGGCGGACGGATGCCGGCTCTGCCGTCGCGGACATCATGACGATCCGCGAGACCGCAGGGCATCTGGTCACCGATTTTGCCGGCCGCGCGCGCGCCTTCGTGCAGGTCCAGCAGGGTTGCGACCACCGCTGCACCTTCTGCATCATCCCGTTCGGCCGTGGCCCCAGCCGCTCCGTTCCGATCGGCGCCATCGTCGACCAGGTCCGCACCCTCGTCGAAGCCGGTTTTCGCGAAGTGGTCCTCACCGGCGTCGATCTGACCAGCTTCGGCCCCGATCTTCCCGGCGCGCCGACGCTCGGCGCCATGATCCGCCGGCTGCTGGCGCTGGTGCCCGCGTTGCCGCGGCTACGGCTGTCCTCGCTCGACCCCGTCGAGATCGACGACGATCTGTGGCGGCTGATCGGCAATGAACCGCGCCTGATGCCGCATCTGCATCTCTCGTTGCAGGCCGGCTCCGACATGATCCTCAAGCGGATGAAGCGCCGCCACCTCGCCGCCGACGCCGCCGCCGTCATCCGCCGCGCCCGCGATCTGCGGCCGGGCATCGCCATCGGCGCCGACCTGATCGCCGGCTTCCCCACCGAAACCGACGCCCTGTTCACCGAGACGCTGGACTTCATCACGGCGGCCGACATCCCGTTCGTGCACGTATTTCCCTATAGCGAGCGCCCGGGCACTCCGGCGGCGCGCATGCCGGCCGTGCCCAAGCCAGTTCGCAAGGAGCGCGCGGCCCGATTGCGCGACACCGGCGCTGCCGCGGCGCAGCGTTTCTATACGGCCCAGATCGGCCGCGATGCCGCCGTTCTCGCCGAAACCGACGGCGGGGGGCACACCGAGCATTTCGCCCCCGTCCGCATCGTCGCCACCCCCGGCGCCCTGCTGCGCGCGCGCATCACCGGTGCCGACGCGTCCGGCCTGACCGGAGTGCTGCTCTGATGGCGTTGGGCAGTTTTTTCTCCCGGCTCAAGCAGGGCCTGGCACGCTCGACCGAAAAGCTCACGAACGGCATCACCGCCGTGTTCACCCGCCGCAAGCTGGATGACGCGGCGCTGGACGACCTCGAAAACCTGCTGATATCCGCCGATCTCGGCACCGCCGTCGCCGCCAGGATCATTGCCAGCTTTCGCCGCACGCGCTTCGACAAAGAGGTGACCGATGACGAGGTCAAGCAGGCGCTGGCCGAGGAGATCGCCGCCATCCTGCGCCCGGTCGCCCAACCGCTGATCATCGACCGTGCCCGCAAGCCGCATGTCGTGCTCGTCGTCGGCGTGAACGGCACCGGCAAGACCACCACCATCGGCAAGCTTGCGCAGAGCTATGGCGAGCGGAACATCACCGCCATGATGGTGGCCGGCGATACGTTCCGCGCCGCGGCCGTTGAGCAGCTACAGATATGGGGCCAACGCACCGGCGCGCCCGTCATCTCCGCACCCGCCAATTCCGACGCCGCCGGCCTCGCCTTCGACGCGGTGACCAAGGCGCGCGCCGCCGGGTCCGACGTGCTGCTGATCGACACCGCCGGCCGGTTGCACAACAAGGCCGCGCTGATGGAAGAACTGCGGAAAATCATCCGCGTGCTGAAAAAGCAGGATCCGACCGCGCCGCATTCCGTCCTGCTCGTGCTCGACGCGACCACCGGTCAGAACGCCGTGCAGCAGGTCAGCGTGTTCAAGGAGATGGTCGAGGTGACCGGCCTGGTGGTGACAAAGCTCGACGGCAGCGCCCGCGGCGGCATCGTGGTGGCGCTGGCGGAGGCGTTTGGGCTTCCCGTGCATGCGGTCGGTGTTGGCGAACAGGCCGGCGATCTCAGGCCGTTCGATCCCGACGAGTTCGCCCGTGGGTTGGTTGGGGCCTAGGTCGGCGCTACTTCTCCAGCGGTACCGTGAGTGCGAAGCCGGGCACGAACCGGGTGCCGAAGGTCGTGCGGTTGCGGCGTTGCAGATCTTCGGAGAAGCCTGATCCTGGCGCATGGCCCTGATCGACACGGACGGATTGTCCGGTTTGCGTCAGGCCGGCGGAGAATTCGGGTTCGCCCGGCACCGGCGCGCGGGTGGAACGCGGGACGAAAATATCGGGGTTGGGCACCGGCGCCGGCTTGAAGCCCTTCGGCAGGGGCGCGCCGGTGTTTGTGCCGACCAGCGGCATATCGCCCTGCAAGCGCGTGTAGCCTCCCGCCTGCACAGCGAGCGGTAGTATCAGCAATAGCCCAGCAAGCATGAAGGTGCACTTCATGCCTACGCTTCTATCTCAGATGGCAGCGCATTTCCACATCAACGTTTATTCGGGGCCGCCGATCACGGCGCGGATGTCACACGGAGAGGTTGAGCAGCGATCCCCGTGGCAGACGCTGGCCAGGCGGCAGTCCCTGCGGCAACGGCGTCGGGCTGGTGGTAGCGCCCGGGGCCGAACCGGCTTGCGGCGACACCCGCGCCTTGCTGACACCGGAAGCCCGGTCGACTCCCGCGCCCGGCATCACGGCGCCGTTGGTCACGCTCGTAGAAAAGGCGGAGAGGGAGGTGGGGGAGATCATGTAGAGCAGGTTACGACGCATGGATGAATGGACCGTTAACGGTGACGGACCGGATGCTGCGTCTATTTTAACCCTTTGTCTATAATTTATTAACTTATGATTAGCGAAATCAGCCCGTCAGCGCGGCCACCCCGGGCAGCGTCTTGCCCTCGAGCCACTCGAGGAAAGCCCCGCCGGCCGTCGAGACGTAGCTCATCTGCGCCATCACCCCGGCCTGGCGCAGCGCCGAGACGGTGTCGCCGCCACCGGCCACGCTGCGCAGCTTGCCCGTCGTGGTTGCATCGGCCACCTTATGCGCCAGCGCCATGGTCGCGGCATCGAAGGGCGGCGTTTCGAAGGCGCCGAGTGGACCGTTCCACACCAGCGTTTTCATGTTTTCGAGGTTGCCCAGCAGCACGGCCACCGTCGCCGGGCCCACGTCCAGGATCATCGCATCGGCCGGAACGGCGTCGATCGGCACGATGGCAACCGGCGGATTGGCGCGGAACTCAGTCGCCGTCACGCCATCGACCGGCAGCAGGATGGTGCAGCCCGCAGCCTGCGCCTTGGCGAGGATATCGAGTGCCAGCCCGTGCATCTCGGCTTCCTGCAATGACTTGCCGACGCCGACGCCCTGTGCCGAGAGGAACGTGTTGGCCATTGCACCGCCGATGACGAGCACCTGCACGCGGCCGACGAGGTTGCCCAGCAGTTCCAGCTTGGTCGACACTTTTGACCCGCCAACCACCGCCATGACCGGACGCTCGGGGTGATCGAGCGCGGCGCCCAGCGCCTCCAACTCCGCCTGCATCAAACGCCCGGCATACGAGGGCAGCAGATGCGCGACCCCCTCCGTGGAGGCATGCGCACGGTGGGCGGCGGAGAACGCGTCATTGACAAAAATATCCGCGAGTTCGGCAAGCTGAGCGGCAAAGGCCGGATCGTTCTTCTCCTCGCCCGGCTGGAATCGTGTGTTCTCCAGCACCGCCACGTCGCCATCGCCAAGTGCCGCGATCACCTGATGCGCCGCCGGGCCGACGCTATCGGTGGCGAAATGCACGGGTTTGCCGAGCACTTCGCCGAGGGCCGCCGCCATCGGCGCCAGCGACATCTCCGGCACCGGCTTGCCCTTCGGACGGTCGAAATGGGAGCACACGATCACCCGCGCCCCCTTCCGCGCCAGTTCGCGGATCGTCGGCGAGAGCCGCTCGATCCGCGTCAGGTCGGAGATCCTGCCGTCACGCACAGGCACGTTGAGATCGGCGCGAACAAGCACCCGCCTGCCCGCGACGGCGAGCCCGTCAAGCGTGCGGAACGCCATGCTCAGAGGCTGCCGAACAGGGCCGCCGTATCCGACATGCGGTTGGAGAAGCCCCACTCGTTGTCGTACCAGGTCATCACCCGGGCAAGCTGGCCATCGACCACCGCGGTCTGCGTCGCATCGAAGGTCGAGGAGGCCGGGTTGTGATTGAAGTCGATCGAGACCAGGGGAGCGGTGTTGTAGCCGAGGATGCCCTTGAGCGGGCCGGCCTCGGAGGCGGCCTTCATCACCGCGTTGATCTCGTCCTTGGTCGCCGGCTTGGCGAGGTTCACGTCGAGCGAGACCAGCGAGACGTTGGGCGTCGGGATACGGATCGAGCTGCCGTCGAGCTTGCCCATCAGTTCCGGCATCACCAGGCCGATCGCCTTCGCCGCGCCGGTCGAGGTCGGGATCGCCGAAACCGCCGCCGCGCGGGCGCGATGGAGGTCCTTGTGCAGGGTATCCACCGTGTTCTGGTCGCCGGTATAGGCGTGAATGGTGAGCATGTAGCCACGCAGGACGCCGAAATGGTCATGCAGCACCTTGACCACCGGGGCCAGGCAGTTGGTGGTGCAGGACGCATTCGAGATGACCGTCATGTCCTTGGTCAGCGTCTGGTGGTTCACGCCATAGACGATGGTCGCATCCACGTTGTCGCCGGGAGCGGAGATCAGCACCTTGCGGGCGCCGGCCTGGAGAAGGGCGGAGGCCTTCTCCTTGCTGGCGAAAATGCCGGTGCATTCCATCGCCACGTCGACGCCCTGGTAGGGCACCTTGGTCGGGTCGCGCTCGGCGGAGACGGTGATGGGGCCGTAGGTGCGGCCATTATAGGTGATGGTGATGGTCTGCCCATCGACATGCACCTCGCCGGGGAAGCGACCATGTACGCTGTCGTAGCGGAACAGATGGGCGTTCGCCTCGACGCTGCCGAGGTCGTTGATGGCGACCGGCACCACGTCGGTGCGGCCGCTCTCGACGATGGCACGCAGAACCAGGCGACCGATGCGCCCGAAGCCGTTGATGGCGACCTTGACGGCCATGTGCGTTTCTCCTTCTGGGGTGGGCCTAGCCGAGCCGGCGCTTGACCGAAGCGGCAATAGCATCGGCGGTGATGCCGAAATATTTGTACAAGTCCTCGAACGGCGCGGACGCTCCGTAGCCGGTCATGCCGATGAAGATACCATCGGAGCCGAGCCAGCGTTCCCAGCCGAATCCGCTGGCAGCCTCGACGCCGACGCGCAGCACATCGCCGAGCACGCCGGCACGGTAGGTCTCGTCCTGGAGCGCGAACAGCTCCCAGCAGGGGAGCGACACGACGGCCGTCTGGATGCCCTCGGCCCCCAGCGCCTCACGCGCGGCCATGGCGATGGCAACCTCGCTGCCGGTGGCAATCAGCGTCGCCTGGCGGGCGCCGTCGGCCTCGGCGATGACGTAGCCGCCGCGCGCCGAGCGGTTTTCTCCGGCATCGGCGCGCAAAGACGGCAGCGCCTGCCGAGACAGCGCGAGCAGGCTCGGCCCGTCAGCGCGGCGGATCGCCAGTTCCCAGCATTCTGCGGTTTCCATCGCGTCGGCGGGGCGGAACATGAACACGTTGGGCATCGCGCGCAGGCTGGCGAGATGCTCGACCGGCTGATGGGTCGGGCCGTCCTCGCCGAGGCCGATGCTGTCATGGGTGAGCACGTGGATGGCCCGCTGGCGCATCAGGGCGGCGAGGCGAATGGCCGGGCGCATGTAGTCGGTGAAGACGAAGAACGTGCCGGAATAGGGGATCACGCCGCCATGCAGCGCCATGCCGTTCATGGCGGCGGCCATGCCGTGCTCGCGTACGCCCCAATGGATGTAGCGGCCGGCGAAATTGCCGGGGCCGACCAAGCCCATGCCCTTGACGAAGGTGAGGTTCGAGCCGGTCAGATCAGCCGAGCCGCCGATCAGTTCGGGCACCGCGGGGACCAGCACGTCGAGCGCCTTTTGGCTCGCCTGGCGCGAGGCGAGCTTGGGCCGGGTGGTCGCGAGTTCGGCGCGGAAGGCGGCCACCGCCTCGTGGAAGCTTTCCGGCAGCTTGCCAGCCATGACGCGTTCGAACTCGGCCTTCTGCGGGTTATGCGCGAGGCGCTTGAGCCAGGAGCGCCGCGGTGTCGCGCCGCGCGCGCCGGCGGCGTGCCATTGGGCGGCAATGCCCTCGGGCACCTCGAACGGGCCGTGGTTCCAGCCCAGTGCGGCCTTCGCCGCCTGCGCTTCGGCCGCACCCAGGGGCGCGCCGTGGCTACCGGCGGTGCCCGCCTTGGTGGGCGCGCCGAAGCCGATGATGGTGCGGCAGGCGATCAGCGTCGGCTTCTTCGAGCGGACTGCCATCGATAGGGCGGCGGCGAGCTGCGCCGGGTCGTGCCCATCGACGCGCTTGACCGCCCAGCCATAGGCGGCGAAGCGCTTCAACTGGTCGTCGTTGGTCGACAGCGCGGTGTCGCCGTCGATCGATATCGAATTGTCGTCCCACAGAACGGTCAGGCGTTCGAGCTTCAGATGCCCGGCGAGACTGGCCGCCTCGTGGCTGACGCCTTCCATCAGATCGCCGTCCGACGCGATCACCCAGGTACGGTGATCGACCAGACTCTTGCCGAAGCGCGCCGCCAGCAGCCGCTCGGCAAGCGCCATGCCGACGGCAGTGGCGAAGCCCTGGCCGAGCGGGCCTGTGGTCGTCTCGATGCCCGGATGCTCGCCGAATTCAGGATGCCCCGCGGCGGGTGAGTGCAACTGGCGGAAATTCTTCAGCTGCTCGATGCCCATGCCGGCCTGTCCGGTGAGGTGGAGCAGGGCGTAGAGCAGCATCGAGCCGTGGCCGGCCGACAGCACGAAGCGGTCGCGGTCGTGCCAGTGCGGGTCGGCGGCGTCGAATTTGAGGAAACGGGCCCACAGCACGGTGGCGGCGTCCGCAATGCCCATGGGCATGCCAGGATGGCCAGATTTCGCCGCCTCGACGCCATCGATCGCCAGCGCGCGGATCGCGTCGGCCATGCGGCGCTCCGGCGTGATCGGGCGCGCGAGGATCGCGGCCTGGCGTTCCAGTGCGCTCCCCGGCGGGGCGGGGTTTTCGGCGTTCATCGCGTCGATTGCAGCCATGTGACCTCCTGCTCGCCGGCCGCTCTTAGAAGCGGCGGCGCGTACAGGCAAGGCCGTGCCGCAATTTGCCTCAGCGCTCGGGCGGCGGCAGCAGGGTTTGCTGGTCGCAATCGCCCTCCCGACCGACGCAGGCATAGAGCTTCGTGCCCGCCGTTTCCACCACGCGGCGCGGCACGGCCATCCGCACCGCCATCACGTCGTTGCGTTTCCACGAGCCGCTCAGCGGCAGCACCTGGAAGGCCGGCACAATGCTGCCCGCGTTCGGCGGCACCGGTGTGTAGATGATGATCGAGTCGCATTGCTCGGCCTTGCAGGTGACCGCGGTCTCCAGTTCGAACGCCGTGCCGACGTCGCGCAGGACGCCAAGCTGACCGGGCGCTGCGTTCCATTCGCGGATCACCTTGCCGCCAGCCAATCCGGACGTCTGCTGCATCGGCCAGATCTCGACGATGTCCCCACCGGCGGCATAGCCGATCGGCTCGCCACCGGTGCCCAGCAGGAACCAGGCGCCGCCATCGTACTTGCCCACAATGTCGTAGCCGCCGCGGCTTAGCAGGTCGGCAGGCAGGGTTCGGCCGGGCGGCAAGGTGGCGATCTGCGGGGCGTCGCGGCGGGGGGAGCTGAACACGCGCACCGGCGTGTCGGCCCAGGGTGAGGCCTTGGCATCGGGTGGCGTCCAGCTTGTCCGCGCGGCGGCTTCGGCCGGCAGCAGCATGACGATACTCAGCGGCGCTAGTTGGAACGCCCCGGCCGGGGCCGCGGGTCCGGAGGCGGGCGCAGAGATGGCACTCGGCGCCGTCGGGACAGTGGAGGCCGCCAGCCCGGTGGGCGCCGCGCCGGAGCCGGTCATCGCCGAGAGCGAGCCGGTGGACGCCGGTGGGGCGACGCCGTCGGGCACCGCGATGTCCCAGGGCAGCCCCCAGGCGCGCATCCGCGCCGAGATCATCTCGACCGGCAGAACGCGGGTCAGCAGGCGGTCGGTCTGGTTCGGGCCAGTGACCAGCCCGATCAGTCCGCGATCGCCGACCACCGCGGCGCCGGCGGAGGCGGGCCGGTTGTCGAAGCCTGCAAAGTCAAGAAAGTCGACGCGATCGCGCAGCGCCATGCGTCCGGGCACCGGGTTGGTGGTCAACTCGTTGGCCCGCCCGGACTGCCAGGCCGGCGTGCCGGCGATCAGCAGCGTGGTGTTCGCCGCCGTCAGGGCGCGGTAGCGCAGACTGGTCGGCTTGGTCACCAGGATCACCGCGAGGTCGCCCTCGGCCGGCGTCAGACGCTGCTCAAGAAGCTGGGCAGACACGCCGCGCGCCGGCTCGGCCGGGAAGAGCACGCCGGGTGGCAGGAACCGGCCGTCGGCGCGGGCCGGGTCACGCACGAGATGGTCGGGCACGACGATGACGAGCAGGGTGGTGCCTTGCGGCCCTGGCTGCTCGCCGGTGATCAGGCCGAAGCCGGTTTCGCCAGGAAGACCGGGGGTTTGCCGGCCAACGACGCGCACCATGCGGTCCAGCATGTTGCGGGCCTGTTGCAGTCCGGGCAACGGTGCGGGCGCCGGCGTCTGCGCATCAGCCGGGAAGGCCAGCAGGACTGCGAGAATCGCCAGTCGAAGAATCATCGCCAAAACCTATTCCGCGCGGCAGGACTGCCTGAACACACAGGGAATAAACCGGACCGACAGCGAACGCAAAATTTCCGTGCATCCCGATCTCCTGGCATGCAGCCCGCATTCGCCGCCCGAGGACGCCACGCCGCATGAGTTCGCCCATCAACGCCAACGCCGCCGCCGCCCACGACGAAGCCGTGGCCCTTGACCTGCAAATGCTCGGCCTGCCCGCACGCAACTGGCCCGCCACGATCGCCGGACCAGACGGCGTGCCGATGATCGATGAGGGCCTGGCGGGTGACGCGCATGGATTACATGATCCTCATCATGTAAAAATCCGCAAGGCTGCGATAACAGCACCAAACGCATGACAAGCACGCAAGGCAGGCGTCAGGCGGGCCAGAGGCGACCCGCCTGACAGAGTTTCAGCGGCGCCACCAACCCTTTTTGGCCGGCGCGTCGGGCACCGGGTCCTGGCCGATGACGATCGGACGGATCGCCGCCGCCGCGGGGGCCTCGGGTTCCGGCTCGGGTACGACAACAACGGGCGCGACAACCTCGGGTACCGCCGCGACTGGTAAGGCAGGTTCCACGGCCGGTACAACGACGGCTGGCTCGGCTGCGACGGGCTCGGTTGCGACGGGCTCTGGCACAATGGTTTCTACCACAACCCGCACGGCCGCCGCGGAAGCCGCGGCCAGTGCAATAGCCGCCGCCGCGGCGGCGGCTTCCTTTTCGGCCGCCTGATCGATCATGTCGAAGATATCGAACGGCTGGTCGGCGAACGGATTGGCCGGCGTCGGACCGGCATAGGCCGGTGCGACAAAGGCCGGTGCGACAAAGGCTGGGGTCACGAACACGGGAGGGACAACCGGCGCCACGTCAATGGGCGATGCGCCGGCGGTATCCGGCTCGGCCGCAGCCTCGCCTTCCGTCTCGCCGCCTGGCTCGTCACGCCGCCGGCGACGACCGCCGCGGCGACCGCGTCGGCGCGCCTTGGGCTGGCCGTTCTCGTCGAGTTCCACAGTATCGGGGGTGGGCGCAGCGATGGCCGCGGACGGTTCGCCAGTGTTGCTGGCAAGCTCGGCCTCGATGCCGGCAGTCACCGGATCGATCGCGGCGTCATCGGCAGGCGGCGCTTCGGCACCGTCGGCCGGAGCCAAAGCGGCGGCATCTGCGTCCGACCCGGCGGCGATCGCTGCGCCATCGGCCGCTGCAGGTTCCGCATCGCCGGCTTCGCGACGCTCGCCACGGCGGCGACGGCGACGGCGACGGCCACGTTCGGCCTCCTCCTCCGCCGTCCCAGCCTCGGCGGCGGGTGATGCGGCGCTCGGCGCGGCACGCGCGGCGCGCGGGGCCGGAGCGGGCGCGCGCTCCTCCTCGTCCGCCTCGATGAAATCATCCTCGTCGGTATCGGGCGCCGCCATGTCCGGCGCAGCCGGCGCCACGGGGCCAGACAACACGCGGGTGGGGCGAACGATTTCGCGCTCGGATTCCGGAATTTGGGCGCGCAGCCGGTCGATGCGGATGGCCGGCGGCACCAGCGTGTCGTCGCCGCTGAAATGCACCTGCATGGCGTAGCGCGCCTCGATCTCGGCGAGGCGTTCGCGCTTGTTGTTCAGGATGTACATGACGATCGCGGAGGCGGCGTAGACCATCACAAGCGAAGCGCGGCCCTTGGCGCCCTCCTCCTCGATGCCGCGCAGCACATGGATCGCGCTGCTCTCGACGCTGCGGACATGGCCGAGGCCGTTGCAATGCGGGCAGGTGATGAAGTTCGTCTCGGTCAGGCTCGGGCGCAGCCGCTGGCGGCTCATTTCCATCAGCCCGAAATGGCTGATCTGGCCGACCTGGATGCGCGCGCGGTCGTTCTTCAACGCCTCCTTGAGGCGCCGCTCGACCATGGCGTTGTTCTTCTTCGACTCCATGTCGATGAAGTCGATGACGATCAGCCCGGCGAGATCGCGCAGCCGCAACTGGCGCGCCACCTCGTCGGCAGCCTCCAGGTTGGTCTTGACGGCGGTCTCCTCGATGCCGCGTTCGCGCGTGGCCCGGCCGGAGTTGACGTCGATGGCGACGAGCGCCTCGGCCTGGTTGATGACCAGATAGCCGCCGGATTTGAGCTGCACGGACGGCGACAGCATCGAGTCGAGCTGCGCCTCGACGCCCATCGAGGCGAACAGCGGCTGGCCGTTGCCGGCATTGCCGCCGGCGCGCCAGGGCACCACTTTGCGGGCGTGGGTCGGCATCAACATGCGCATGAAATCATGCGCGGCCTTCCAGCCCTCCTCGCCATCCACGAGCACTTCGTCGATATCGCGGGAATAGCCGTCGCGGATGGCGCGCTTGATCAGGCTCGCCTCCTCGTAGATCAGCGAGGGGGCCATCGATTGCAGCGTGTGCTCGCGGACATCGTCCCAAAGGCGCATCAGATATTCGCAGTCGCGGCGGATTTCCGGCTTCGGGCGGGCGGCACCGGCGGTTCGCACGATCAGGCCCATGCCATTGGGGATTTCCAGTTCCGCGGTGATCTCCTTGAGCCGGCGGCGATCGGCGGCCGAGGTGATTTTTCGCGATATTCCGCCGCCGCGCGGAGAATTCGGCATCAGCACGCAGAAGCGGCCCGCGAGCGAGATGTAGGTGGTCAGGGCCGCGCCCTTGGTGCCGCGCTCCTCCTTGACGACCTGGATGAGCATGATCTGTCGGCGGTTGATGACTTCCTGGATGCGGTAGTTGCGCAGGAAGCGCGAGGCGCGGCGCTGGCGGGCCTCCTCGGCACCGTTGCCCTCGAAGACGTCGCTCTCGCCGCCCAGGGTCTCCGGGGCCGGCGATTCGGCGACGGGGGCGTCGAGATCGCTGCCATCGTCGGATGCCGCCTCGTCGGGCGCCGCGACATCGGTGGTGGCGGCCTCGGTTTCCCGGCCATCCTGGCGGTCGAAGTCGAGTTCCCCGAACGTCACCTCATGGGCAGTCACCTGATGGGCAGTCACCTCACCATAGGTGACCTCGTGGGCGATCGCGGCCGGCTGGGCGGCTTCCGTCGGAACGGGTTCGGCTGTGGCGGTGGCGGTCTCAACGGAGTCCGCTGCAACCGACGCCGGCGCCGCCGCGACGTATTGCGGGCGGTCCTCCTCGTCTTCCGCTTCTTCTTCGGCGCGGGCCTCCTCGGCCTGCATCGCGAGCAGACGCTGCCGGTCGGCGACGGGAATTTGATAGTAGTCGGGGTGGATTTCCCCGAAGGCGAGGAAGCCGTGCCGGCCGCCGCCATACTCAACGAACGCCGCCTGGAGGCTCGGCTCCACGCGGACGATTTTGGCGAGATAGATGTTACCCTTGAGCTGCTTCTTGGTGGACGTCTCGACGTCGAAATCCTCGAGCCGGTTACCGTCCAGCACCACCACGCGGGTTTCTTCCGCGTGCGTGGCATCGATCAACATGCGCTTGGTCATTCAGCCCTGAACTCCGGTGCGCCGGGAGCAAGCGGGCCGGATCGGCTCGCCGCGTGCGGCATGATAGGTATGACGGGAGGGGCTGGTCCGAACGCAGGCACGGCAGGGGGGAAGGAACGACCCGATTTGGCCGCCCGGGCGTTAGACGCCCAGGCCTTGGCCGTCCAGCCAATGCCGTCGGCAGGGCGACAGGCGCGGCGGCCGGGCGAAGCCGGCTTCCGTCGCAAGTCTCGATCCTGGCGGCAAGAATGAACATGGCGGCGGTCATCGGACCCTGTGTCTGCGGTCGGGCGCGCGCCGATCCCCCAAAAGGCGGGTCGGGGCGCGCAGCCCCGGTGGAAAATTGCGCCGGCGGCGCGCCTCTTCGTGAAGAAGTTGGCAGCGCGCGGCGCGCGCGGGGCCGTGTGGGAGAAGGATCGAGGCTGCGGCCTGGCGCGTATCGCCGATCAGCAAACAGCATCCCGTCCTCCGGTTTACCCCGCCGCCGGCAAAACCCCTGCCAGCCGCGTCACGTCACCGAGTGGATCGACCATGCAGCAAACCTCGGCCACCCGCAAGCAGCACTTGCAACATTCGGTCGTATTGATGCATGAATTCGCCGCAATCAACGTCTAGCGTGCATTTCTGAAAGTTATTTGTTAACTTCCGGCCGTCGCAGCCGGGGGAGTCCCGCTCATTGGAGGAGGCGCACGCCTTGCTCGCCCGCCGTCTGTTGCTCGGCTTCGGAGCCTGCGCGACGTTCCTGCCGTCCAGCCGGCCGGGGAACGCGGCCAAACCCACGCCCGGGAAACCCACGCCCGCGAATCCCACGCCCGCGAAACCGGCGCCGCGATCCCTGCCGCTGGTGATGCTCGACCCCGGCCATGGCGGCAAGGACCCCGGCGCGATTGGCGTCTCCGGCACCTATGAGAAGCACATCGCGCTGGCCGCCGCCCAGGAACTCCAGCGCCAGCTCGTCGCCACCGGCCAGTATCGCGTCGAACTGACCCGGACGCGCGACGTGTTCATCCCGCTCGAAGGCCGCGTCGACATCGCCCAGCGCCGCGGCGCCGCATTGTTCGTCTCGCTGCACGCCGACGCGATCGGTGATGCCGGGGTGCGCGGCGTCAGCGTTTATACCCTCGCCGAAACCGCGTCGGACGCGCAGACCGCCGCCCTCGCCCGTCGCGAGAATTCCGCCGACCGCTTCGGCGTGCCGGCCTTTCGCGACACGCCGCCCGAGGTTGGCCGCATTCTTGCCAGCCTGGTGCGCCAGGAGACGCGCACCGGTTCTGCGCGGATGGCCAAGCGCGTGGTCGGCGAACTCGGCCGCGATCTGCCGCTGTTGCAGAACCCCGCCCGCCATGCCGGTTTCATGGTGCTGAAGGCGGCGGATATCCCGAGCGTGCTGGTCGAGATGGGCTTCATGTCCAACAAGGCCGACGAGGCAGCACTCCGTCTGCCGGCGCACCGCGCGCGCGTGGCAACGGCGATGCGGCGCGCGGTCGATGCCTGGTTCGCGCAGACACTTCGGCCCGCCGCCCCGCCTGTAGCGCAGGGCTGACGCATCACGCTACCCGCGCGCGATCATTCTGTTGTAGGGGAGCGGCCATGAGCGAACCCTTGACCGCCGGAGAGCGTCTGCTGCCGCAAGCGTCCCGGCCCGTACCGGCGCCGCGCGTGGAGAAGCCGCCGAAAGCGCCCAGGCCGGCGAAGCGTCCGGATGGCTGGCGCTGGCTGCGGCGGCTTGTCACGACCATTTTCGGCATCGGCATGCTCGGTGCGGTGCTCGGCGTCGGCGTGCTCTACGCGGGATACCAGCGCTTCAGCGCCGACCTGCCGGACCTCGACAGCCTGCGCGACTACCAGCCGCGGGTGATGAGCCGCGTCTATGCCGGGGATAGCCGGCTGCTGGCGGAACTGGCAACGGAACGGCGCATCTTCGTGCCCGCCGCCGCCGTGCCGGATGTTGTCCGAAAAGCCTTCATCTCCGCGGAGGACCAGAATTTTTTCAGCCACAAGGGCGTCGACCCGATTGCCATCCTGCGCGCCGTGGTCACCGACGTGCTGCAATACGGCCAGGGCAAGCGGCCCATCGGGGCCTCGACGATCACCCAGCAGGTCGCCAAGAACATGCTGCTGAGCAACGAGGTCTCGATCGCCCGCAAGGCCCGGGAAATGATCCTGGCGGGGCGGATCGAGCAGACGCTGAGCAAGGAGCATATTCTCGAACTCTACCTCAACGAGATCTATCTCGGCCTGCAGGCCTACGGGGTCGCCGCCGCGGCACAGGCCTATTTCAACAAATCGCTGGAACAGATCACCCTGCCTGAGGCCGCCTTCCTCGCCGCCCTGCCCAAGGCGCCGAACAACTACAACCCGTTCCGCTTCCCCGACGCCGCCCGCGCCCGGCGCGACTGGGTGATCGACCGGATGGCCGATGATCGGGTCATCACCGCAGCCCAGGCGGCCGCGGCGAAAGCGACGCCGATCGCGGCCTCGCCGTTCCGCCGCGCCGAGACGGTGGCGGGCGGGGAGTACTTTGGCGAAGAAGTGCGCCGCCAGTTGGTCGAGCGTTTCGGCGCGGATCGCACGACCCAGGGCGGTTTCGTGGTGCGCACCACGCTCGATCCATCCCTGCAACTCGCTGCCGACAAGGCGCTCCATGACGGGTTGATCCGCTACGACCAACGCCATGGCGGCTGGCGGGGGCCGGTGGCGCGCGTCGAAGTCGGCGCCGGGTTCCGCCAGCACTGGACCAACGCGCTGGCGCAGACCGCGCGCCCGCCGGGCATGCTGGCCGAATGGCGCCTGGCCGTGGTGATCGAGACCGCCGATGCCGAGGCCAAGCTGGGCTTCATGGAGCGTACGCCGGGCACCTCCATCGTGCAGCCGCGCGTGCTGCCCGTGCAGATCGCCGATCTCGGCTGGGCGCGTCCGGTGAAGGACGGCAAGCTCGGCCCGCCGCCGCGCAAGCTTGGCGAAGTGCTGCAAGCCGGCGATCTCGTCATGATCGAGCCGATGCCCGCCGCGGCCGCGCAGGGCCGCGTCGCCGCGCGAACCGAGCGGGCGCTGCTGCGGCAAATTCCGCAGGTGCAGGGCGCGCTGGTCTCCATCGAAACGGCGACCGGGCGGGTGGTGGCACTGTCGGGCGGCTGGAGTTTCGAGCTCAGCCAGTTCAACCGGGTGACGCAGGCGAACCGCCAGCCCGGGTCGAGCTTCAAGCCCTATGTGTATCTCGCCGGCATGCAGGCGGGTATTTCGCCCTCGCAGCGCTTCCTCGACGCGCCCTTCGTGGTCGATCAGGGGGCGGCGGGAAAATGGCGGCCGTCGAACTACACGCTCGATTTCAACGGGCCCGTGCCGCTGCGCGTTGCGCTGGAGAAATCACTCAACCTCGTCACCGTGCGCCTCGCCGACCGCATCGGCATGCAGGCGGTGGCGGCGACCGCGATTGCCCTGCACGTGGTCGACGACATGCCGCGCGTGCTGCCCGCCGCCCTCGGCGCGGTCGAGACGACGGTGCTACGCAACGCCGCCGGCTACGCCACCTTCGCCACCGGCGGGCGCGAGGTGATCCCGACGTTGATCGACAGCGTGCAGGATCGCGACGGCCGGGTGCTGTGGCGCGCCCCCACCGCCGCCTGCCCCGGCTGCGCCGACCCGGCACAGCCGCCACAGCTGGTGGACGAGCGCCGGCAGGTCGCCGATGCGGCCAGCGTGTTCCAGCTGGTCACGATGTTGCAGGGCGCGGTCAGCCGCGGCACTGGATCGGCCGCCGGCGCTGGCCTCAACCGCGCCATCGCCGGCAAGACCGGCACTAGCCAGGACTACAACGACGCCTGGTTCGTCGGCTTCACGCCCGACCTCGTCACCGCCGTATGGATCGGTTTCGATACGCCGACGACGCTGGGCAACAACGAAACTGGCGGCAGCACGTCGGCGCCGATCTGGCGTGATTTCATGGCGGTCGCGCTCAAGGGCCGGCCGAACCTGAAATTCACAGCCCCGCTCGGCGTCAGCCTGGCAAGCTGGGACAGCGGCTCGGGCACGGTGACGGACGCCTTCAAGCCCGGCCAGACCCCGGGCGCCTCCGGCCCCGCGGGGACCGGCGGCAGCGGCGCCACCGGCAGCGGCGCCGCTGCCGCCAACCGCGGCACCTCGCCACAGGCCGCCGGGGTCGACAGCGACCTGGGCGGGCTGTATTGAGCCGCGCTTATCTCCAACATATTGGCTGGAATTTTCCGCGATGTCCGCCGAATCCGACTCCCTCAACGAGCAGATCAAGCAGTCCGTCGCACTGCTGAGGAGGCATCTTTGACTGGGATGTCTCGACCGCCCGCCTCGAAGAACTGAACCACCGCGCCGAGGACCCCGACGTCTGGAACGACGCCACGGCGGCCCAGGCGCTCATGCGTGAGCGCAACAATCTCGCCACCCGGATCGACGCCGTCCGCAAGCTCGAAACCGATGTCGCTGACACGGTCGAACTGATCGCGATGGCGGAAGCGGAAGCGGACGCCGAAATGGTTGCCGATGGCCATGCCACGCTGCGCACCCTCGCCGAGGAGGCCAAGCGGCGGGAGATCGAGAGCCTGCTGTCCGGCGAGGCCGACAGCAACGATTGCTTCATGGAAATCAACGCCGGCGCGGGCGGCACAGAGGCGCAGGACTGGGCCGAAATGCTCATGCGCATGTATTCGCGCTGGTCGGAAAAACACGGCTACAAAATCCAACTCCTCGACCAAAGCGAGGGCGAGCAGGCCGGCATCAAATCCGCCACCCTGCAAGTCACCGGCACGAACGCCTATGGCTGGCTCAAGACCGAAGCCGGCGTGCATCGCCTGGTGCGCATCAGCCCGTTCGACGCCGCGGCGCGCCGGCAAACCAGTTTCGCCAGCGTCTGGGTCTATCCGGTCGTCGATGACACCATCGAGATCGAGATCGATCCGTCGGACCTGAAGGTCGACACCTACCGCGCCTCGGGCGCCGGCGGCCAGCACGTCAACAAGACCGAGTCGGCCATCCGCATCACCCATCTGCCAAGCGGCATCGTCGTCGCCTGCCAGACCGACCGCAGCCAGCATCGCAACCGGGCGACCGCCATGGGCATGCTGAAAGCCCGCATGTACGAGGCCGAACTGCAACGCCGCGAAGCCATCAGCACCGCCCAGGAAGACGCCAAAACCGCGATCGGCTGGGGCCATCAGATCCGCAGCTACGTCCTCGCGCCCTACCAGATGGTCAAGGACCTGCGCACCGGCGTTGAAAAAGGCAATCCGGACGCCGTGCTCGACGGCGACCTCGACGCCTTCATGGCCGCAGCCCTCGCCGCCCGCGCCGGCGCCACCCGCAGCGACGCCTCCGCCCAGGCTCAATAGGGAACCCATGGACAAGATCGAACTGACCGCCTGGGCACTGTCAAACGGCTGGCAAATCCTCGCCGGATGCCCGTGCCTCACCAAGCCCTCGGCACCGAAAGAGGCGATCGTGCGGATGGTGTTCAAGGCCACCGTCGTGCACATCGAAGCCAAGAAGCCCGCTGGTAAATGGGAGAAAATCTCCGGCGAGACCTACGGCAAAATCACCCCCGACGAAGAAACCGGCCTGCCCAGCGGCCTCAGCCTCGGCGATATCCCGGGCTTCCGCATGCTCATGCAGGAGAACAAGGACCGCCAGACCTTCTCCCGGCTCACAGGCGGAACGAAGACGTAAGCGTGCCTCCGGCGGCAAAGGGCCGGGGGCCCTTTGAACCCATTACTGCTCGCGGCTGGATCGGCGGCCTTCGGTTGAAGCGGCGCGATCTTGCCGTTGGGCTGGCGAAGCCCGGAATTCTTCGCGACCGAACAGGCGTTCCAAGGTGGCGATGGCCTGCGGCGCAAGCAAGAACGCAGATATCATCGGAAGGCCGTTGATCCAGCCGCAGAAGTCACGGGTTCAAAGGGCCCCCGGCCCTTTGCCGGCGGAGCCTTGCTTTCCTACCTTGATCCGCCATTCTTCCTGCCGATGATGTCCGAAGCGGAGCCTCCCCGATGACCCTCGAAGCAACCATTGCCGCCCTGCCGAATCGCTATGCCGGCCCCGGCGGTGCGCTTGCCGTGCTGCGCGACGGCGAGGTTCTGGCGCGGCACAGCTGGGGCTGGGCTGATATCGAGCGGCGGATTGCCTTCACTCCGCAGACGTTGTTTCGCATGTGCTCGATCACCAAGCAGTTCACCTGTTCGCTGCTGCTCGATCTCTTCCCCGATCCGAGCGTGCTGGATGAGGACCTGCGGCATTTCCTGCCGCACCTTGAGGAAAAGAGCCCGGGCGTTCTGCATCTCGCCCACAACCAGTCGGGCTTTCGCGACTACTGGGCGACGGCGATGCTGTCCGGCGCGCCCGTCGAGGGCCGGTTCACCGATGCCGACGCGCTCCGCCTGATCGCGCGCACGCGGACGCTGCATTTCGCGCCGGGGGCGCAATATTCGTATTGCAATCAGAATTTCCGCCTGCTCGGGGACCTCGTGGCGCGACGGGCTGGCCGGCCGTTCGACGCGTTGTTGCGCGAGCGCATTTTTGATCGCGCGGGCATGCCGCACGCCATCATCAGCGCCGATACCTCCACGATGCCCGGCGGCACCGAGGGCTATGAGGGTAGTGTTGAGCAGGGATTTCGCCGCGCGGTGAACAATATCCACTGGACGGGGGATGCCGGCCTGGGTGCCAGTCTCGATGATATGATTGCATGGGAGAAATTCTTCGACGCCAATCGCGACGATGCCGACGCCATCACCAGCCGCATCGCCCGCCCCGTCACTTTCAACGATGGCACCCCGGCGCGCTACGGCTTCGGCTTGGCGCGGGACACTCTGCATGGCCGCGCGATCCTCTCGCATGGCGGCGGATTGCGTGGCTGGCGCAGTTTCCGCTTCTACGCGCCGGCGGAACGGGTTTCCGTCGTCGTCATGTTCAACCACATGGCTGACGCGAACGCCGCCGCATCTGACCTGTTCGCCGCCGTGCTCGGTATTCCCGCGCCCGCGGCCCCCGAGGTGGCAGACCCCGGCTGGGCCGGCAAGTACATCGAGCCTGCAACCGGCATCGCCACGCGTATCGAGACCATCCCGGGGGGCAAGCTGCGGATGCATTACGGCCCCGGTCCGGAATCCCTCACGGCCACCGCGCCCGGCGACTTCAAGAGCGGCGGCAGCCGGCTGTATCACGACGCTGACGGCGTGCGGCTGGAGCGCGCGAGCGACAACCAGTCGACCCGCCTTCTGCCGGTCAGCGGCGACCCCGTGGCGGACATCGCCGGCGCCTTCCGCTCCGATGAGCTGGCCGCCACGCTCGACATCATCGCCAGTGGCGGCGCGCTCTATGGCGCCTTCACCGGCGATCTCGGCATCGGCATGATGCACAATCTCATTCCCTACGCCGCCGACATCTGGCTGCTGCCGTGCCCGCGCGCGCTCGATTTCTCGCCGCCCGGCGACTGGACGGTGCATGTCAAACGCGACAGCGCCGGCCGGGTCACCGGCCTGGAAATCGGCTGCTGGCTGGCCCGCCGCATCGCTTTCACCCGCGTCTGAACCCTACGGAGAACGACTCATGGCAACACGTGATGGCGCCATCGCCCGTGCGCGCGACTTTTTCGACTCGGGGCAATTCCGCGATCGGCTGGCCAAACTCGTCGCCATCCGCTCGACCTCGCAGGACCCGGGACACGAGGCCGACGTGCATCTCTACCTCGAAGCCGGCATCCGCCCATGGATCGGTTCGATGGGGTTCACCACGAAACTGCACACGAACCCGAAGCCCGGCTTCGGCCCCATCCTCACCGCCGAACGCATCGAGGATCCTACGCGCCCGACGGTCCTCACCTACGGCCATGGCGACACGGTGCGCGGCCTGGAGGACCAGTGGGACGAGGGCCTCACGCCGTGGACGCTCGTGGAACAGCCCGATCGCTGGTATGGGCGCGGAACGGCGGACAACAAGGGCCAGCACGCGCTCAACCTTACCGCGCTCGAACAGGTGCTGGCCGAACGCGGCGGCAAGCTCGGCTTCAACCTCAAGCTGGTGCTCGAAACCAGCGAGGAGCGCGGCTCGCAGGGCCTGCGCGAGTTCATCGCCGCCAACGCCGAGGCGCTCAAGGCCGACGTGCTCATCGCCTCCGACGGCCCACGCGTGAGTGCCGACACGCCCACTCTGTCCACCGGCACGCGCGGCACGTTCCATTTCGATCTCGTGCTCAACGTGCGGCCAGGCGGCGTGCATTCGGGCAACTGGGGCGGCATGACCACCGACCCCGCCATCGTCATGGCGCACGCGATCGGTGCCATCGCCGATCGGAACGGCAAGATCCTGGTGCGCGACTGGCTGCCGCGTAACGGCATGCCGGCCGCCGTCCGCTCGGCCCTCGCCGGCTGCGAACTGCACAGCGAGGCCTCTGCCACCATCGATCCCGGCTGGGGTGAGCCAGGGTTCACGGCGGCCGAGAAAGTCTTCGGCTGGACCAGCTTCATCGTGCTCGCCATGGTCTCCGGCCGGCCGGAAAACCCGGTCAACGCCGTCGCCCCCGACGCCCGCGCGCATTGCCAGATCCGCTACACCGTCGATAGCGACCCGGCGATCTTCGCCAGCGCCCTGCGCACCCATCTCGACGCCCAGGGCTTCCCGGAAATCCAGATCGAAAACGCCGGCATCCGCATGCCCGCCAGCCGCACCAGCCCGGACGACCCGTGGGTGCGGTTCGCGATCACCTCCATGGAAAAATCGTTGGAACGGCGCGTGCAGGTCATCCCGAACGGCGGCGGCGGCCTGCCCGGCGACGTGTTCGTGGACTTCCTCGGCGTGCCGCTGGTGTGGATTCCGCACAGCTATAATGGCTGCAAACAGCATGGTCCGAACGAACATTTCCTGATCGCACCGGCCCGCGAAGGCATAGCGGCCTATGCGGGAATTTGGTGGGACCTTGGCGAGCCGGGCGTTCCGAAAGGCTGAAAGCAAGCCGCTGCCGGCGTTCGGCCGGCGGCGGCGCCTCTCAAACGGCGTAATCGATCACCACGTCCGCAAAGCCCGAAAACCGCAGCACGACCTTCGCCGTTGGCGCAACGCGGTTGGCGCCGGACCAGGAGCCGCAGGTCACGAACTGGCCGGCCTTCAGCCCGCCCGCCCAGACCGCGCCCTCATTGGCCATCCACATCACCTGCGCGACCAGGTCGCCGGCGGGGTGCCCGGTGCGGCTGGCATCGACCCGGCCGTCGACGATCTGTTCGACGCTGACCGCGGCCAGGTCGATCGCCTGCCAATCGGTGCGGCCGACGCCGGTGATCAGCCCGCCGTGGGATTGGGTATCGGCGATGTTGCTGAGGATATCGACGGCCTTGGGCTCGACATAGCGGGACTCGCAGGCCTCCAGCACCGGGTGGATGGCGGCGATGGCGGCGATGATCTCGGTGCGCGTGTAGGGCGTGGCGCGCGGCGGCAGGTCCGTCCCGATGCGGGCACAGAGTTCGGCCTCGATGATCCGCAGCGCCTGCGGGCCGGGGCGCAGCGTGGCCGGGGCGGCCTGGATGCCGGAGGCCGGCAACGCGCCGCACATCGGAGTTGAGCCATCGGCACCGAACGGCGACACCTTCCAGCCGCCGATCGGGCCGATCTGGGCGGCGATTTTGTGCTGGATGGCATACGCGGCAGCGCGATCGGCCGGCTTCAGCGCGGCGGGAAGATCGGCGAGGCGCTTCGCCGGATCGCGGCGCGCGGCGAGCAGGAGTTCGGCGGCCTGGGTGGCAATATCGGTCATGGTGGTTGCTCCGGATTTCGGTCCAGACCTAAGCATCCGTTGGAAGGCTTGTCCAACCGGTCCGCGCGGGCCAGAAAGCGGTTGCACCAGCATAGGGATTTCGGCGCATGAGCGATTGCGTGTTCTTCGAGGACCTCACGGTCGGCCAGTCCGCCAGCCTCGGCAAGACGATCACCGAGGCGGACATCCTGATGTTCGCCGCCGTGACGATGGACACCAACCCCGTGCACCTGAACGCCGAGGCGGCGGCGGCGAGCCCGTTCAAGGAGCGCATCGCCCACGGCATGCTCTCGGCCGGGCTGATCAGCGCCGTGCTGGGCACGAAATTGCCCGGCGCCGGCTCGATCTATCTCGGCCAGACCCTGCGCTTCCGCCGCCCGGTCAAGATCGGCGACACGGTGACCGCGACCTGTGAGGTCACCGCGATCGATGCCGTGAAGAAGCAGGCGACGCTCAAAACCATCTGCACCGTCGCCGGCAAGGTGGTGATCGAGGGCGAGGCGGTCGTCATGCCGCCGAGCCGGGGTTGACCTTGCGCATCCTGCGGGACTGGCGCGGCCTGGCCGCCGACGCGCGCGGCGCGGTGGTGGCGCTCGGCAATTTCGACGGTGTGCATATCGGCCACGCCCATCTGCTGCGGATGGCCCATGGCGCACGGCCGGACCTTCCCTTGGCGGTGCTGAGTTTCGAGCCGCATCCGCGTGAGGTCTTCCGCCCCGACGATCCGCCCTTCCGCCTCACCCTCTCGGCGGCGCGGGCCGATGCGCTGGCGACACTCGGCGTTTCCCTGATCTATGAACTGCCGTTCGACGCCGCGTTCAGCGGCATGCGCGCGGAGGAATTCGTCGCCGACGTGCTGCATGTCGGCATCGGGGCACGGCATTTGGTGTGCGGCCCGGATTTCGCCTTCGGCCATCGCCGCGGCGGCAATGCCGGCTTCCTCGCCGGCCGCGCCGAGGCGCTCGGCATCGGGCTGACCGTGGTGCCGCCGCTGACCGACGAGGGCGGCCAGATTTCCTCCAGCCGCATCCGCCGCGCCTTGCAGGACGGCTATCCCGAGCGCGCGACAGAGAAACTCGGCCGGCCCTGGGCGATCCGCGGCGTGGTCGCGCATGGCGACGCACGGGGGCGGACCATCGGCTTCCCGACCGCCAACATCGCGCTCGGCCGCCATCTCGAACCGGCGCGCGGCGTCTACGCGGTGACTATCACATTGCCGGATGGGCGCGTGTGCCACGGCGTCGCCAATATCGGCCGCCGACCGACGGTGAATGCCGGTCCGGAAAGCCGCCTGGAAGTTAATCTGTTCGATTTCGCCGGCGATCTGTATGGCCAGGAGCTCTGCATCGCCCTGCACGCTTTCCTGCGCCCGGAGCGCAAATTCGCCGGCCTCGACGCATTGCGCACCCAGATCGCCGCCGACGCCGCCGAGGCGCGGCAAATCCTTGACCGCGCCATCCTTGACCGGAACACCCCGCTCTCCGCATAATCGCCCGCATGTACGGGGTCATCCACGCGCGAATTATACGCCCGGCATCTCGCTAGAGAGCCGGGTCTCGCCTGCGTGCCCTTTCCCCTGACGCGGTACATTGCCGCCTGAGAAATTCATGCCCCAAAACACGACGCCCGAATCCAAAGACTACCGCGACACAGTGTTCCTGCCGGCGACGTCATTCCCGATGCGCGGCGATCTGCCGAAGAAGGAGCCGGCGATCCTGGCGCGCTGGGAGCGGACGAAAATCTGGCAGCGCCTGCGCGCCGCCTCGCATGGCCGCAAGAAGTTCATCCTGCATGACGGCCCGCCCTACGCGAACGGCAATCTGCATATCGGCCATGCGCTGAACAAGATCCTGAAGGACGTCATCAATCGCGGGCGGCAGATGGCCGGCTTCGACGGCTACTACATCCCGGGCTGGGACTGCCACGGCCTGCCGATCGAGTGGAAGATCGAGGAGGAATACCGCAAATCCGGCCGCGACAAGGACGCCGTGCCGATCCTGCAATTCCGCGCCGAATGCCGTGCCTACGCCGAGCATTGGCTGGGCGTGCAGGCGGCGGAGTTCAAGCGCCTCGGCGTGTTCGGCGCCTGGGACGAGCGCTATGCCACCATGGACCTGCCCTCGGAAGGCGCCATCGCCGGAGAAATCGGAAAATTCCTGCTCAACGGCGCGCTCTACCGCGGCCTGCGCCCGGTGATGTGGTCGCCGGTCGAGAAGACGGCGCTGGCCGAAGCCGAGATCGAGTATCACGACCACACCAGCACGACGATTTTCGTGCGCTTCCCCGTGGTGCACGCGTCCGTTCCTGCGCTGGCTGGGGCGTCCGTGGTGATCTGGACGACGACGCCCTGGACCATGCCGGGCAACCGCGCGATCGCCTTTGGCGCCGAGATCGACTACGCGCTGGTGCGCATCGACAGCGTGAATGACGGCGCGCTGGCCCGCGCTGGCGAGCGCGTGCTGGTCGCGCTCGCGCTGCTGCCGCAATTCTGCGCGGCCGTCGGCGTCGCCACCCACCATGTCCTGCACCTCCATCCCGGCGCCGACCTCGCGGGCACCACGACGGCGCATCCGCTGCGCGGCCGGGGCTACGACTTCGATGTGCCCCTGTTCGCCGGCGATTTCGTCACCACCGAGGCCGGCACCGGCCTGGTGCATATCGCGCCCGGCCATGGCGAGGACGATTTTTCGCTCGGCCGCGCCCACGGGATCGAAATCCCCGAGACGGTCGGCGATGACGGGACGTTCAACGCCTGGGTGCCGCTGTTCGCCGGGCAGCATGTCTACAAGGTGGCCGACGACATCTGCGCCGCGCTGACCGCGGCCGGCGGGCTGATGGGGCGTGGCAAGCTCGTCCACTCCTACCCGCATTCCTGGCGCTCCCGCGCGCCGCTGATCTTTCGTGCCACGCCGCAATGGTTCATCCGCATGGATGGCGACGGCGACATTCGCGGCAAGGCGCGCGCCGCCATCGCCGAGACCGATTTCGTACCCGAAGCCGGCCGCACCCGATTGGACTCGATGATCGCGGCCCGGCCGGACTGGTGCATTTCGCGCCAGCGCGCCTGGGGCGTGCCGATCGCGGTGTTCGTCGAGAAGGCCAGCGGCCAACCGCTGCGCGACCTCGATGTGGTGCGTCGCGTCGTCGATGTATTCTCCGAGGAAGGCGCGGATGCCTGGTATTCCTCGCCGCCGTCGCGCTTCCTTGGGCAGGGGCGCAACCCCGACGACTACGAGCAGGTGATGGACATCGTCGATGTCTGGTTCGAGTCAGGCTCGACGCATGCGTTTTGCCTGGAAGCGCGGCATTTGCCGTGGCCGGCCGATCTGTATCTCGAAGGCTCCGACCAGCATCGTGGCTGGTTCCATTCCTCGCTGCTGGAATCGGTGGGAACGCGCGGTGTGGCACCCTTCAAGGCGGTGCTGACCCACGGCTTCACGCTCGACGAGCAGGGCCGCAAGATGTCGAAGTCGCTCGGCAACACCACCGCGCCGCAGGAGGTGTGGGACAAGTACGGCGCCGATATTCTTCGCCTCTGGGTGATGAACACCGACATCACCGAGGACCAGCGCATCGGCCCGGAAATCCTCAAGCAGACCGCCGAACTCTACCGCCGCCTGCGCAACACGCTGCGCTGGCTGCTCGGCTCGCTCGACGGGTTCCAACCCTGCGAGCATCTGCCGGAAGCCGAGATGCCCGACCTCGAACGCTGGGTGCTGCACCGGATGTGGGAGATCGACGCCTTGGTGCGCGGCGCCGTCGACAGCCATGACTGGACCGGGGTCTATCCCGCGATCCATGCCTTCTGCACTAGCGATCTCTCGGCGTTCTACTTCGACATCCGCAAGGACGCGCTCTACTGCGACCGGCCCGACAGCGTCCGCCGCCGCGCGGCACGCACCGTGCTCGACCATCTGCATCGCTGCCTCGCGACCTGGCTTGCTCCGGTGCTGGTGTTCACCGCCGAAGAGGCCTGGGCCGCTCGTTTCGGCGAGGATCACAGTGTGCATATGCAGGATTTCTTCGACGTGCCCGCACGCTGGCGCGACGACGAACTGGCGACAAAATGGGCCGCCATCCGTGAGCGCCGCGGCACGGCGACGATCGCGCTCGAAGCGATGCGCCGCGACGGCAAGATCGGCTCCTCCCTCCAGGCGTCGGTGACGCTCGGCTTTGGCGCCGATGACGATACGTTGCTTGACGCCGCCGAATGGACGGAGGTGCTGATCGTCTCCGCCGCCTCGCTGGCACGGCAGGCGGAGGCCGTGGAGACTGCGCTGGCACCGGGCGAGAAATGTGCCCGCTGCTGGAAGATCCTGCCCGAAGTCGGCCACCAGCCGGGCCACAGGACGCTGTGCAAGCGCTGCACGGACGCCGTCGAGTCCGGCCTCGTCTGCAAGCCGACGGCGTGACCCGCAACGCGCTCACCGTGCTGGGCCTCGGTGCCGGGCTGGTCGTGCTGAGCGCCGACCAGGCAAGCAAGTACTGGGTGCTTGAAGTCCTCCGGCTGCCCGAACTTGGCACGATCCCGGTGATGGCGCTGCTGAGCCTGACGATGGTGTGGAATCGTGGCATCACCTTCGGGCTACTGAGCGCCGAAAGCACCACCGGCGGCCTGATCCTGGCGGCGATCGCGCTCGCCGTGGTGGCCGTGCTCCTCGTCTGGCTGCGCCGCGCCGAAACCCGCCTCGTCGCCATCGCCATAGGGTCGATCGCCGGTGGCGCGATCGGCAATGTGATCGATCGGGCACGCTTCGGCGCGGTGGTCGATTTCATTCACGCCCACGCGTTCGGCTGGTCGTGGTATGTGTTCAACGTGGCCGACGCGGCGATCGTGTGCGGGGTTGCCGCCCTGGTTCTCGATGGTATGCGAACGTCGCACAACAGCCGTCTTGCCGCCGCCCCCGGGGACAAGTAAGGAACCGCCTCATGGTCCATATCCGCGCCACCACGCCGCTCCTCCTTGCCGCCCTGCTCGGCCTCACCGGCTGCGGCAGCGACCTCGCACGCACCTTCGGGCTGCAACGCGACACGCCCGACGAATTCGTCGTCACCGCGCGCGCGCCGCTATCAATGCCGCCGAGCTACATGATCAACCCGCCCCGCCCCGGCGCCTCGCGGCCGCAGGAGATCGCGCCGCGCAATGCCACTGAGGCGGCATTGGTGCCGCAATCCAGCCTCGTCACCGCCGCCGCCGGCAGCAGCGCTGGGCAACAGGCGCTGGTCCAGGCCGCCGGCCCCGCGGCGCCGCCGGATATCCGCAACAGCGTCGACGCCCAGGCCGCCATCGACTCGCCCGGCCCGACCTTCACCGACAAGCTGTTGTTCTGGACGCTGCCGAAGGAGCCGGGGATCATCGTGAACGCGGAGAAGGAAGCGCAGCGCCTCCGCGAGAACGCCGCCCTCGGCCAAAGCAGCGAGGACGGTGAGACGGCCATCATCCGCCCCAAACGCCGCAATATTTTCGGTCTCTGACCCCAGACGCGCCCGCGCGCGGCGAGGTAAGCGACAGGCGCGCCTCTTGCGCGCCGAAAGCGCTCCCCCTTCCTACCTTGCGCGCCGAAAGCGCTCCCCCTTCCTGCCTTGCGCGCCGAAAGCGCTCCCCCTTCCCGCCTTGCGCGCCCCATCCTCCCGCCAAAATTCCCGGCGACGTTCATCCTTGCGCGCGAAATCTGCTGTAGGATGCCAGCATGGACGCCGATTCGGCCCTCTCAGCCGCCTGGCACCGCCTCGCCACCCTCGCGACGCGGCCGGATGCGCACGCCATCCGCCCGCTTTTCGCCGCCGACCCCACGCGCAGCGACCGCTTCAGCGCGATCGCCGGTGACCTGACGCTCGACTTCTCGAAAACCTCCATCGACGACGACGCCCGCGCCGCCCTGCTCGGCCTCGCGGACGCCGCCGATCTCGCCGGCTTCCGCGCCCGCCTGTTCGCCGGCGCCACGGTCAACCCGACCGAGGGCCGTGCCGCCATGCACATGGCCCTGCGCTCCCATGCGGCGGACGGCCTGACCGCCACCACGTCCAACGGTACCGACGCCGCCAGCGCACTGGCCGCTGCCGAACGCGTCCGCATGGCCGCTTTCGTCGCTGCCGTGCATGATGGCAGCCTGCGCGGCGCAACCGGGGAGCGCTTCGACACGGTCGTCAATATCGGCATCGGCGGCTCCGACCTCGGCCCGCTGATGGCCACCGAGGCACTGACCCTCGCCCGCGGTGCCCGTATGCGCGCCCACTTCCTCTCCAACGTCGATGGAAATGGTGCCGCAGCGCTGATCCGCGCGTTGGATCCCGCGCGCACTCTCGTTCTTGTCGCCTCCAAATCCTTCACCACGGAGGAGACGGCGTTCAACGCGCAGGCCATGCGCGCCTGGGTCGCCGGCGCCCTCGGCGAGGACGCGGTCGGCACGCATTTCGCCGCACTCTCCACCAACCTCAAGGCCGTCGCCGCTTTCGGCATCCGTGCGGACCGCGTGTTCGGCTTCCGCGACTGGGTCGGCGGGCGGTTCTCCCTGTGGTCCCCGGTCGGCCTGGTGATCGCGCTCGCTGCCGGGTGGGACGCGTTCCAGGCCATGCTCGACGGCGGGCGGGACATGGACGCGCATTTCCGCACCGCCGATTTCGCCGAGAACCTGCCCGTGCTGCTGGCCCTGGTCGGCATCTGGCACGTCAACGGTCTCGGGCTGAACCAGCATTGCGTGCTCGCCTATGACGACCGTCTCCGGCGTTTCCCAGCCTTCCTCCAGCAGTTGGAAATGGAGAGCAACGGCAAGTCCGTCCGCCTCGATGGCGCGCCGGTCACGCGGCGCACCTGCCCGGTGCTGTTCGGCGAGCCCGGCACCAACGCCCAGCACAGCTTCATGCAACTGGTACATCAGGGCACCTCGGTCATCCCGGTCGATTTCATCCTCGCCGCCAACCCGGACCACGACCGCCCCGACGCCCATCGTATGCTCGCCGCCAACGCGCTCGCGCAGGCCGCCGCCTTGCTGCGCGGCAAAACGCTGGCTGAGGCGCAAACCGAAATGCGCGAAGCGGGGATGGCCGAGGCGGAGATCGCGCGCATCGCCCCGCACCGGGTGTTCGCCGGCAACCGGCCGAGCACGACGATCCTCGTGCGCCGGCTCGATCCGTTCACCTTGGGCCGGCTGATCGCCCTCTACGAGCACAAAGTCGCCGTGCAGGGCTGGCTCTGGGGGGTCAACAGCTTCGATCAATGGGGCGTCGAACTCGGCAAGGTGCTCGCGCGCGACATCCTGCCCGACCTGCGGCCGGGTGCCGCACTGGGTGCCGCACTGGGTGCCGCACTGGGTGCGCATGACCCGTCGACGGCGTCACTGATCGCGCGTTTCCGTGCGCTACGCGGCGAGGCATAGTGCAAGCTGGCCGCATCCGGCTTCTGTCAGAGGCGACCGTCAACCGGATCGCGGCGGGCGAGGTGATCGAACGGCCGGCCGCCGCGGCGCGCGAACTGGTGGAGAACGCGCTCGATGCGGGGGCGCGGCGCATCAGCGTCGCCATCGCCGGCGGCGGCATCGAGCGCATCGAGATCGCCGATGACGGCACCGGCATGACCAGCGATGAACTGGCCCTCGCCATCCAACGCCACGCGACCTCCAAACTGACCGACGATCAGCTGGTCCGTATCTCCACCCTCGGCTTCCGCGGCGAGGCGCTGCCCTCGATCGGCGCCGCCGCCCGCCTGTCCATCACCAGCCGCACGGCGGAGGCCGAGCACGCCGTCGCCATCACCGTCGAGGGCGGCGTGGTCAGCGGGGTCAGCCCGGCCGCCGGCGCCAAAGGCACCCGGGTGGTCGTGCGAGACCTGTTCTACGCCACCCCCGCCCGACGCAAATTCCTCAAATCCGCCCGCAGCGAGGCCGACGCCACCGAAATCGCCATCCGCCGCCTAGCCCTCGCGGCCCCCGCCACCGCCTTCCGCTTCGAGAGCGACGGCCGCGTGTCCTTCGACCTGCCGGCCCAATCCCGCGAGGCACGCGTCGCCGCCCTGCTCGGCCCCGAGGCCGCCACCGCGTTGCTGCCGGTGGACGCCATGCGCGGCAGCCTGCATTTGACTGGCTTCGCCTGCGCCCCGATGGTGAGCCGCGCGACCACCGCGTTGCAGACGCTGATCGTCAATGGCCGCCCGGTCGCCGACCCGCTGCTGCGCACCGCCGTGCGGGTCGCCTATCGCGACGTCATCGCCCATGGCCGCCACGCCATCGTTGCCGTGTTCCTCGATCTGCCGGCCGACGAGGTGGACGTGAACGTGCATCCCGCCAAGGCCGAGGTGCGCTTTCGCGACGCCGACGGGGTGCGCTCCCTGGTCATCGGTGGACTAGGGCGGGCCTTGTCCGGCGGCGCCGGGGCGGCGGCGCCTTTGGTGCTCGGGGCCCACCTGATGCAGTCCCGTCCGCCCTTGCGGCTGGTGCCGAGAGGCCATGCGGTGACGACCAGTCAACCGACCGGGATGGCCGAGGCGCGGCTGCCGCTCGGTGCGCCGGCCGCCCGCATGCTCGCGGCCCCCGACCGCTTCCACGGCCCGTTCACCGCGCACACTGCCGCGATCCCGAACATGGCCTTCCCACTCGGTGCCCCGGTCGCCCAGGTGCTGGACACCTACATCATCGCGGTCGCCGCCGATGGCAGCCTGGTCCTGGTGGACCAGCATGCTGCCCATGAGCGGCTCACCCACGAGGCGCTGCGCGAGCAGGTGCTCGGCGGTACCGTCCGCACACAGGCGCTGCTGCTGCCAGCCGTCGTCGATCTGCCGCGCGCCGATGTGGACCGGCTGCTCGATCGCACCGCCGATCTGGCGCGGCTCGGCCTGGAGATCGAGGCGTTCGGCGCCGGTGCCATCCTGGTGCGCACGCTGCCGGCCGCGCTCGGTGCCCCCGACCCCGCGCCGCTGCTGCGCGATCTCGCCGATGAACTGGCCGAAATGGACGAGACCACGGCGCTCGACGCAAAGCTCGACGCAGTCATAGCCCGCATGGCCTGCCACGGCTCGATCCGGGCCGGGCGGCGTCTGGCGGCACCCGAGATGGACGCGCTGCTGCGCCAGATGGAGGCCACCCCGCGCGCGGCCACATGCAGTCATGGCCGTCCGACGTTCCTCAAACTTAGCAAGGCCGAGATCGAACGGCTGTTCGGAAGGCGCTGACATGGGTTCAATCCGGCTGGGCATGCTCACCCCAAGCTCCAACACCGTGCTGGAGCCGGTGACGACGGCGATGATCGCGGGGGTGCCCGAGGTGTCGGCGCATTTCTCGCGTTTCGCGGTCACCGAGATCGCGCTCAGCGACCGCGCCCTCGGGCAGTTCGACGATAGCGCCATCCTGCGCGCCGCCGAGTTGCTGGCGCATGCCAAGGTGGACGTGATCGGCTGGAGCGGCACCTCGGCGGGCTGGCTGGGGTTCGACGCCGATGTCCGGCTATGCGCCCGCATCACCGCAGCGACGGGCATCCGGGCGACCACCTCGATGCTGGCGCTGAACGAGATCCTGGCCAGCCTCGGCGCCCGCAGGATGGGGCTGGTGACGCCCTACACGGACGACGTGCAGGCCCGCATCGTCGCCAACTACGCCGGGCTCGGCATGGAGTGCGCGGCCGAACGCCATCTCGGCGTGCGCGATAATTTTTCCTTCTCGGAGGTCAGCGACGCGCAGATCGCGGCGATGACGCGGGAGGTGGCGGCAGCGCGGCCGGATGCCATCGCCATCGTCTGCACCAATCTGCGGGCGGCGAAGCTGGCGGCGGCGTTGGAGGTAGAGCTTGGGGTGCTCGTGCTCGATTCCATCGCCACGGTGGTGTGGAAATCGCTGATCCTGGCCGGCGTCGATCCGGCTCGCGTGACCGGCTGGGGCCGGATCTTCAGTCTTTCCGCAATAGGCTCGGCCGCCAAACGGTGATCCGCGCCGCGCCGTACGCGCGGTCCGCGAGCATTTGGCCCAGTTCCGGCAGTGCCTCGTCGCGGCCGAGTTCGAGCACGATGACGGCGTCCGCCGCGATCCAGCCGGCTTCATCGAGCGCCGCGACCGCGCGCGGGCCGAGATCCCTGCCGTAAGGCGGGTCAAGAAACACCAGATCGCACGGCGCCGGCGCACGTGGTGGGCGGGTCGCGTCACCCGCGAGCACGGTGGCGTTGCCGGCTGCAACGGACGAAATATTGGCGCGCAGGGCGGCCAGGGCAGCGCGGTCCTGCTCGATGAACCACGCATGCGCGGCGCCGCGTGACAGCGCCTCCAACCCGAGCGCGCCGGTGCCCGCGAAAGCGTCGAGCACTGTTTTTCCCGGAACTCCGCCCCAGGGGGCATGGGCGATCATGTCGAATAGTGCCTGCCGTACCCGATCGGCGGTGGGGCGGGTGGCGGCGCCCGCGGGAGAGAGAAGCGTCCGGCCACGCCAGCGGCCGGAAATGATCCTCACGGGAACTTCACCTGCTCCCGCAAAACCTTGGCCGGCACTTCCTCGATGTTGTTCTTCGGCAGCAGACCAAGCTGGAACGGCCCATAGGCGACACGAATGAGACGCGAAACCTTCAGGCCGAGATGGGCAAGAACCTTTCGGACTTCCCGGTTGCGTCCCTCTTTCAGGGCCACGGTAATCCAGAGGTTGTCGCCCTTGCGGCTGTCCAACGCCGCTTCGATCGGGCCGTAGCGCTCGCCATCGACGGTGATGCCCTTGGCCAGGGCCGACAGCGCCGCCTGATCCACCTCGCCGAAAGCACGCGCACGATAGCGCCGCAGCCAGGCGGTGGCGGGGAGTTCGAGATGGCGCGCCAACGCGCCGTCATTGGTCAGCAGCAGCAGCCCTTCGCTGTTGAGGTCAAGCCGGCCGACGCTGACGAGACGGGGCAGGTGCTTGGGCAACTGGTCGAACACGGTCGGCCGGCCCTCGGGGTCCTTGTGGGTGACCATGAGGCCGGGCGGCTTGTGGTAGCGAAACAGCCGCGTACGCTTCTCGGCCGCCGTGGGGGCGACGAGGGTGCCGTTCACCGTCACCAGATCACCCTCGGTGATGAAGGTGGCGGGGTGGGTGACCAGCGCGTTGTTGAGCTTGACCCGCCCTTCGCCGATCAGCTTCTCCGCATCCCGCCGGCTGGCCACACCGGCGCGCGCGAGCCACTTGGCGATGCGCTCGCCGGCTTCGGTCATGATAAAATCGGATTATGCTGATACATAATCATCAAACGACAATGGAACATCCACCACTTCCTACAGCACTCCGGATGCGGCTTCCAGGGTGCCCGGCGCCATGCGCGTTGGCCCTCGACAAAAAGAAGCGCTGTTCTTTTTTGAAAAAAAGAACCAAAAAACGTCTATCCGTTTGGCTGCGGAGTCCCGAGGGCAGCCGCCCTGAGGTAGCTCTATCCCATTAGGTCAGGAAATCTGCCCTGTTCCGGTATTATGTAGCAACCGCCACCATAGGGAAATCGACGGGCGTCTACACCAACGGCGCCGAAGAATTCTTTAGCCGGATGCGCCGGGCCGAGATCGGGCATCATCACCACATCGCGGGCAGCTACTTGATCCGCTATGCGCAGGAAGCCTCGTGGCGCGAGGACAACCGCCGCGTGCCCAACGGGACGCAGGTTCGCAACGTCGTCGCCTTGGCGATGGCCAGCCGGCCGAGCGTGGATCGGTCAGGCTACTGACAACGGGCGCAGAAGGCGGCTTAACGTCGTAATGAATATTAGCTATGAAATAGGATGCTTCCACATCCAATAGGCCGCCGCAATTCCCACAACCCCCAAAACTGTACCAATTATAGCGCACCAGATCAGAAATCTCTCAACACAACGCTCTTTACGAACCGCCGCTGTTACTCTTTTATGGGAGTTTCGCATGTTCTGAAAAAGACTTAGAATACTTTCTAATTTTGTCGATTCTATATCGTCATAAATTCCATCGCGTGAATCAATTCTATTCTCTCTAGACGCCGCAATATTTTCTTGTATTTCGCTGATTTCCGATGTGATATTCACGTAATCGGGGAAAAATTTCACTAAGCTACCCAGACTCAATATTCTTTCGGTCTCGTAAAACCACCTTGTGCTGAAATCCAGCATAGAGTCTATCGCGTCATGCTTAGCCTTGACGCAATCTTCAGTGGCGTCGGCCAAATATGTCAGAACGAGCCGGCGGCGCTCTTCATTCGTTTTCCAATCACCCGAGAGAAGAATTTGGACGGCATCCATAACCTTCCGACCCGCATAGCGAAGCTCAAAAATCGCGGACGCCACAACTTCACCGGCGCGAACATGCTCAGCCTTCTTGATGCGGCGCTCCGCAACGTTCCACTCTTGGATGAGCAGGCGAAAGGCCGCCTCCACTTCACTGTCATCTATCACAGATTCGTCCCCAGCGCACGCCGTTCTAATCGCCACTCGTAGTATTAAGCCGCCTTCCGCTCGCCGCGTGCTTTCCATTTCCGCGCAATGCGCCTAGCCAAAGCGTTCTCGCTCGCCTGCTCGGCCGGGAGAAGGATGCGTGCATTTTGAGCGGAGATGTTGCCGCGAGCAAAGCGAGCAACGACCTGCTTGATTAGATGCTCCCAATTGAAAGCCGAATCGACCGCGCTTTTCCCTCCCGGGTCTTCACGACCACGGACGCTGGTTTTTTGGTGCGACATAACTCTATCCTCTCCCTGTGGCTGGCGAACCAGCGATCGGGGTGCAAACTTGGTATTCACCCCTATATTTGGGGACGGTGTCGATTACAGCGTCCCGCGAAAGTGTCAAGGCTCCCATCCAAAACCGTCCGGTTCCACTTGCCTTGTACGAATCTGCAAGTTCGAATCGCAAGTAGGGAATCAAAATCTGGGGCTAAGGCATGGGGAATCGTGACAACCCGTTGTTTTGAATCGGTCAATTTTATATATGACATTTTCGTGATCGGCAACTGCTGAGCTTGTGTCTCCATCTCGGACTACGGCTACGTCGCCGTAGCCGAGGCTACTAATCTCCACCCGCCAACTCCCACCACGTATCCGGCGCCTCCACGATCCGCCGAATGGCCCGCAGTTTCTCCATGCGGCACATGACGATGCGAACCTGCCGGCGGATGACACCCAGGCTCGGCAACCCATCCTCGGGCAGCTTCTTCGCCGCCATGACGTAGCGGGCAACCTGGGTGGTAGTCCGGGGCGCGTCAGCCTCGCGCAGGGCGCGGACACAAAGCCGCTTCTGTTCGCCATGCTTGAACCATTGGCAGCGCTTGATTGGCCGCACGCCTGGGATCAGGATTGGCTCGGCGTCGGGCTCGAACAGGAGCATGGTGGCGTCTGCCAGCACGAACTTGGCGCGGAGCGGTTCAATCGCACGCTCGGCGGCTTCGATCTGGCCGAGGAGCATGGCGTGCTTGCGCCGCAGGGCGTTCATGGCGATCTTCATGCCCGGAGGCTACCCCGAAGGCCGGGCACTCCGCTTCCGCTCCGTGGTGGCGGTTGCTACATAATACTGCGCTGTTCGGCCTCTACCCGTTTCTGCGCAAGGTATTTGCCGATGGTGGCTACCAGGGGCCGATCTTCGAGCAAGGTGTGGCGCAGCTCCTGACGCAAATGCAGGTCGAGATCATCAAGCGCTCAGACGCGGCTCAAGGCTTCGTCGTTTTGCCACGCCGTTGGGTGGTCGAACGGACGTTCGCGTGGCTCGGCCGGTGCCGGCGTTTGGCCAAGGATTTCGAGAACCGGACACGAAATGCGCTGTCATTCCTCAAGCTTGCGTCGATCCGGCTCATGACCCGGAGATTATGCAATCGTTGAAGGAGTTTCCGGACGGACTCTCAAGCATTCGAAGCTGTCTCGTCGATACGGCTGTCCACTCTCTGCCCATCCCGCTCGAAGGCGCCCGCGCATGCCCAGGCGGTGCAAAGCGCCTGCTGCATCGCCGTCGCACTCGTCGCCCCCCGCAACTGCCTGCCCATGCCGCTCCCCCAGCCCGGCGCGCGCGGGGGCGCCGCGCTCACTGGCGGCAGCGTGCCCGCACCCGGCGTCGCGATCCTTCACCGCCCCCATCGCCGGCGGTTCGGCCAGTATCAGTCTCGGCGTCCGCTTCTCCCGCATCGCACCACGGAAAAAATAGCGCTTAGAGGAAAAATTTCCTTGCGTCCGGCGTAGCGGTTTGCTAGGAACACAATATGAACATTGCTCCCCCCCAACCCCGGCCTGGCGCCTCCGACGCGGCGGCTCTGTGTCGTGTGCTGGAGGCGATCATCCTGTGCCTGGATGCAATGCTGGCCCCCGCCACGCCGTTGCTCGCCCTGCGCCAGCGTCTGTTCGGCGCCTGGGCCGGGCCAGTTTGGCGGCGAATCGGCCATCTGCGCGATGGCCTCGCCCACCTGCTGGCTTTCTTCCAGACCGCCGGCCTGCCGCCCGCCTTGCCCAACCGCCCGTGCCAGGACAGCCAACCCCGCACGCCGCCCGCCAACCGGCCCGCGCGCCAACCCAACCCGCCGAGCGCCCCGCGCACCGCACGCATGGCACAGCCGGACCAGTCGCCGGACCAGCCGCCGGCGCACACCCCCGCCGACCTCGCGCCGCATGCCCGGCATCCATTCACCAACCCGCCCAACGCGCCCCGGCCGGCCACGCCGCCCGCTCTCCTGCGCCCACCGCCCTGGCCACCCCCGGCGCCGCCTCCCGGGAATGCCGCACCAGCCGCAGATGCACGAGCATTTTGTTACTAATTCGTAATAAATATCCCCTGGTCGATCCCTCCGGACTGCCGCATTCTCCCGAAAATCCAGGAGCCGACCATGCCCTCCCCGCTCCGCTACGGCATCCTCGGAGCCGCCAACATTGCCCGCCAGTTCACCCGCGGGGTTGCCGGCGCGCCGCGCAACGTCCGCGCTGCGTGATCAATCCCCGAGGCGGCGGATCAATGCGGCCCAGCGGTCGAGTTCCGGCAGGATCGCATCGTCCCGCGCCGAGTCGAGGCTGACGACGAGCCGCACCACACCCAGCGCGCGGTCGCGTTCGAGCAGGGAAAAATCTTCGCGCGCGCCCCAGATGGTCACCGGCACGTCCGCCGGATCGCGCCCGGCCTGGACGACCATGTCGCGGAATTGCGGAACGAACTCCGCGACATCGGTGTAGTTCGGGCGTGTCCGGTGCGGCATCCAGCCATTGCCGTAGCGGATGGCGCGGCGCGGGCCGTAGGGGAAGGCGCCGCCAACGATGATCGGCGGATGTGGCTTCTGAACCGGTTTGGGCCACGCCATGATCGGATCGAAATTGACCATCTCGCCGTGATATTCGGCCCTGGACTGCGTCCAGATCGCCTGCATCGCCTCGATGCGCTCGCGGGCGAGCTTGTGGCGCGTGGTGAAATCGGTGCCGTGATTGGCCATCTCGTCGGCGTTCCAGCCATTGCCGACGCCGAACAGGAAGCGACCATTGCTGACCTGATCGAGGGAGGCGACGAGCTTGGCAGTCTGGATCGGGTCGCGCTGCGGCACCAGGCAGATGCCGGTGCCGACCAGCAGGGTGGTGGTGGCGCAGGCGGCGGCCGTCAACGTCACGAAGGGGTCCATGGCATCGTAGTATTTCTTCGGCAATTCGCCGCCGGAGGGGAAGGCCGAGGCGCGGGATGCCGGGATGTGGGAGTGCTCGGGCGCCCACAGCGAGTCGAACCCTCGCTCTTCGAGCGCCTTGCCGAGGGCCATCGGGGTCATCGAATAGTCGGTGAAGAACATCGCGGCGCCGATTTTCATGCGGCCGTCTCCTGCTGCGATTGAGCATCAATGCCGATGAGGAATAGGCCGGCCGCGTCGGCGGCGGCGATGGCGGCGTCGCGCTCGGCGAACAAAGCGCCGCCGGCTTCGAAGGCGATGCCGCGCAGGCCGGCGGCAACGGCGTTCGCGACCGTCACGGCCCCGATGGTCGGCAGGTCGGCACGGCGTTCCTGGCCGGGTTTGGACATTTTCACCAGCACGCCGCCGGCGCCGCCGCGGCGGTGCAGGCTGGCGCGTGCGAGCATGGCGTCAGTGCCCTCGATCGCCTCGACGGCGAGCACGAGGCCGGACTGGATGACGCAGCCCTGCCCGACATCGACGGCCCCGAGGGCGCGGCAGACCGCGACGCCGCGCGCGATATCGCTCATCGCCTGCGCGTCCGGGGCGGCGGCGGTCAGCAGGCCGCGCGGGGCCTGCGCCTCGGTGAGGATTTCATGGGCGCCAATGACAGAAAAACCCTCCTCGCCCAGCACCTTGATCACGGCGGCCAGCAGCGAATCGTCGCCACCGAAGGCCGCGCGGCCGACGCGTGCCAGGAGTTTCGCGCCCATCCCGTCCGGCCGCGCGTCGAAAATCGACGGCCGGCGGACCGGGCCAATCAGCACGAGATCCTTGCAGTTATTCGCGCGCAACAGGTCGAGGATGCGCCCGGCCGCCCCCATGCGGGCGAAATCATGCGCGTAGGGAGCGAGCACGGCCTTCTCCGCGAAGCCTTCGAGGCCGACGATGAATACAGCCCGCCCCGCCGCCCGGGCCGCCGAGGCGACGCGCCCGGGCAGTGGGCCGGACCCCGCGAGAATACCGAGCGCCGGGCGATCGGTCATCGTCTAGCTGTCGCTGTCGTCGTGGCTCGGTGACCCCGCGCGCACCAGGCCGCGCTTACTCGGCACGGCCATGAAGGCGAGCATCTCGTCGATCAGCGGATCGCCGGCCATGCGGGCGCGTACGACGGCGACCCGTTCGGCGAACACGCCGCTGCCCCAGAACATCTCCCGGAACGCGGCGCGGACTCCGTGGATCTGCGCCCGGTCGAAGCCGCGGCGGCGCATGCCGATGACGTTGAGCCCGGCCAGGCGCGCGCGGTTGCCGAGCACCACGCCGAACGGCACGACATCGGCCTCCACGCCCGAAACGCCACCGATCATCGCCGCGCGGCCGATGCGGACAAACTGGTGGATCGCCGAACTGCCGCCGATCACCGCATGGTCGCCGATCTGGACATGGCCGCCCATCACCACGTTGTTGGCGATGATGACGCCGTTGCCAATCGTACAGTCATGCGCGACATGGACGACGTTCATCAGCATGCAGTCGGCGCCAACGCGGGTAATGCCGGCGCCGTTCGGGGTGCCGCGATGGATGGTGACGTGCTCGCGGATCAGCGTACGTTCGCCGATCTCCACGAGCGTCGGTTCATTCTTATACTTGAGATCCTGCGGCGCCATGCCGACGGTGCTGAACGGGTAGAGCACCGCGCCGGCGGCAATTCTCGTGTGGCCCTCGACGACGACGTGGCTGATCAGCCGCACGCCGGCGGCAAGCTCCACGTCCGCGCCGACCGTGCACCACGGCCCGATCTCGACACCGTCGGCAATCCGCGCGCCGGGCGCGATGAGCGTGGTTGGATGAATGCCCGTCACGATGTGGGGGCCGCCGCGGTCTTGTCTTTCGGGATCACCATCGCGGTGAACGTCGCCTCTGCCACTTTCACGCCATCCACCTTCGCTTCCGCATTGAACCGCCAGACCCCGCCCCGCCGGCGGTCTTTCGTGACGTGCAGGTGCACCTGGTCGCCGGGCACCACGGGGCGGCGGAATTTCGCCCCTTCGATGGACATGAAATAGACGCTGATGCCGTAGCCGTCCTCCGGGCCGAGGGTTTCGCACACCACCACGCCCGCCGTCTGGCACATCGCCTCGACGATCAGCACACCAGGCATGACGAAGTTGCCCGGGAAGTGGCCCTGGAAGAACGGCTCGTTGATCGAAACGTTCTTGATGCCGGTGGCCGACTGGTCATGCACGAAATCGACGACCCGATCGATCAGCAGAAAGGGGAACCGGTGCGGCAGGCCGAGCATGATGCGGTTGATGTCGATGCGGTCGATACGCCGCGGCTCGGAAGCCGCGGGGGGCTGATCGCTCATGTCGTCTCCTTTCGCGTGGCGTTCTGATCTTTCGCCGGGGTGCGGACGGCGAGGCGCTTGAGTATCGCCACCTGCCGAAACATCTCCCGCGCCGGCTGGGCCGGGCTGCCGACCCAATCCTGGCCGGCTGGAACGTCCGATATCACACCCGCTTGCGCACCGATCTTGGCGCCCTTGCCGATGCGCAGATGGCCCGCGACACCCGCCTGCCCGGCGATGACGACGAAATCCTCCAGCACCGCGGAACCGGAAATGCCGGCATGGGCGACGACGATGCAGCAGCGGCCAAGCTGCACGTTGTGGCCGATCTGCACGAGGTTATCGAGCCGCGAGCCGGCGCCGATCACGGTATCCTGGGCGCTGCCACGGTCGACACAGGAATTGGCGCCGATCTCGACATCGTCGCCGATCAGCACGCGGCCAAGCTGGGGAACGGTGACAAGGCCGGTGGGGCCGGAGGCAAAACCGAAGCCCTCCTGGCCGATCCGCGCGCCGGGATAGATGTAGACCCGTGCGCCAAGCAAGGCGTGGCTGATGCTGGCATGGGCACCGATCCGGCAATCCGCACCGAGCACGACGCCGGCACCGATCACGGCACCCGGTCCGACACGGCAGCGCGCGCCGACCTCAGCGCCGGCGGCAACTACCGCGAACGGGCCAATCTCGGCCGATGGGTCGATCCGTGCGGTTTCGTCCACGACCGCGGTGCTATGTACGCCTGGGGTGGTCGGCGGGGCCGGAAAGAAAAGGGCGGCAGCACGCGCCCAGCCAAGATAGGGCTGAGGGGTGACAATGGCGCGCGTGCCCTCCGGCACATGCGCGGCCATGTCGGGATGCACGATCACAGCACCGGCGCGGCACTCCTTGAGCGCAGGCAGATAGCGGCGATTGTCGAGAAAGCTCAGCTCGGTCGCCGTCGCCGTCTGCAGCGGCGCTATGCCGGTGAGCAGAAAGCCATCCCCATCGGCGCTTCCGCCGGCCGCCGCGCATACGGCCGCGATCGAGATCGGCGCGGGGCGGGCAAAGAAGCGCGGATCGCCCGCCATCGGATCAGCGCTTCGGCGGTGCGGGCGGCGTTGCGGCGGGGGTACTAGCGGCAGGGGTACCGGCCGCCGCCGGGGGATTGGGCGACACGCCATCAGGCGGAATGATCACCGTCGGCAGCAGCTTGTTGAGCTGTTCGGCAACTTGCTCGGTGATATCGAACTCGTTGACGTTCAACGCGACCTGCTGGCGGTGCAGGATCAGGTTCATGCCACGGCTTTCCGATACCTGACGGATCACCGCGATCAGCGAGGCCTGGATCTGGTTGAGGCCGTACTGCGCCGCTTCCTGAATGATCCGGCCGCGGTTCTGGAAGCGCTGCTGCGCGCTGGTGATGCGGTCCTGCAGTTCACGCTCCTTGGTGCGTATCTGCTCCGGCGAAAGGGTCGTGCGCTGGTTGGCGAGCGCCTGCTGGAGGTCGCGCCAGGCCTGCTGCTCCTTCTGGGCATCCTCGTTCAATTTCTCGCGGCGTTCGCCGATGACGCGGTCAACCAACTGAGCGGCGGCGGAGGCGCGCATCACCTCGGGCACGCCGATCAAGCCGATGATGGCCGCCGGCGCGGCGGCACCACGGGGGAGCGCCGGCAAGTCCGGAACCGGCGGCATCGGCGCCTGGATCGGTGCCTGGGCTTCCTCCTGCGGTGCTGGCTGGTTGGTCGGTGCCGGACGCGGCGCGGCGCGCGCGGGGCCTGGGGCGGCAGCCGGCGGGCGCTGGCCGGCCTGCGGCGCGGGGCGTTGGTTCGGCACGAAAAAATCCTGGCCCTGCGCCGCTGCCGGCGGGACAAGCCAGGCAAATGAAACCGTCAGCCCGGCGAGGGCAGCAACGGCGATGGCAAACACGCGACGCTTCATTTCGCTTAGAACCTTGTGCCGAAACCAAAGCGCAACAGCTGCGTCTGGTCGAATTTCTTCTTCACCACCGCCTGCCCGAGATCGATATTGATCAGCCCGAACGGTGTTTTCCACGAAATGCCGACGCCAGCGCCGACCCGCGGCGCGCCGCTGTTGGTGAAGGCCTGCGGAACACCGTTGAGCAGGAGCTGATTCAACTCCGACAGCGAGCCGACATCGACGAAGGCCCGGCCGGTCATGCCGAGATCGGCAGACACCGGCAAGGGGAACCGCAGCTCGGTCGATTGCGTCCAGATGAACCGGCCGCCGATGCTGTCCCCGGTCGAGATCGAGTGCGGACCGACGCCACCGGTCTGGAAGCCGCGCAAATTGTCGCCGCCGAGGAAGAACCGGTCGATGATGCGCTCGTTGCGGCCGAAGGTGAACATCTGGCCCACCCCCGCGTTGATCGCGAGGACCCAATCGGGGTCTCCGAATACCCGCTCGAGCGGGATGTAGTAGGACGCGTCGATCTTGGCGCGCGCAAAGCGGGCATCGCCGCCGAGGCCGGCGAAATCGGTGCCAAGGCGGATCACGAAGCCGCGGCGCGGATCGACCCGGCTGTCGCGATAGTCCAGCGTCAGTGCCTGGCTGATCTGCGACAGCAGCGAGGCTCCCTTGGCGTCCTTGACATAAACGCTGGCATTCGCGCCGACGGCGTAGATGTTACGCTCCACCGCCGAGTAGGTGATCAACTGGCGGAGATGCTCGCTGAACTGGTAGCCCAGCCGGAGGCTCACGCCGGTGCGCCTCTCGCGATACTCGGCGATGTCGGTGTTGTTCTGCACGATGTGGAAGATATCGAACCCGGCCACGAGGTTGCGGTCGAGGAAATACGGGTCGGTGAGCGAGAAATTGATCTGACTCTGCTTCTGCGCCAGCACGGTGTTGAAGCTGCCGTCGATGCCGGTGCCGACCAGGTTCTTCTCGCGCAGACCGAACGAGACGAGCGCCCCGATATCGGTCGAATAGCCACCGCCGAGCAGGAGCTGGCCGGTCGCCTTTTCCTCGATGACCGCGTTCAGGACAACCTTGTCGGGTGCCGAACCGGTTTGCGACAGGATCTCGATGCGGTTGAAGTATTCCAGGTCCTCGATGCGCTGGCGCGACAGGCGCACCAAGGCGACGTTGAACGGATCGCCCTCGCCGACCCGGAACTCGCGGCGGATCACCTTGTCATAGGTGCGCTGGTTGCCGGTGATGTCGATGCGTTCGATGTAGACGCGCGGGCCCTCGCCGACATCGAGCACAATCTCGATGGTGCGCTTTTCCCGATCGCGCTGCACGCGCGGCTTAATTTCCACGAAGGGAAAACCGCGGCCCTGCAGATCGTCGCTGAGCGCCTGCACGGCGCGCTCGATGGCATCGCCGTCGTACCAGTCGCCCACGTCTAACGGCATCTGGGATTGCAGCGACTCGGCAGTAACGCCCTTCAGCGTGACGTTCAGCTCGGCCTTGGAGACTGTGTAGCGTTCGCCCTCGTTGATCGTGAAGGTGATGAAGAAGGCGGACCGGTCGGGCGCGAGTTCGGCGGTGGCGCTTACGATCTCGACATCGGCGTAACCCTTGGACAGATAGAAGCGGCGCAGCTGCTCCTTGTCGAAATTCATCCGGTCGGGATCGTAGCTGTCGGAGGTCGACAGGAAGCGCCACCAGGCCTCCTCACGCGATGAGATGACCTCGCCGAGCTTGCCCTCGCTGTAGGCACGGTTGCCGACGAAGGCGATGCGGCTGGTCAGCGTGTTCGCGCCCTCGTCGATCTCGAAGACGACATCGACCCGGTTCTGGTCGAGCTGGATGATCTTGGGTTCGACCCGCGCGGCATAGCGGCCCTTGCGCGCGTAGAGGTCGAGCATGCGCTGGCGGTCGGCCTGGGCGGTGGCGTTGGTGAACACCGCGCGGGCGCGCAGTTGCAGCTCCGGGCGCAGCGCCTCGTCGGTGACCTGTTTGTTGCCCTCGAAGGCGATGCGGTTGACGATCGGGTTCTCGACGACCTTGACGACCAGCGCGTTACCCTCGCGCCGCAGGGTGACGTCGCTGAACAAGCCGGTGGCGAACAGCGTCTTGAGGCTGCGATCGAGTTGCTCGGAGTCGAACGGGTCGCCGGGTTGAAGCAGCATGTAGGAGCGGATCGTGCCCTCCTCGATGCGCTGGTTGCCCTCGATCTTCACCGAGCCCACCAGTCCGCCCTGGCCCGCCACGGCGCCCGGCCTTGCAGGCACGGCCTGGGCGCTGGCCGTCGGCGGGTGCGACAGATCCGGGCCTGCGGCGAACAGCAGGCAGAAGGCGGAAAGCAGCGCTGCGCGAGTGCGAGTCAAAGGCGATACCCCTGGTTGCAGCGCCGTCCCAAGGTTCGAGACGACTGGCCTATGCGGGGCGCGGAGAATAGCCGCACCATCGGCATGGCGCTACCCGCCGAAACCGCGCAGCGCAACCCCCCTGACATGACTTTGCGGGAGCGCGTCGGCGGCAGGCCCTATCCGACCAGGGACGCGACCCAGCGGAACAGTCCGATATGCGTCAGATCGTTCCAGGTGGCGAAGACGAACAGCCCGATCAGCAGAGCGAATCCAGCGCGGTAGCCGTATTCCTGCGCGCGCACGGGCAATGGCTTGCCGCGAATGGCCTCGGCCAGGAAGAACATCAGGTGGCCGCCATCGAGCACGGGGATGGGGAACAGATTGATCAGCCCGAGATTGACCGAGAGCAGCGCGATGAAGGAGATGAGGCTGGCGAATCCGAGCGTAGCCACCTGCCCCGACATCTGCGCGATGCGCAGCGGCCCGCCGAGATCCTCGCCGGATTTACGCTGACTGATCATTGCCCAGACGCCATCGAGCGTCTGCACGGTGATATCCCAGGTCTGGTCCACGCCGGCCCAAAGTGCTTCGGGCAACGAGACCGGTTCGAAGGTCGTGCCACCGCCGCGAATGCCAAGCTTGCCAGAGCGATTGCCTTTGGCGTCGACCTGTTCCTCGGGCGTGATCGGAATGTCGCGCGGCGAGTCGGCGCGCAGGACATGCAGCACGAGCGGTTTTCCGGGGCTGGCGAAGATGATGCGCTGGATATCGCCAAACCGGGTAACGGCGGCGTCATCGATGCCGGTGATGCGGTCGCCGGCCTGCAACCCGGCCTTCTGCGCCACCGAATCGGCCAGCACTTCGCCAATGACAGGCAGCGCAATCGGCCGGCCAACGCTGGCGTACAGGATAAAATAGAGCACGGCCGCGAGGGCGAAATTGGCCGCCGGCCCCGCCGCCACGACGATGGCCCGCGAGGCCACGGATTTCTCGTGGAAGGTGCGCCCGGGGATCCAGCGCGCGCGCACCTCCGCGGCGACATCCTCTGGCCGCTCCTGCCCGTGCAGCTTCACATAGCCGCCGAGCGGCACCCAGCCGACCTTCCAGACGGTGCCACGCCGGTCGCGCCAAGTGAACAGCGCGCGGCCGAAGCCGATGGAGAACGTCTCCACATGCACGCCGCGCCAACGCGCCGCGATGTAGTGGCCATATTCGTGCACGAACACGAGAATGCCGAGAACAATAACAAAGGCCACGATCGCGCGTGGGAAGGCGGGCAGAAACTCCAGCACGGCGATTTCCTCGCGCATCAAACCATGAGACGGTTTGCGTATTTAGAAGTAATTTAAACGACCCTACTGCAACCGCGCGGTGGGGGTAAACTTAATTTCGTGAAACCTCTAGAGTTTGCACGATTTCTCTCAGGCGGCGGGGCGGGCGCACAGGGCACAGAGACGGCTGGCAGCCTCCCGGGCCGCAGCGTCGAGACCGAGCACGGCATCGAGGGACTCGGCGGGCGGCGCCCCGAGGGCGTCGAGCACGCGGGCGCCGATATCGACGATGTCGAGGAAGCCGATGCGGCGATCGAGGAAGGCGGCAACGGCGATTTCGTTGGCTGCGCTCAGGATCGCGGGCGCCCCGCCACCTGCCACGAGAGCGGCGCGGGCGAGGCCGAGGGCAGGGAACTGCACCGGATCGGGTTCGGCGAATTCGAGCCGGGCGACGGCCGCAAGGTCGAGCCGCGGCGCCGGCGTGGCCATGCGCGCCGGCCAGGCGAGGGTATGGGCGATCGGCACTCGCATGTCGGGCGAGCCAAGCTGCGCCAACACGCTGCCGTCATGGTAGTAGACGAGGCCGTGAATAACGGATTGCGGGTGGATCAACACACCGATGGCGCTCTCCGACAGGTCGAACAGCCGCGCCGCCTCGATCAGTTCGAGGCCCTTGTTCATCATCGTCGCGCTGTCGATCGAGATCTTCGCCCCCATCGACCAGACCGGATGTTTCAGCGCGGCTTCCGGGCGAGCGGAGCGCATTTCAGCCATGCTCGACGTGCGGAACGGGCCGCCCGAGGCGGTCAAGATGATCTTCTCGATCGCACCGCGATTGCCGTCGGCCATTGATTGGAAGATGGCGTTGTGCTCGGAATCAACCGGCAATAGCGTGGCGCCGTGATCGCGCACGGCCCGCAGCATGACCGCGCCGGCGCAGACCAGCGCCTCCTTGTTGGCCAAGGCAACCGCGCCGCCGCCGCGAATGGCGGCCAGCGTCGGCTCCAGCCCGGCCGCTCCGGTGATGGCGGCCATGGTCCAATCGGCCGGCAAAGCCGCGGCGGCGATCACCGCCTCCCGCCCGGCGGCGCAGCGCACCCCGGAGCCGGCGAGGGCGGCTTGCAGTTCGGCGAAGGCCGCCTCGTCGCTGATGACCGCCCACTCGGCCCCAAGCGCGCGCGCCTGGGCCGCGAGCAGCCCCGCCTGCCGGCCGCCAACCAATGCACGGACGCGAAATCGCTGCGGGTCGGCGGCGAGAAGTTCGACCGTCTGGGTGCCCACACTGCCGGTGCTGCCGAGCACGGTGACCGTTTTCGCGCTCATCGCCAAAGCTCCACGCCACGCAACAGAAGAAGGGCAGCGGCGACCGGAGCCGCCGTCAGAACCGCGTCCAGACGATCAAGCAGGCCGCCATGGCCGGGGATCGAATTGCCAGAATCCTTCACGTCGAAATACCGCTTGAGGCCGGACTCAAACAGATCGCCAGCCTGTGCGACGACGCCGAGCAGGGCCGCAATGGCCATCGCGCTGCCTGGCGAGCCGTCGTTGAGCCGCGCAAAGATGAAGCCAACAGCGATTGCCGCGGCAAGTCCGCCGGCCACGCCCGACCAGGTCTTCCCGGGCGAAATGGTCGGGGCAAGTTTTGCGCCACCGAGCAGCCGTCCGGTCATATAGGCGCCGATATCGCTGGACCAGACGACGCAGAGGATGAACAGCACGCGCACGGCACCGCCCGCCGGGTCATCGCGCAGCCAGAGCAGGGCAATGACTGCCGGCAGAATATAGACGGCGCCGAGCAGCGGCTGAAGCGGGGCGGGGCGGTGCCTGCACAAAGCGCGCCATTCCAGCGCCATGCCGGCCGCACCGACCAGAACCAGCGCGGTCCAGTACCAACCGCCCGCCCACAGGCTCCCGAGGGCCACAGGCAGCAGCACGGCGGCCGAGGCCACGCGCACGCCGAGATCGCGCCATTTCCCGCCATCAGGGGGCACGATGACGTGCCGCGGCTGCGTGGTGGGGTCAGCCAGGGCGGGCACCGAAGCGGCGCTCGCGCCGCGCAAATTCCGCCAGCGCTTCCGCAAACTGCGCCGGGCCGAAATCGGGCCAGAGCACGTCGAGAAACACCAGTTCGGCATAGGCGCTCTGCCAAAGCAGGAAATTGGACAGCCGCTGCTCGCCCGAGGTGCGAATGATCAGATCAGGGTCGGGGATGCCGGCAGTGGAAAGGAACGCGGCAAAACTGGCCTCAGTGATGTCGGCCGGATCGAGCGTGCCGGCGCGCACGGCCTCGGCGGCGGCACGGGCAGCGGCGGCGATCTCGGCACGCGCGCCATAGGACAGCGCGATCACCAGGTTCAGCCGCGTGTTGGCGGCGGTGTCGCGCTCGGCGGCGCCGAGGTCGAACTGGATGTCGCCCTCGAAGCGGGCGCGGTCGCCGATGAAATGCAGGCGGACGCCCTCGGCCTTCAACTCGGCGATCTCGCTGCGCAGGAAGTGACGCAGCAGCCCGGTGAGGTCCATCACCTCGCTGAGCGGGCGGCGCCAGTTCTCGCTGCTGAACGCGTAGAGGGTAAGCCATGAGACGCCGAGCGAGGTCGCCGTCTCGATGGTGCGGCGGACCGCTTGAACCCCCGCGCGATGCCCGGCGACACGTGGCAGACCCTTGGCGGCAGCCCATCGGCCATTGCCGTCCATGATGATGGCGACATGGGTCGGCGGTGCGGGCAGAGCTGGAACGCCCCCCACCGGCGCCGTTCCGGGCACCTTCGTCTTGGCCTGCGCGTCGCTTGCCGCCATGGGGTTCACTCAGACCTGCTTGATTTCCCTGTCCTTGTCGACAAGGACTTCATCGATGCGTTTGATATACTGGTCGGTCAGTTTCTGGATCTCATCGGCCCAGCGCTTCTCGTCGTCCTGGCCGATCTCGTGCTTCTTTTCCAGCACCTTGGTCTGCTCCATCCCGTCGCGCCGGACACCACGCACCGCGACCTTGCTGCCCTCGGCATAGCGATGCGCCGCCTTCGACAGCTCCTGCCGACGCTCACCGGTCAATTGCGGAATGGGCACGCGAACCAGTTGACCGTCGCCGGCCGGGTTGAGCCCGAGGCCGCAATCGCGGATCGCCTTGACGACATTATTGACCAGCGAGCGGTCCCACACCTGCACGGTGAGCAGGCGCGCCTCCGGTACGGCAATGGTGCCAACCTGGGCCAGCGGCACCTCGCTGCCATAGGCCTCGACGCGCACGGGCTCCAGCAGAGCGGGGCTGGCGCGGCCCGTCCGCAGGCCCGAGAAGTCGCGGCGCAGCATTTCCAGCGCGCCATCCATGCGGCGCGTTAGGTCCGTTTTCAGTGCGTTCAGATCGGCCGCCATGGCTGCCCTCCCTCTCCCGGACGAAGCCGAGCCTTCACTTGGGCTCGACGATCGTGGTGAATTTACCTTCGCCGCGCATCACCTGGGCGAATGCGCCGGGTGCACGGATATTGAACACGATAATCGGCAGCTTGTTCTCGCGCGCCAGACTAATGGCCGAGGCGTCCATCACTGTAAGGTCGCGCGACAACACGTCCAGATACGACAATCGCTCATAGCGCTCGGCATCCGGCTGCTTACGCGGATCCGCCGAATAGACGCCATCGACCTGGGTGCCCTTGAGCAGCGCATCGCAACCCATCTCCGCGGCACGCAATGCCGCAGCCGTATCGGTGGTGAAGAACGGGTTGCCAGTGCCGGCGGCGAAGATCACCACGCGGCCCTTTTCCATGTGGCGGATGGCACGACGGCGGATATACGGCTCGCATACGCTGGCCATGGGGATGGCCGATTGCACCCGAGTCGCCACGCCGAGTTTTTCCAGCGCCGCCTGCATGCCCAGCGCATTCATCACGGTGGCTAGCATACCCATGTAATCGGCCTGAGCCCGATCCATGCCGCTCGCCGCGCCCTGGATGCCACGGAAGATGTTGCCGCCGCCGATGACCAGGCTGACCTGCACGCCGAGATTGACGACATCGCCAATATCGGCGGCGATCGCGCGCACCGTATCGGTGTCGAGGCCGAATTCGCGCTTGCCCATCAGGGCCTCGCCCGAGACTTTCAGCAGAACGCGTTGATAGGTCGTGCTCATCATATCCCGCAACTGGGTGGTGCAGACAAAGGCAGGGCGGGCGGCACCGTACAGGTCCCGCCCGCCCTGAACAAGAGAGCGCCCGATCAGGGCTAGACAGGCTTCGGCCAGGACTATGCGGGCTTCTGGACGCCCGCGACGGCGGCCACTTCGGCCGCGAAATCGCCGGCAGCCTTCTCGATGCCCTCGCCGAGATGGAAACGGGCAAACCCGCCCAGTTTGGCGCCGGCCTTCTTCACCACCGCGCGCACCCGGCTCTCGCCGTCGTGCACCCAGACCTGCTCCAGCAGCACCACTTCCTCGTAGTACTTCCGGATGCGGCCCTCGACCATCTTCTCGATGATCGCCTCGGGCTTGCCTGACGCACGAGCCTGCTCGGACAGCACGATCCGTTCACGCTCCAGCGCCGCGGGATCCACCGAGTCGGTGTCCAGCGCCTCCGGGCGGGTCGCGGCAACATGCATGCCGACCTGCTTGCCCAGGGTTTCCAGCGCCGCAATCTCACTGGCGCCTTCGACGGCCACGAGCACGCCGATCTTGCCCAGGCCGGGCTTGAGCGCCTGGTGGACATAGCTCGCCACCGCGCCCTGCGGCACGGACAGCACGCAGGCCCGGCGGATGTTCATGTTCTCGCCGATGGTGGCGACAAGCTGAACCAGCTCCTCGGCCACAGTCCGCCCAGTGCCCGGATAGGCCGAGGCGTTGATGGCGGCGAGATCGTCGCCGACCGCGAGCGCCACCTTGGCCACCTCATGCACGAACGCCTGGAACGCCTCGTTGCGGCCAACGAAATCGGTCTCGGCGTTGACCTCGACCATCGCCGCGCGCCCGGCGGCGCTGGCGATGCCGATCAACCCGTCGGCCGCGACACGGCCAGACTTCTTGGCCGCCGCCGACAGGCCCTTCTTGCGCAGCCAGTCGATCGCCGCCTCGATATTCGCGTCGTTCTCGACCAGCGCCTTCTTGCAGTCCATCATGCCCGCGCCGGTCCGCTCGCGCAGATCCTTCACGAGTGCGGCTGTGATTTCCGCCATGGAAATTCTCCTAACTCAGCTTCGTTCAATCGGCCGCCGGTTCGGCGGCGGCAATTCCGGTGAGCAGCTCGGTCGGCGGCAGCTCCTCGGAAGCACCGATGTCACGGCCCGAGGCCATCATTTCGGCGCTGATGCCGTCGAGCACGGAACCGGCGATCAGGTCGCAATACAGGGTGATGGCGCGGATCGCGTCGTCATTGCCGGGGATCGGGTAGGTGACGCCGGCCGGATCGGAGTTGCTGTCGAGCACGGCGATGACGGGAATGCCGAGCTTGTTGGCCTCCTCGACGGCGAGCTTCTCCTTGTTCGTGTCGATAATGAACAGGATGTCCGGCAAGCCGCCCATCTCCTTGATGCCGCCCAGCGCGCGCTCCAGCTTCTCGCGGTCGCGGGTGATGTCGAGCACCTCTTTCTTGGTCAAGCCCTGGGTGTCGCCCGCCAGCATATCGTCGATCTGGCGCAGGCGCTTGATCGAGCCGGTGATGGTCTTCCAGTTCGTCAGCATGCCGCCGAGCCAGCGATGGTTCACATAGTACTGCCCACAACGCTTGGCCGAGTCGGCCACATAATCGGCCGCCGCGCGCTTGGTGCCGACGAACAGCACACGCCCGCCCGCCGCCGTCACATCGCGCACCGCACGCAGCGCACGATCGAGCATCGGCACGGTCTGCTGCAGGTCGATGATGTGGACCTGGTTGCGCACGCCGAACAGATACGGCGCCATGCGCGGGTTCCAGCGCCGCGTGTGGTGGCCGAAATGAACGCCGGCCTCGAGCAGTTGACGCAAAGTGAAATCGGGCATCGCCATGAGCGTGCTCCCTTCCAGTATCCGGTTGAACCTCCGCGGGGCCTCGCCCTGCGGCACCGGATCCAGACCCCATGATGGGATCGGAAAGGCGCCCCGCGTGTGAATTATCGGCAGCACCGCGCCACCGACGGGGCGCATATGGCGCAAAGCGGGCGGGAAGGCAAGGCCAGGGCAATCGGGGGATCAAAGGGGCGTGCCCGCATATGCGCCAGCATAAGGAAGGCCAGGGCTTTGCCTCGCCTCCACAAAGGGTCAGGGACCCTTTGATCCCATTACTTTTCTTGGCTGCGCGAGCAGCCTTTAGTCAAATTCGACTATCGTTCAAAGGCTGCTGACGCAGCCAAGAAAAGTATCGGGTTTCCAAAGGCCCTCGGCCTTTGGCCGGCGGAGCCTTGATTGCTTCCCCCTCATCGCTGCATCAGTTGTTGACGCCACTCATTCACCCGACGTTATCTTCGCACGAGGAACCGAGGGGCACTGGAGTGGACGAGGTTGCAGACATCGTCGCCGGCCGGCTCACTGCGGCTGAGTTGGCGCACAACTTCGCTGACGCGCATCCGCCGCTGACTTCCGCGCAGGCCGTGGTCGCGGCCGAGCGCTGTTATTTCTGCCATGATGCCCCGTGCATCGAGGCCTGCCCAACCGGCATCGATGTTCCCGGCTTCATCGGCCGCATTGCCACCGGCAATCTGCGTGGTGCCGCGCAGACCATCCTGGACGCCAACATCCTCGGCGGTAGTTGCGCCCGTGTCTGCCCGACCGAGATCCTCTGCGAGCGTGCCTGTGTCCGCACCGCGCAGGAGGGCCAGCCGATCCGCATCGGCGCCCTGCAGCGCCACGCGACGGACTGGTTGATGGAGCGCGGCATTCATCCGCATAGCCGCGCGGCGTCCACTGGCAGGCGCGTCGCCATCGTCGGCGCCGGCCCCGCCGGGCTCGCCTGTGCGCATGGACTGGCGCGGCACGGGCATGACGTCACGATTTTCGAGGCGGCGGACAAGCCGGGCGGTCTCAACGAATACGGCATCGCCGCCTACAAGCTCACGGAGGATTTCGCCCAGCGCGAGATTGATTTCGTGCTCGCCATCGGCGGCATCGAGATCGTCACGGATGAAGCCCTCGGCCGCGATTTCACCCTGCCCGATTTATTGCGCGATTTCGACGCCGTATTCCTCGCCATCGGCCTCGCCGGCGTTCGTGCCCTCGGCCTCAACGGTCCGGAGTTGCGCGGCGTCCACGCGGCGGTCGATTTCATTGCCTCGCTGCGCCAGTCCGACAAGTCCGCGATGCAAGTCGGCCGCCGCGTCGTCGTCATCGGCGGCGGCAACACCGCGATCGACGCCGCGACACAGGCCCGCCTGCTCGGCGCGCAGGACGTCGCCCTCGTCTATCGCGGCGCCCCGGCGCGCATGAGCGCCACGCCGAACGAGCAGGCCTGGGCCCAGACCCACGGCGTGCGCATCCTGCACGACGCGACACCGCTGCGCCTGCACGCGGCCGGCGGCGCCGTCACCGCCGTCGAATTCACCCGCCAGGACAGCACGCGCTTCACCCTGCCCGCCGACATGGTCCTGACCGCCATCGGCCAAACCCTGCTGGGCGATCCGCTCGACGATGCCCTGGCACTCGCCAATGGCCGCATCGCGATCGACTCCGAGGGCCGCACCTCGCTGCCCCGCGTTTGGGCCGGCGGCGATTGCGTGGCCGGGGCGGACCTCACCGTCACCGCCGTCGCCGACGGCAAGGCCGCCGCCGCCTCCATCCATCGCCTGCTGGCCGGCTGAGAGGGAGGAAAGAATGGCCGATCTGCGCAGCCGCTTCGCCGGCATCGCCTCGCCCAATCCGTTCTGGCTGGCCTCCGCGCCACCCACGGACAAGGCGCTGAACGTCGTGCGCGCCTTCCGCGCCGGCTGGGGCGGGGCAGTCTGGAAAACCCTCGGCGAGGACCCGCCGATCGTCAATGTTTCCAGCCGCTATGGCGGAGTTTCCCATCTCGGCAACCGCATGGCCGGCTTCAACAACATCGAACTGATCACCGACCGTCCGCTGCAAATCAATCTCGACGAGATCAAACAGGTCAAGCGCGACTGGCCCGACCGCGCGCTCGTGGTCAGCCTGATGGTGCCCTGCACGGAGCCGAGTTGGCAGGCCATCCTCGCGCGTGTGGAAGCCACCGGATGCGACGGAGTCGAACTGAATTTCGGCTGCCCGCACGGCATGTCCGAACGCAACATGGGCGCCGCCGTCGGCCAGGTTCCGGGCTACGTCGAAATGGTCACGCGCTGGTGCAAGAGCCACACGCGCATGCCCGTGATCGTCAAACTCACGCCCAACATCACCAACATCAACGCCCCCGCCGAAGCCGCGATGCGTGGCGGGGCGGATGCCGTCTCGCTGATCAACACGGTCATGTCGATCACCGGGGTCGATCTCGACCTGATGGCGCCGGAGCCCGTAGTGGACGGCCAGGGCACCCATGGCGGCTATTGCGGCCCCGCGGTCAAACCGATCGCGCTGCGCATGGTCGCCGACCTCGCGCGCGATTTTCCCGGCCTTGCCATCTCCGGCATCGGCGGCATATCCACCTGGCGCGACGCGGCCGAATTCATCGCCCTCGGCGCCGGCAACGTCCAGGTCTGCACCGCCGCGATGCATCACGGTTTCAAGATCGTCGAAGACATGATCGACGGCCTCTCGAACTGGATGGATTCGAAACACTATCGCACGATCGGCGATTTCCAGGGCCGCGCCACCCGCAACTACGTCCATTGGGGCGACCTCAACCTCGCCTACAAGACCGTCGCCCGCATCGACCAGGACCTCTGCATCAAATGCGGCCTCTGCCATATCGGCTGCGAGGACACGTCGCACCAGGCCATCGCCGCCCTGCGCGCGGGCGGCATACGGCGCTACGAGGTCATCGATGCCGCGTGCGTCGGCTGCAACCTCTGCGCCCTCGCCTGCCCCGTGACCGGCTGCATCACCATGGTCCGTGTCGATGACGGCACCGAACGGATCACCTGGGGCCAGCATCCCAACAACCCCCTGCGCACGGAAACTATGTGATGCCGACTGCAAACCTCACCATCGACGGCGATCGCCTGTGGGCCACGATCATGCAAACCGCGCGCATCGGCGCGACGGCCAAGGGCGGCATCAACCGCCTCACTTTGACCGATCTCGACCGCGAGGTGCGCGACTGGTTCGCCGCCGCCTGCACCGCGGCCGGCTGCGCCGTCAGCATCGACGCGATGGGCAATATGTTCGCGCGGCGCCCCGGCACCAACCCTGCTTTGCCCCCGATCGCCATCGGCAGCCATCTCGATACGCAGCCGACCGGCGGCAAGTATGACGGCGTCATCGGCGTGCTCGCCGGCCTCGAAGTGATCAGAACGCTGAACGATCGCGGCGTGGCAACCCATGCCGCCATCGAGGTGATCAACTGGAGCAACGAGGAAGGCTCCCGCTTCACGCCGGCCATGCTCTCCTCCGGCGTCTTTGCCGGCGCCTTCACGACCGACTGGGCCTACGCCAGAACGGACCGGGACGGCAAGGAATTCGGTGCCGAGCTGGACCGCATCGGCTACCGCGGCACCGCCCCCTGCGGCGGCCGCACGCTCGGCGCCCATTTTGAATTGCACATAGAACAGGGGCCGATCCTCGAAGACACCGCCACCACCATCGGTGTCGTCACCGGCGTCCAGGGCATGCGCTGGTACGAGGTAACGGTGACCGGCAGCGAAGGCCACGCCGGCGCCACCCCGATGCGCCTGCGCCGCGACGCCCTGCTCGGCGCCGCCCGCATGATCGAGGCCGTCCACCAGGTCGGCCGCGCGCACGCACCCAACGCCGTCGCCACCGTCGGCCTGCTGGAGAATTCCCCGAACAGCCGCAACGTCGTCCCCGGCCGCGTCTTCTTCGCCATCGATTTGCGCCATCCCGACGACGCCATCGTTGCACAAATGGAAGCCGCAACCTTCGCCGCCCTCGAACGCATCGCCACCGAGAACGGCCTCGACATCGTACATGAGTGCGTCTGGAACCAGCCCGCCGTGCGCTTCGATCCTGACTGCATCGCCGCCGTCCGCAACGCCGCCGCCGCCGGCGGCCACAGCCATCGCGACATCGTCTCCGGCGCCGGCCACGACTCCGCCTATATTTCCCGGGTGGCGCCAACCACCATGGTGTTCGTCCCCTGTGCCGGCGGCCTCAGCCACAACGAGGCCGAGTCGGCGGAAAAGCCCGACATCGCCGCGGGAGCCGAGGTTCTCCTCCACGCCGTCCTCGCCACCGACCAACGCCTCGCGGAGCAGGCCGCGCGTGGCTGAACTGGTCGTCGAAGCCACCGCCCTCGGCGTCACCTTCGACGCCGGCGGCCAACGCATCATTGCGCTGGAGGACGTCTCGCTGTCGATCCAGCCCGGCGAATTCGTCTCCCTCATAGGCCCCTCCGGCTGCGGCAAGACCACGTTGCTGCGCCTGATCGCCGACCTCGAACAGCCGAGCACCGGCACCCTGCGCGTCGCCGGCATGAGCCCCCACGAAGCCCGCCTCAAACGCGCCTACGGCTACGTCTTCCAGGCCCCCGCCCTCTATCCCTGGCGCAACGTCCTGCGCAACGTCACCCTCCCCCTCGAAGTGATCGGCCTGGATCGCCCCACACGTGAAACCCGCGCCGCCGCCGTGCTCGACCTCGTCGGCCTCACCGAATTCCGCCGCCGCTTCCCCTGGCAACTCTCCGGCGGCATGCAGCAGCGCGTCTCCATCGCCCGCGCGCTCAGCTTCGAACCCGCCCTCCTGCTGATGGACGAGCCCTTCGGCGCGCTCGACGAAATCACCCGCGACGGCCTCACCTTGCATCTGCACGCCCTCTGGCGCCGCACCGGCCTGACCGCAGTGTTCGTCACCCACTCCATCCCCGAAGCGGTGTTCCTCTCCACCCGCATCGTCGTCATGTCTCCGCGCCCCGGCCGCATCGTCGCGGTCATCGACAACGACCTCCCCGCCGAACGCCCGCTCGAACTCCGCGAATCCGAGCAATTCCGCGCCGTCGCCCACCGCGTCCGCGCCGCCCTGCGCGCCGGCCACAGCTATGACTAAGCAGAGTCCGATCGGCTCCCCCACGGCAGTCCAGGGAAGGCAAGCGCGCCTCCGGCGGCGTCGTGCGCAGCGCGCATTCGCGCGGCGTCGTGCGCAGCGCGCATTCGGCGGCGTCGTGCGCAGCGCGCATTCGGCGGCGTCGTGCGCAGCGCGCATTCGGCGGCGTCGTGCGCAG
>JAYTUU010000051.1:0-8360 GCA_043744375.1 Rhodospirillales bacterium | reverse complement strand
GCCGGGGAGGCGCGCGATGATTTTGCGATCTTCTGCGGGCTGGCGGAGCGCATGGGGACGACCGAGGCCTACACGGAAGGGCGCAGCGCGCGGGACTGGCTGCGCGTGCTCTACGACCAGAGCCGCGCCAGCGCGCGGCGTTCGGGGGTGACGCTGCCGGAGTTCGACTCGTTCTGGCAGCAGGGGGTGGTGGAGATCGAGGGCGGCACGCCGCCGGCGATCATGTTCGAGGCGTTCCGCAACGACCCCGTGGCGCATCCGTTGAAGACTCCGTCAGGGCGGATCGAGATTTTCTCGGAGCGGATCGCGGGCTTTGGGCTGGAGGATTGCCCAGGCTATCCGGCCTGGTTCGAGCCGGCGGAGTGGCTGGGCGCGACCGGGACATATCCGTTGCATATGCTGTCCGATCAGCCGGATCGGCGGTTGCACAGCCAGCTTGATCCGAGCCCGTGGAGCGCGGCGGGGAAAGTTGCCGGGCGGCAGCCGATCAGCATGCATCCCGATGACGCCGCGGCGCGCGGCCTCGTGGACGGCGCGGTGGTGCGGGTGTTCAACGAGCGCGGCGCCACGCTGGCGGGGCTGCGCGTTACGACCGATATCCGGCCGGGGGTGGTGCGGCTGTCCACTGGATCCTGGTTCGATCCCGATCCGGTGGCGGGGAAGCCGGAGCGGCATGGCAATCCGAACGTGCTGACACTGGATATCGGGGCGTCCACGCTCTCGCAGGGATGCGTGGCACAGACATGCCTGGTCGATGTCACGGCCTTCGAAGGCGAGGCGCCGCGGGTGCGGGCGTTTGATGTGCCGGAGTTCGTAGCAAGGAAGTGAAGCCTCCGGCGGCTGGGGGCCGGGGGCCCTTTGAACCCCATCCTTGCTGGCGCCGCAGGCAATCCACACCGAACTTCAACAACGAGCCGGGCGTCGCGATGGTTCTTGGCTTCGCCGGGGAGACTCGCGAAATCGTTTGATCAAACCGAAGGACGTTGATCCAGCCGCGAGCAGTAACGGGATCAAAGGGCCTCCGGCCCTTTGCCGCCGGAGGCGCGCTTCAGATAACTTCCGCGTCCCGTAACGTTGTGATTTCGTCGGTGGTGTAGCCGAATTCGGCGAGCACGTCGGCGGTATGGGCGCCGAGGGCGGGGGCGATGGTGTCGAGTTTGCCGGTGCCGTGGGCGAGTTGGAATCCGCTGCCCATGAAGCGCAGGGGGCCGAAGGGGCTGTCGACGGTTTGGAGGGCGCCGCGGGCGACGATTTGGCGATGTTCGATGACTTCTTCGACGCGCCAGATGCTGGCGCAGGGGGCGCCGGCGGCGTTGAGGCGGGTTTCCCAGTTCTTGGCGTCGTCGGCGGCGAGGGCTTCGTCGATGATGGCGCGCAGGGCGGGTTCGTTTTGCTGACGGAGGAACCAGTCGGCGAAGCGGGGGTCTTCGAAGGTGTCGGCGCGGCCGAGGGCTTCCAGCAGGCAGCGATATTGTTTTTCGCTGTTGACGGCGAGCAGGATGTGGCCGTCGCGGGCTTTGAAGAGGTTGGCGGTGGGGCGGCGGCTGACGGCCTGGTTGCCGGATTGGAGTTGTTTGTGGCCGGTGACGGTGTAGTCGGCGACCTGGCCGGAGAGGAAGGCCAGGGTGGCTTCGAGCATGGAGACGTCGACCATCTGGCCGCGTCCGGTATGGGTGCGTTGGAAGAGGGCGGAGGAAATGGCGAAGGAGGCGGTCATGCCGGTGAGGATGTCGCAGACCGCGAAACCGGCGCGGGTGGGGCCCATTTCCTCGTGGCCGGTGATGGACATGATGCCGGACATCGCCTGGATTTTGCCGTCGTAGCCGGCTTCGAGGCGGTCGGGGCCGGTTTGGCCGTAGCCGCTGATCGAACACCAGATCAGTTTCGGGTTGATCTTCGAGAGGTCTTCGTAGCCGAGGCCGAGGCGGTCCATGACCCCTGGCCGGAAGTTTTCGACGACGACGTCGGCGAGGCCGGCCATGCGGCGGATGATGTCGCGGGCTTCGGGTTTCTGGAGGTCGAGGGTGAGGCTGCGTTTGTTGCCATTGACGGCCATCCAGCCGGAGGCCATGCCGCGTTCGGCCCATTCGCGGGAGAGCGGGGTGCGGCGCATGTCTTCGCCTTCGCGCCGCTCGACCTTGATAACCTCGGCGCCGAGGAGGGCGAGTTGGTAGGTGGCGTAGGGGCCGGCGAGGACCTGGGTGAAATCCAGGATGCGGACGCCGTCGAATGGGCGGGACATGAGCGTGGCTTCCTTCAGGCGGCGGCGACGCGGTTGCCGCGGGCGAGGTCTTTCTGGCGGTCGAATTCGGCGCGGCGGCGGGCAAGTTCCTCGGTGCCGATCTGTTGCAGGTTCAGATAGTCGAGTTTCCAGCTGGCATCCTCGGACCAGCGCAGCGGCGACTGGACGGTGGTTTGGGGGGCGATGGCGGATTCGAGGAGTTTCAGTGCGAGTTCGAGGGTGAATTCCTGCGAGGCCTCGTCGTGCGGGCGGCCGGCGGAATTGCCGAGAGGGAAGTCGCTGAACAGGAAGCGGGCGACGCCGGCGTGTTCGACGATGTCTTTCGCGCAGCCCATGACGATGGTGGGAATGCCGTTGGCTTCGAGGTGGCGGGCGGTGAGGCTCGCGGTCTGGTGGCAGACCGGGCAGTTGGGAACGATGATGGCGGCGTCGATGCCGTCGGCCTGGCAGCGGGCGAGGATGTCCGGCGCATCGGTGTCGATGGTGACGCGGTGGCTGCGGTTGGTGGGGGCGCCGAAGAAGCGGGGGCCGACCGCGCCGATGCGGCCGGCGGCGGCGAGGCGGAGGAGTTGCGGGAGGGGGAACCAGCTGTTGCTGTCGGTGGCGGTGGTGTGTTTGCGGTCGTAGCCGATATGGGAGATGCGGGTGTCGTGCGGCTGCGACGTGTCGCCGTCATAGACCTGGTAGAATTTGGCGCTGCCATTATAGGCGGCACCCGGGCCTTGGTCGCCCTTGCCGGGCTGGTAGGGGGCGGCGGTGGTGATGATGGTGATGCGGGACTGGGCGAGCGGCTTGCGCAGGGGGGTGAAGGGCGCGCCGATAGGGTGGGCCCAGCGATAGGGCGTCGTGTAGCCGATCGCCTTGTAGTAGTCGCGGGTGCGCTGCATGTACGGGATGGCGGCGTCGTAGTCCGGGGCGAAGCCGAGGGCAGCGTCGAGATCGTCGGTCATGGCGGGGTCTCCTTGCGCGGGGTCAGAGGAGTTCTTTGAGGTACCATTCGAGATAGCGGCGTTCGTTGGTTTCCATCGGCGCGAGCGGGCCGGGGGTGTAGAAGCTGGAGCGGACGCCCTTGGCGGTGTGTTCGATGATGCGCTTGTCGGCCTCGCTCGTCACGCGCCAGAGCCAGACCAGGCGTTCGGGGTCGTAGTCGCGGCCGGGTTCGGCGTCACCGCGGACGAGCCAGATGAGTTCCATCGCGCAGGTGCCGGGGGTGCGCGGCATGAAGCGGTAGATGACGCCGTGATCGGCGTAGGCGACGAAGAAGCTCGCGGGGCCGAGATGGATGGAGGTGACGCCGCCGTCGTAGTCGGTGAATTCGCCCATCAGGGGGGCGACGGGGGAGCCGTCGGGGCTACCGGTTTGCACGCCGTCATAGAGGGCGTAGCGGAAGCAATCGATCGCCTCCTCGCCGGCATCGGAGGACCAGTGCGTGCGGGTGGCGATGTCGATGCCGAGGGCCCGGGTGCGGGCTTCCATGCGGGCGTTGAGGGTGGCGATGCGGGGGGCGGGCTGTTCGAGGGCGTGGAGCTTCGAATATTCGGGGTGGGCGGGGGCGCAGTGGTAGCATTCGACGTAGTTCTCGACGGCGAGTTTCCAGTTGCCGCCGATCTCGTAGGTCTCGCGGTGGGCGATCCGCGCATCCGTCCAGCCGTAGCGGCCGAGTGAGCCTTCGACGGTGGTGGCGACATCGTCGAAGCGCAGCGGATCGGCGGCGAAGTTGATGAAGATGACGCCGACGACGACGCGGCAGGCGATCGGGCGCAGGCCATGGGCGGCGCGGTCGAAATCGGCCGGCATGTGGCGGGCGGATTGCAGACGGCCGTCGAGCGCGTAGGTCCAGCCGTGATAGGGGCAGGCGAAGAAGGCGGTGTTGCCGGCGCGGGCGGGGCAGACCTCGGCGCCACGGTGGCGGCAGACGTTCAGCATGGCGCGGATCACGCCGTCATGGCCGCGGGCGATGATGACGGACTCGTCGCCGTAGTCGGTGACTTCGAAATCGCCGGGTGCGGGGAGGGCGCTGGCATGGCCGACGCAGAGCCAGTGGCGCAGGAAAATGCGCGCCATGTCGTGCGCGTAGACCGCGGGATCGGCATAGAAGGCGCGGGCCAGGCCGGTGCCGGGGGTCTGGGCGGCGACGAGCTTGGCGATGGCGTGGGGTGGCATTTGGTTCCTCCGCAGCTATGGGGTGTGGATCACGGTCGCGCCGGCGTCAATCGGGGGAGGGAGCGGGCCTCGGGCGCCAAAGCGGGGCCTTGCCGGCTCTCACGATTGGTCGAGATCGCTGTTTGTGCTGGCGGGCGTGAGCCGTCATAAGCATGCCGATCCGTTCGGGAGTGTGGTGCCATGCGAGCTGCCGTTTGCCGTGAGTTTGGCCAACCGCTGGTCATCGAGGAGATCGCATTGGCGGCGCCGGGGCCGGGGGAAATCCGGGTGAAGGTGGCGGCGTGTGCGATTTGTCACAGCGATATTTTCTATGCGCAGGGCGCCTGGGGCGGCACGTTGCCGGCGGTGTTCGGGCATGAGGCGGCGGGGGTGGTTGAGGAGGTGGGTGCCGGGGTGCGTCATGTCGCGGTCGGCGATCATGTGGTGGTGACGTTGATCCGGTTTTGTGGGCAGTGCGTGTCGTGTGCCGAGGGCGCGCAGGTGTTTTGCGAGGCGGTGTTTCCGCTCGATGCGCAGTCGCCGTTGAGCAAGGCGGGGGAGAGTATTGTGCATGGGCTGCGGACCGGGGCGTTCGCGGAGTATGTGGTTGTGGAGGCGTCGCAGGCGGTGGCGATCCCGAAGGATGTGCCGTTGGACAGTGCGTCGCTGATCGGCTGTGGCGTGATCACCGGGGTGGGCGCGGTGGTGAACACCGCCGGCGTGAAGGCGGGGAATTCGGTGGTGGTGATCGGCACCGGCGGGGTTGGATTGAATGCGGTGCAGGGGGCGCGGCTGGCGGGGGCGTCGCCGGTGATTGCGGTGGATTTGAGTGAGGAGAAGCTGGCGGCGGCGTTGCGGTTCGGGGCGACGCATGCGTTGAACGCCAAGCGGTCGGACTTGGCGGCGGTGGTGGCGGAGATCACCGGCGGGCGGCGGGCCGATTTCGTGTTCGTGACGGTGGGTGCGGGCAAGGTTGTGGAGCAGGCGATCGGGTTGATGAAGCGCAACGGCAGCACGGTGATCGTCGGCATGCCGGCGAGCGGGGTGATGGCGAGTTTCGATCCGGGGTGGCTGGCGGCGGATGGGCAGCGGATCATCGGCTCGAAGATGGGGTCTGCGCGCATTCGTATCGACGTGCCGAAGATTGTCGAGCTGTACAAGGACGGGCGCCTCAAGCTCGACGAGTTGATCACTGGGCGGTATCCGCTGGAGGAGATCAACGCGGCGATTGCCTCGGTGGTGCGGGGCGAGGCGTTGCGCAATGTGATTGTATTTTGAAATGAAAATGTGATCTGAGATGAAAATCCAGGCCCTCAAGACGTTCGTTGTCGGCAATCCGCCGCCGTTCAATGGCGGGCGCTATTTCATCTTCGTCAAGCTCGTGACCGATAACGGGATCGAGGGGGTGGGTGAGGTTTATGCCGCGAGTTTCGCGCCATCGGTGGTGGTGAAGATGATCGAGGACGTGTTCGAGCATCATGTGCTGGGCGCGGACCCGTTCGCCATCGAATTGTTGTGGCGCAATGTTTACGGGCGCGGCTATTCGATGCGGCCCGATATTTCGCTGATGGGCGTACTGTCCGGGATCGAAATGGCGTTGTGGGACATCAACGGCAAGGCGCTCGGCAAGCCGGTGCATGCGCTGCTTGGCGGCAAGGTGCATGAGCGGTTGCGCAGCTATACGTATCTGTATCCGCGCGCCGGGGACGGCCATGCGTATAGCGACCCTGTGGTGTATCGGGATGCCGACGCGGCGGCGGAGCGGGCGCTTGAGTATGTGGCGATGGGATTCACCGGGTTGAAGTTCGATCCGGCCGGGGATTATTCGACGTTCGATCCGCGGCAGCCGAGCCTGGAGCGGATGGAGTTGTCCGAGGCGTTCTGCAAGCGCATTCGCGCGGCGGTGGGCACGCGCGCCGATTTGTTGTTCGGCACGCATGGGCAGTTCACGACCTCGGGTGCGATCCGGCTGGCGCGCAAGCTGGAGCCGTATGATCCGCTGTGGTTCGAGGAGCCGGTGCCGCCGGAGAAGCCGGAGGAGATGGCGATCGTGGCGCGGCAGACGACAATTCCCATTGCGACGGGCGAGCGGTTGACGACGAAGTATGAGTTCGCGCGCGTATTGGAGTTGCGGGCGGCGTCGATTTTGCAGATGGCGCTGGGGCGGGTTGGCGGGTTGCTGGAGGCGAAGAAGATCGCGGGGATGGCGGAGGCGTACTACGCGCAGATTGCGCCGCATTTGTATTGCGGGCCGATCGAGGGGGCGGCCAACATCCAGTTGGCGGCGTGCAGCCCGAATTTCCTCATTCTCGAAAGTATCGAGGACTGGACTGGGTTTCATGCGGCCATCCTGAAGACGCCGATCCGCTGGGAGGAGGGGTATGTGATCGTGCCCGATGCGCCTGGGCTTGGCGTGGAACTCGACGAGGAAGTTGCGCTGGCGCATCCGTATACCGGGAAGGATTTGCATCTGGTGCCGGTGTTCGGGCCGCTCAATCATCCGCGCTGAACGGAAGGACATGGCATGACCATGCGGTATGGGTTCGTGGGCCTGGGGCATCTCGGGGCCAAGCTGGCGGGCAGCCTGGTGCGCGCGGGGTTCGCAATGCGGGTTCATGATCGGGACGCGGTGGCGGTGGCGCGGCTGGTGGCACTGGGCGCGCAGGCGGCGGGGTCGGCGCGGGCGGCGGCGGAAGGGGTCGATGCGGTGATCACGTGTCTGCCGAGTCCGGCGGCGTCCGAGGCGGTGCTGCGTGGGGCCGATGGGTTGCTGGCGGGGCTGGGGCGAGGCGGCACGTGGATCGAAATGAGCACGAACGATCAGGAGGCGATTATTCGGCTTGCGGGTATTGCGGCGGAGGCGGGGGTGGCGACGCTGGAAGCGCCGGTGACCGGGGGGGTGCATCTGGCGGAGTCGGGCGAGATCACGGTGCTTGCGGGCGGGGATGCGGAGCTATTCGCGCGGCATCGGCCGGCGCTGGAGGCGATGGGGCGGACGATCCTGTATATGGGGCCGCTCGGCAGTGCGGCGGTGATGAAGGTGATCACCAACATGCTCGCGTTCATCCATCTGATCGCCGCCGGCGAGGCGATGATGCTGGCCGCACGCGGGGGGCTCGATCTCGGGCAGGCGTTCCATGCGATCAAGGCAAGCTCGGGCAATAGTTTTGTGCACGAGACGGAAACGCAGCTTGTGCTGAACGGCAGCTACGATATCGCCTTCACCATGGACCTCGCCTGCAAGGACCTCGGATTCGCGATGCGGTTGGGGCAGCAATTCGGCGTGCCACTCGATCTTGCCGGCCAGACCATGCAGACGTTCATCCGCGCGCGGGCGGAATACGGCGGCACAGCGTGGTCAACGATGGCGGTCAAACTGCTGGAAGACGCAATGAAGACGCCACTCCGCGCGCCCGGGTTCCCGGCGCGGCTGGGTGGGGAGTAGCAAAGGAAGGGAGGCGGGAGACGACGCAGACGATCAGATCGATGTCATGCGCCTCAAGACTCTCGGCAAGCAAGCGCGCCTCCGGCGGCAAAGGGCCGGCGGCCCTTTGATCCCGTGACTGCTGGCGGCTGGATCAACGGCCTTCGGTTGATAACCCCGTTCATGCTTGCGCGCAGGCAATTCGGCATTGCGGACCGCACGGGATTCTGGGCTTCGCCAGTGAACCCGGCGAGATCGATGGCGCTCCGCCCAAGGCAGCACATCCAGCCGCGAGCAGTCGAGGGATCCAAGGGCCACTGGCAGGGCAATCGGGTGAAAGATCGCGTGACAAACGGCTGAATTGCTGAATCTGTGCGTGTTCTCTGACCGGCTGCGTGGAGGACGATGATGGACGACCTGGCAACAGACTGTGGTGCATTTTTCGAGGCGACTGTCTTTCTCGGTCATTTCAGTGAGTTGCCTGATCCTCGTCAAGCGGTGAAGGTCGTCTATCCGCTCGACGAGGTGCTACTGTTGTCGCTGCTGGCGGTG
>JAYTUU010000050.1:0-8461 GCA_043744375.1 Rhodospirillales bacterium | reverse complement strand
AGGCCATATCGCCGCATCGGTCAGCTCCAAAATCACTGACACGCTATGAATCAGGGTTTCCTCCGCGCCGGAATCCCTTAATTGAGGACACGCCCTAGACGACAAGCGGGGATGTGGGACCGGTCAGCGCCGCCAATACCATGGCCCGGCTGGCGGCAACCTGCTCGGCCATGATGGCGGCGGCCTCGGGCGCGTCGCCCTCGGCGAGGGCGGCGATGAGGGCACCGTGTTCGTGCGCCATCTCGCCGGTGCGGTCGCGCAGGGTCAGGCCGAGTTGGAGCATGCGGGCGGACTCGTCGAGCAGACGGCCGATCTGGCGGGCGAGGCGCTGATTGCCGGCGCGCTCGGCGATGCCGACGTGGAAGGCACGGTTGGCGGCCAGGAAGCGCTGGGTGCTCGCCGGATCGTCCGGCCGGTAGCCGGCCTCGCAGATCGCGTCGAGCGCGCGCAGTTCGGCCGGGCTGGCGCGGCCGAGATGGATGGCCTGGGCGGCACGGCGGGCGGCTTCGGGTTCGAGGATCAGGCGGAGATCGAACACCTCGTGGATGTCACGAATGGTGATGATGCTGACGACCCAGCCGCGGCGAGGCACGGATTGGACGAGGCCCTCCTCGGCCAGCCGGGCGAGGGCGGCGCGGATGGGCGCGCGGCCGAGGCGTGTCCGCACAGCGAGCGCGGCCTCGCTGAGAGTGGCGCCCGGGGCGAGGCGGCAGGCGAGGATGTCCGCCCGCAGGATCTCGGCGGCTTGTTCGGTGAGGTTGGTGGCAAGTTCGGCGATCGCTGACATGTCACAGAAATACGATCGGGAGGGCAGCCATCGCAAGCCAATTCTCGACGTCCCCGCGGCGTCGCGCTATGCACGCCCCGGAGGTTCGCAATGCTCTCGGCTCCGGTGATTGCCTCGCTATGGGTAGGATTGGGCGGCGCCATCGGTAGCATGGCGCGCTACTGGACGGCGCTGGCCGCCGCGCGGCTGTGGGGCGAGGCGTTTCCGTGGGGCACGCTGGTCGTGAACGTCGCCGGCAGCTTCGTGATCGGCTGCTTCGCCACGCTGACCTTGGCGGGCGGCCCGATGCCGGCCTCGATGAACGCGCGAGCCTTTGTTATGGCAGGGATCTGCGGCGGTTTCACCACTTTTTCCGCCTTCAGCCTGCAAAGCTGGGACCTGATGCGCAGCGGTGCGTGGATCGCGGCGACGATGAATATCGTGGCCTCGGTGACGCTGTGCCTGTTAGCGCTGGTGGCCGGGCATCTTCTGGCGATGCGGGCGGGTTAGGGGAAGCGACATGCAGGATCGGCACGGCAACGCGGTTTCGGGGGCCAACGGGACGGCGGTTGCGGCCTATGACAATGCGGTCGCGGCGTTCAGCCTGTTTCGCGATGACCCGGTGGCGCTGCTCGATGAGGCGATCGGTGCCGCGCCGGCGTTCGTCGGCGCGCGGCTGGCGAAGGCGTTGTTGCTGGGCATGGCGACCGAGCCCGCCGCGCGCGATACGGCGCGGGGGGTGCTGGACGACGCGCGCGGCTTGCCGATGAACGCGCGCGAGGCTTCGCTCGGCGCGGCGGTAACGGCGCTGCTGGATGGCGAATGGTCAGCGGCGGCGTTGCAGCTCGATCGGCACAACATGGCCTGGCCGCATGATCTGCTGGCGGTGCAGAGCGGGCATCAGATCGACTTCTTCCGCGGCTCCGCGCGCAATCTGCGCGACCGGATCGCGCGCGTTCTGCCGGCCTGGGGGGCCGACATGCCCGGCCGCTCCGTGCTGCTGGGGATGCATGCGTTCGGGCTGGAGGAGTGTGGCGACTATGCGCGGGCGGAGGAGGCCGGGCGCCGCGCGCTCGATGCCGATCGGCGCGATGGCTGGGCGCATCATGCGGTGGCGCATGTGATGGAGATGCAGGGGCGCGCCGAGGATGGCATTGGCTGGATGATCGCCCGCGAGGCGGATTGGGCGGAGGAGGCGAGTTTTTTCCGGGTGCATAACTGGTGGCATCGGACGCTGTATCACCTCGCGTTGGAGCAGAACGACGCGGCGTTGGCGCTGTATGACAGCAGGATCGGCAATGCGCTCGGTGGGGTGGCGGTCAATCTGGTGGATGCCTCGGCGCTGCTGTGGCGGCTGCATCTGTGCGGGGTCGATGTCGGGGATCGCTGGGCGGCGGTGGCCGATGGCTGGGCGGGGGTGGCCGATGGGGCGCTTTATCCGTTCAACGATTGGCATGCCGTGATGGCCGATCTTGGCGCCGGACGGGCAATCGAGGCGCGTCTGGAGCGGATGCGGGCGACGGCTACGGGGGATGGCGAGGTGGCGCGGTGGATGCGGGAGATCGGGTTACCGGTGGTGACGGGTTTCGCCGCGTTCTGGCGGGGGGCGTATGCGGAGGCGGCGACGGCGCTGCATGGGGTGCGTTTCGTCGCCCATGCGTTCGGCGGCAGCCATGCGCAGCGGGACGTGATCGACTGGACGCTGGGCGAGGCGGCGGTGCGGGCGGGGTTTAGCGACGTCGCGCTGGCGTTGGCGCATGAGCGGCTGGCCTTGAAGCCGTTCTCGCCGCTTGGACATGATCTGTTGCGGCGGTCCAGCCAGGCTGGGCGGCGAAGCTGAGGGTCAGGCCGGTGGCGAGGCGGGGTCGGGGGCGGCGGTGCCGTCGGTGATCCAGGTCTGCTCGATGCCGGCGGCAAGGAAGATGATACGATACCCCGCCGCTGCCTACGGTCAGGACGACAAATATTCTTGGAAATACTCCTCGGGGGTGACGCAGCGTTGGGTGAAGCCCATGCGGTGGGCTTCGGTGGCGAAGATGTCGATTTCGGCGCGGCTGGCGGCGTAGCCGTAGGGGTGGAAGTCGGTGCCCATGACGGCGGTGGTGGCTTCGAGTTCGGCTTCGAGCCAGGGGGTGGCGTAGGGGAAGCCGCGCAGCGCGGCGTTGAAGGTGGCTTCGGCGCGGGTGAAGGCGTCGGTGAGGCTTTTGGCGACCCAGGGGTGGGCCTCCCAAAGGGCGCGGCGGATGACGATCAAATGTTGTGGGGGGAAGGCGCGGGTGGCGCGAAAATAGGCTTCCTCGATCGGGCGGAAATCGGCGAAGAGGCGGGCGACGGGGCCGGTGGTGGGGTGGTATTTTTCCGGGCGGGGTGGCGAGAGGATGGCATCGAGATCGCCGGCGAGGAGCATGTCGGTGAGGGAGGTGGTGGGCGGCGGCTGGGCGACGCCGTCGGGGAGTTTGAGGTCCATGGGGGCGGACCAGGGGGTGTCGATGGTGCCGATGGTCCAGCGCAGGGTTTCCGGGGGGAGACCGAGATGGCGCAGGAGATGGCGGTACCAGATACTGCCCGAGGCCGTGTAGCTGTAGCAGCCGACGCGACCGCCCTGGAGGTCAGCGGGAGTTTTGATCGGGCCATCCTGGCGGACGTAGATGTCGCGCGCGGTGAAATTGCGCAGCGGGAAGATGGGGAGGCCGACATGGGCGCGGTCGTTGCGGTCGATCGCGTAGAGGTGCTGGGCGCAGGACCATTCGCCGCCCTGGACGTCGGGGTCGCGGACGGCGCGGCTGAGCATGTCGGCGCGCTTCGGCCAGGAGCCGGCGCTGCCGAGGACCATGGTGAGGTCGATGCCATCGGGTTTTATTTCGCCGGTGGCGAGCGGCATGACACGGGCGTAGTCGGCGCAGGTCAGGGTGATCTTGAGGTTGGCCATGGGATGCTCCGCGGGTTCGTTCATGAAGGACGCAAACGGGTGAAAGTTTTTTGGTTCTTTTTTTCAAAAAAGAACAGCACTTCTTTTTGAAAAAAGAAGCAAAAACTTTTCATCCGTTGTTGTTTCGGTCGGGCGCCAGTAGCGGCCGATTGGTTCGAGGGTGAGGCAGAGGGTTTGGGCGGGCGGGGGAACGATGGTGGCGTTGCCGTCGGTCCAGCACCAGGTCGCCTCCCGTGGGTGCCAGCCGGTGGTGAAATGGGTGGGGACGATCGGGTTGCCGTCAAGCTCGATGCGGGCGACTGCGATGCCGAGCCGGCGGGTGTCGGCGCCGGCGAAGTGGGCGGGGACCATGACGCGGGAGAGCAGGCGGAGGTCGCGTGTGCCGGGGGGGATCGTGCAGCGATAGGTGGCGCCGTCGCGGGTGACCTTGAGAGGGGTGCCGTCGGCGTGGATGTGGAGGTCGGGGTCGTCGGTGGTGGTGTGACCGAGACGCTCGGCGTGGGCGTGCAGGGTGGCGCGGAGGGCTTCGAGGGCGGGGCCGGAGTGGATGAGGAGGGCGAACGGGGGCGACGGTAGCGTCGCCGCTTGGGTGTCGCGGACGAGGGTGGCGCGGTTGCCGGTGTCGAGGAAGGTTTCGGTGGGGAGGCCGTGGGCGAGGATGGCGTCGTGGAGGGGGGTGCCGGCCGTTTCGAGTTCGACGTGGAAGTAGGTGATGTGGGGAACGGTCTCCTGGAGGATGGTGGCGCCGTTGAGGAGGTAGCGGATCGGGGTGAGGGCGCCGTTCGCAAAGACCGCGTGGTCGGGGCTGAGGCGGAGGTCGGCGTGCGGCTGGTCGGGGCCGAAGGCGTGGGCGCGGATGCGGATGGGTTGGATGTCCCAAGGGCGTGTGTGGCCGGCGAGTTGGATGCTGCGGCGGCCGATCCAGCGGATGCGGCGCAAAGCATGGCCGTTGAGGGTGGGCAGGAGGTCGCCGGGGGTGAGGTGTTCGACGGGGATTTCGCCGCGGGTGGTCAGGAGGCGGGTGCCGGCGGCGAAGCAGGGGACGGTGACGGCGGTGGCGATGTCCAGGCGCGCCTGGCCGTGGGTGTAGGTGGCGTAGCCGGCGGCGATGCTGCCGAGGGTCCAGGTTTCGCCGGACAGGGAGACGCTGTCGCCGGCGTTGCCGTCGATGCGCAGGGTGTTGGACGTGTCGGAGAGGCTCAGGACTTCCAGGGCAGTGAGGATGAGGGAGTTGTTGCCGGTGCCCGTGAGGTCGATACACTCGATGCCCTGGAGGGTGGGGTTGGCGATCAGGGTCAGGTCGAGGGTGAGGTTGGCGCTGGCGAGCGCGAGCGTGTCGGTGCCCTCGCCGCCGAGGATGCGGCGGAAATCGAGGCTGGTGATCCGGATCGTGTCATCGCCGCTGCCGCCGATCAGGAGGTCGGCGCCGCCATTGCCGATCAGGGTGTCGTTACCGGCGCCGGCCACGATGTCGTCGGCGCCGGCGGTGCCGGTGAGGGTTTCGGCGGCCGCAGTGCCCAGGAGGGTGACGGCGGCGGAGAGGTTGGAGCCGAAGAGGACGTAGGTCTCGCCGGTGTTGGGGTGGGCGTTGAGGGCGCCGCCGCCGCCATAGGCGCCGATGACGAGGTCGGCGAACCCGTCGCCGTTGATGTCGCCGGCGGCGGAGACGGCGCGGCCGGCGCGGTCTCCGGCTTCGGCGCCGTAGACGACGAAGCCGCCGGTTCCCGCCGCTATGGTGGCGAGGTCGATGGCGGTGGTGGTGGCTTTGCCGAAGACGACGTAGCTGTCGCCGGCATAGGGTTTGGCGTCGGCCGCGCCGGCGCCGAGGCGAGTGCCGATGACCAGATCGTCGAAACCGTCGCCGTTGAAGTCGCCGATCCCCGCGATCGAGTAGCTCGATTTGTCGCCGGCGTCCTGGCCGTGGATGACGAAGCCGCCGGTACCGGCGGCGATGGTGCCGAGGTCGAGGCTGGCGGGGAAGCCGGTGGATTTGCCGAAGACGACGTAGGTGTCGCCGGCGAAGGCTTTCGCGTTGGCGCCGCCGCCGCCGCCGATGGCGCCGATCAGGATGTCGTCGATGCCGTCGCCGTTGACGTCGCCGGCGGAGGCGACGGTGAAGCCGGATTTGTCGAGCGCGTCTTCGCCGTAGAGGACGAACCCGCCATTCCCCGCAGCGATGGCCGCGAGGTCGATGGTGGCGGGGAAGGCGCCGGGGCCGCCGTAGAGGACGTAGGTTTCGCCGGAGGAGCCGCGCGAGTTGGCGACGCCGTCGCCCCATAGGGCGCCGATGAGGAGGTCGTCGTAGCCGTCGCCGTTGAGGTCGCCGGCGGAGGAGACGGCGCGGCCGGACTCGTCGCCGCCGTCCTGGCCGCGGATGACGATCCCTGACGAGCCGGGGGTGGCGAGGTCGATGCTGGCGGGGAAGCCGGTCGCAGTGCCGAAGATGAGGTAGGTTTCGCCGACCAGGAGGGTCGCGTTGTCGGCGGAGGCGGCGCGGTAGGCGCCGATCAGCAGGTCGTCGAGGCCGTCGCCGTTGATGTCGCCGGCGGAGGCGACGCTGACGCCGGAGCGGTCACCGGCCTGGGCGCCGAGGAGGATGAAGCCGCCGATACCCTGGGCGATGTCGGCGAGGTTAATTCCCGCGCTGGGGGGCGTGGCGGTGCCGAAGACGACGTAGCTCTCGCCGGCGCCGATGCGGGCGTTGGTGGCGGAGGCGGCACGGGGGGCGCCGATGACGAGATCGGCCAGGCCGTCGCCATTGAGGTCGCCGGCGGTGGCGACGGCCCAGCCGGAGGTATCACCGGAGTCGCGGCCGGAGATGACGAAGCCGCCGGTACCCTGGGCGATGGTGGCGAGGTCTATTGTGGCGGGGAAGCCGGTGGCGTGGCCGAAGACGACGTAGGTTTCGCCAGCGTCGACGCGGGCGTTGGCGGTGCCGTCGGCGTAGCGGGCGCCGATGATCAGGTCGTCGAAGCCGTCGCCGTTGACGTCGCCGGCGTTGGCGACGGCGTGGCCGGAGCGGTCGTTGTCGTCGATGCCGATAAGGACGAAGCCTCCGGAACCGGACGCGATGGTGGCGAGATCGACGGGAGACAGGGCCATCGGGTGCCTTGGCTGGGGGGCGGGATAGGGAGTCTGGTGCGGCCAGTCTGGGGTGCGCCAGTCTGGTCGGACGGCCGCAAAGTTTCGTTATAAGATCGTTTTCCAGTAGATTAACGCGCATGGCCCCTGGCGGGACGGCGGACGGGACGGAATGGTGGGGCGGCAGTGGGAGGCGGGCGTGGCAGCAGGCGAGACGGGGCTCGAAATCCAGGCGTCGCGGCAGTTCACGGCGTTTCTGGCCGAACACAAGGCGAGCCTGGCGGTGACGACGTATCAAGCGGGAAAACTGTTTCTGCTCGGCGTGGGGGCGGAGGGGCGGTTGTCGGTGTTCGAGCGGACGCTGGAGCGCTGCATGGGGATGGTGGCGTCCCCGGGGGCGCTGCATGTGGCGACATTGTATCAGATATGGCGGTTTCACGACGTGCTGGCGGCGGGGGAGGCCTATGAGGGGGGCGCGAAGCACGCCGTGCATGACGCGCTGTTCGCGCCGCGGATGAGTTGGGTGACCGGCGATCTGGACGTGCATGATCTTGGATTGCTGGCGGATGGGCGGCCGGTGTTTGCCAATACGCTGTTCAGTTGCATCGCCACCGTGTCGGACCGCGACAGTTTCGTGCCGCTGTGGCGGCCGCGCTTCATCAGCCGGCTGGCGGCGGAGGATCGATGCCATCTCAACGGGTTAGCGATGGAAGATGGCGTCGCGCGCTATGTCAGCGTGGTCGGGCGGAGCGATGTGGCGGATGGCTGGCGCGAGCAGCGGCGCGACGGCGGATGCGTGATCGACGTGGCGAGCGGGGAGGTCGTGGTGGCCGGGCTGTCGATGCCGCATTCGCCGCGGCTGCATGGCGGGCGGTTGTGGGTGCTGAATTCGGGGACCGGGGAGTTCGGCTGGGTCGATGTCGCGGCAGGGCGGTTCGAGCCGATTGCGTTCTGCCCGGGCTATGCGAGGGGGCTGTCGTTCGCCGGGGATTTTGCGCTGATCGGGCTGTCAATGCCGCGCGACAACCTGACGTTTTCCGGGCTCGCGCTGGAGGAGGCGCTGGCGGCGCGCAAGGCGGCGGCGCGCTGTGCCGTTCTGGTGGTGGATTTGCGGACCGGGGATACGGTGCACTGGGTGCGGTTCAACGGGGTGGTGCAGGAATTGTACGACGTCGCCGCGTTGCCAGGTGTGCGGCGGCCGGCGGCGATCGGGTTTCGGTCCGATGAAATACGGCGGGTGATTGTGGTGGGAGAGGCTCCAGAAGCGGCGGCATAGGGAAAGCCAGGGCTTTGCCTTCCCCATCCCTATTCGCCCATCGTTTCCCCGCCGCCACCGGCCTTGAATTTGGGCAGGCCGTCCTTCATCGGCAGCACGGTTTCGCCGTAGTTGACGTGCAGTCCGGGGACGAAAGGAAGGTCGGGGAGGGTGGCGGCGTAGACGTCGATATAGGGGCCGGCGGGGTGGACGGTCATGACGTGGCCGCCGCAGAGTTTGCAGAACTGGCGTTCGCTGCGGGGGGTTTTGGCGTAGGTGGCGAGGTGCTCGCCGCCGCCGGTCACCTTGACGGCGTCGGGCGCCCAGATGGTGAAGGCGTTGACCGGGCCGGCCGACCAGGAGCGGCAGGAGCGGCAGTGGCAGTAGCCCATGCGCGAGGGCGCGCCGGTGCATTCGATGGTGACGGCGC
>JAYTUU010000049.1:0-8498 GCA_043744375.1 Rhodospirillales bacterium | reverse complement strand
AGCTCGACATCGACTTGATCGACAGCATCAACCCGTTCGGTGAGGCCTACTCGATTCTCGCCAAGACCATGAGCGAGGAGAGCCTGAGGCAGATCCAGGCCATCATCAGCGCCAAGCGGGTGAACCTGACGATGGAGGAAGCACGGGACTTGGCAAAGCGTGCCTTGAAATTCAAACAGGAACGCGGTCGGCTTCCATCCATCACCTCGCCGGACGCCTGGGAGAAGCGCATGGCCGAAGGCGTGGCCTTCCTGGCCCGGATGAAGGCGGAGGCGGCGCGTGGCTAAATTCACCGACGAGGATGACGCACTCCTTGATGAGCTCGGCATCGAGGTTGAGGCGAAGCGTGCGGGCAGCCGCACGCCGCGCGAGGAGCGCATCATCGCCGGCTTCGAGGAGATCCAGCGATTTGTCGAGGAGCATGGCCGTTCGCCTCAGCATGGCGAGGAGCGCGACATCTTCGAGCGGATCTACGCCGTGCGGCTCGATCGGCTGCGGGAGCTTGACGACGCCCGGACACTGCTCGCCCCGGTCGATCATCAGGGGCTGCTTTCGGCCGGACCGCTGGCAGGAGAGAGCATCCCGGACGACATCGACGATGACGAGTTGCTCAGCCAGCTCGGCGTCGATGTGCCGGCCGCCGCCGGCATCGCGGATTTGCGCCATGTGCGGACGGCGGCGGAGAAGCGCGAGGCGGACGAGATCGCCAAACGCGACCGGTGCGAGGATTTCGATCGCTTCAAGCCACTGTTTCAGCAGGTGCAGAAGGAGCTTGATGGAGGCGTCCGGCAGACACGGCCCTTCGAGTTGAAAGCTGAAATCCGGCCGGGAAGTTGGTTCATCGTTGGCGGCCAGAAGGCGTACGTCGCCGAGGTCGAGCAACTGTTCACGAATGCACAGGGCCGCACGGATGCCCGCCTTCGCGTCATCTTCGACAATGGCACCGAGAGCAACATGTTGTTGCGCTCGCTTCAGCGGGCGCTCAACAAGGACGATGCCGGTCGCAGGATCACCGATCCTGCTGCAGGGCCCCTGTTCTCGGGAGAGCGGACGCAGGATGACCAGGCGAGCGGGACGATCTATGTGCTGCGGAGTAAGTCGGATCATCCTGTCGTATCCGCCAACCGCGACTTGCTTCACAAAATCGGCGTCACGAACATTGGCGTGCAGCAGCGCCTGGCCGGCGCGCGGCTTCAGCCGACCTTCCTGATGGCAGACGTCGAGGTCGTCGCGACCTATGAACTGTTCAACATCAATCGGACCCGGCTTGAAACCCTGATCCACCGGGTATTCGATCCCGCGCGGCTCGATATTGAAATCAGAGACCGTTTTGGAAATCCAGTCGTCCCCAGGGAATGGTTCTTGGTGCCGCTGTTTGCGGTCGATGAGGCGGTGGCGAAGATCAAGGACGGTACGATCACAAACTATGTCTACGATCCCACAACTGCTCGGTTACGGGGGCGGTGACGCAGGCGTCCAACCGGCATGCCAGCGGCACATTGAGCCTGGACTGTTCCAAACCTGGAGCCGGAGATTCGCTCCCAGTCGCCACTGCCCACCCGATCGAGTTTCGAACTCATGGTGCGTAATCGCACCAATAAAGTGTTCTATTTCAAGACACTAAAACTCGGGGCCGAAACCCCCATAGCCCCAGGTCGCGGAGATAATCGGCCCTTCGGAGAGCGTTTTCGGTGTTCGTTGCGCCCTCGGAGCCCCAGGTCATCCCCCGCAAAACCGCAGGACTCCTGCGGTTTTTGCGCCCCTCGAACTCACCGGAGAGTGGTTCGGCGGAAGGCGGGTGGTGTCCCCGGCGGGATTCGAACCCACGGCCCCAGGATTAGGAATCCTGTGCTCTATCCTGCTGAGCTACGGGGACGTCGTTGTTTTTCCGTGTCTTGAGATCCATTTTCGACAGTTGATGTTTACGCATGCTCATCCGCGCCATCAAGAGTGACATGCCACGTGGAGACGGTTCCGTATGGCCATAAAATTGTAGCACGGTCGCAAACATGGTGGGAGTGATGTGTGTCCCGGATCGACGCGTGCGGATTGTTGGGATCCCAGGGCTACGCTGTTCGTCGACGCAGAACCCGAGGCACTGCGCGGTGTTCTGAGAGGTGGCTTGGGGGATCTGGACGGTCGGATAAGTGGCGTGGGCGTGCCTGATCAAGCAAGCTTGCTTATGAACAGGAGCGACGATGAGTGGACGACAGAGGTGGAACCAGACGCCGGGCTTCAAGGCGAAGGTGGCCTTGGCGGCCATCAAGGGGGACAGGACGCTGGCCGATCTGGCGCAGCAGTTTGATGTCCACCCGAACCAGATCACGCAATGGAAGGCGCAGTTGCAGGAAGGCGCTGCCGGCGCGCTCAGCAAGGCCGGGCTGTTGAGCGCAAGGCGATGATCGACCGGGCGCACGAACTGCCGATCACCCGGCAGGCCAGGGCGCTGACCCTCAGCCGCGGCAGCGTCTACTATCTGCCGCGCCCGGTCTCGCCCGCCGATCTCGCGTTGATGCGCCGCATCGACGCAGTGCATCTGGAGTTCCCGTTCGCGGGCAGCCGGACGTTCCAGAACTCAACCGCCACGATCCCGCTACGCAGCCGCGTGAAACAAGAGTTCCTCACGGGGGACCAGGAACCCGTGTTTGTTACGTAATCAGACAGTAACGCGACCTAACCAAGTCTGGTTTGCGGTTCTGTCGGCGCGCGTGCGGCCACATGTATCTGCCATGCGTTGAACGCGGTGGCGAGCACCGCTCGGTCTGCAGCCGTCAGGGTGTCGCCAGCGTGTAGGCGGACTTCCATTTCGGCGGCCGCGGCAGCGAGCGCGGGCGCGCCGGCGGTCATGGCCGCGCCGTTCAGCGAATGCAGTTCTCGCAGCAATGTTTTGCCGGACCGCGATCCGAGGTCGCTCAGGCGCGCCTGGGTCTCCTGGGTAAAAATCTCGAGCAGTTCCGCGAGGCCGTCCGCGCCGATCGCTTCCTGAAGGTATGCAAGCGCGGTAGAGTCGACAGCCTCCATCGCCGCGCCCCCCGCTGCCAGGGCGGCCGGCTTTGCCTCTGCGTGGTCGGGCAAGGCCTGCATGAGTGCCGCGAGGAGCAGGTTGCGGCTGATCGGCTTGGCGATGAACTGGTCCATGCCGGCATCCATGCACGCCTGGACATCCTCGGCGAAGGCGTTTGCCGTCAACGCAATGATGGGGATGCGCGCCACCCTGGCCGCCATGCTGCGAATCGCCCGGGTGGCGGTCAGGCCGTCCATTTCGGGCATGCGGACGTCCATGCAGATCGCGTCGTAGGTGAAGCGGCTCGCGGCGTCGATGGCTTCAACCCCATTACCCACGAGGTCGATATGGACGTCGAAGCCCTTCAGCATTTGCAAAGCGACAAACTGGTTCGTCGGATTGTCTTCGGCGAACAGCACGCGCATCGGACGGCCGAGTTGAGTCAGCGCCGCGCGGAACTCGACGGCCGGGTCGGTCACGGGTTCGTGCGGCGGAACGACCTCCGCGACCATAGGCAACGTCAGACGCAGTCGGAGAATCGTGCCACGATCGGTTTCGGAATCGATCGTGATTGTGCCGCCCATCTGCTCGGCCAGGCGCTTGCTGATCGCCAGGCCAAGGCCGGAGCCGCCGAAGCGGCGGGTGATCGAGCTGTCGGCCTGCATGAACTCACCGAACAAGGCGCCAAGTTGGTCGGCGGGAATGCCAATGCCTGTGTCGCTGACTTCCCACTCCACCAGCGCCATGTCGCCGGCGTTGCCGCCGGGAATGCGGCGGGCACCGACCGTGACGTGTCCCGCCGCGGTGAATTTCACCGCGTTTGAAACCAGGTTGAGCAGGATCTGGCGAATGCGCCCGGCGTCGCCGTTGAGGGCCGGCGGCAGGCCGGGATCCGCCGTCGCCTCGATCCGCAGTCCCTTGGCGATGGCGCGTGGCCCCATGATGCTGACGGCGTTGTGTGCCAGCGCTGCGGGGGAGAACGGTGCGGTCTCCAGCGTCATCTGCCCTGCATCAAGTTTGGAGTAGTCAAGGATGTCATTGAGGATACGCAGCAGGCTGTCGCCGGAATCGCGGATTGCCTCGACAATTTTCTGCTGCGGCGGTGCCAGCGTGCCGTCCAGCAGGGTGCCGGCGAGGCCGAGCACGGCGTTCATCGGCGTGCGTATTTCGTGGCTCATCATCGCCAGGAAGCCCGACTTGGCGCGGTTCGACTCCTCGGCGACGCGCTCGCGGCTGCGCGCCAGTTCGGCCTCCGCCTGCGCCAGGTCCGCCCGCTCCTGCCCGGCGCGCTGCTGCTGGCGCCACCAATTGCCCATCGCGAAAGCCGCCACCAGAACCGCGATCACGCAGCCCCCGGTGATCAGCCCGAGCACCCAGGTGACGCCTGACCACCCGCGCAGCGCTTCCGTCTCGGTCTGCGTGGCCAGCACAACGAGGGGGAAGTTGACGAGGCGGTGGGCGGCCTTGATCCGCATGGCACCATCCACCGGGCTGGGCTCCCGAACCGTCCCGGTGCCGACCCGCGGTGCGACGCGCTGGCCGCCATCGGCGAAGGTCGCGCCGATCTTTGCCGTCGGCGGGTGGCGCGCCAGCAGCATACCGTCCTCGCGGAGGAGCGAAATCGCGCTTTCCGCACCGAGCGAGACGGTGCGGTAGAGCTCCTCGAAATAACGCAGCTCGATGGCCCCAAGCAGCAATCCAGCGAACTCGCCGTTCCTGGTGTGAACGCGACGCGCCAGATAGACCGTCCAGGTGCCGTCGCCGCGATTGGGGACGGGGGCGGAGATGAAGCTGTGCAGCTTGGGGTCGGCCTTGATCGCCTTGAAATAGTCCCGATCGGCAATATTGACGGCCGGGATCGGCCAGAAACGGGAGAAATTGATCAGCTTGCCGTCCGGGTTGATCATGGTGACCGCGTTGATATACGGCAGCCCCGTCAGCTTCTCCTTCAGCAGCACATGAATGCGCTGTTCCGACATCTTCTGCTCATAGCTGGCACCATCGACCACACCCTCGACGAGGAGGAACTCGTTGAGGCTGGTCAGCACGAGGTCGAGGCCCTGGATGGCGCGGTTGGCCTGTTCGGCCAGGGCGATGCTGATGTTGGTCAGGCTGCGCTCGGAGGATTGCAGCGCGCTCTCGCGCAGGTTTAGCACAATAACCGTCATGGACACGACGAGCACGATGATGATCGAGAGCGCGCCGGCATAGAGCCAACGCAACGAACCGGCCTCGGGCGGGGTTTGCACAGGCGTCCGGGTATCGGCCATGCCGGGCTCCGTCTGGTTGTGTCTGAACCGAGGCGGCACTCGCTTCGTTGAATGCACCATAGCGTGCAATGGTTTCCAGAACCTTGGCGAGATCGGCAAGCACCGGCGCGTCGCCGTGGCGGACGCAGGCGACGGCGCGGTGGTCTTCGATGCACAGCAGCGCAGGTTGGGCCACCCGACAGGCGGCTTCGGCATACGGGCAGCGGGCGCAGTGCCGGCAGCCTTCCCGTCGGATCCGGTCTGTGACGGCCCGGCCGGCGCTGGCGGCGGCGGATCGCGGCGGCCCAGATGCGGCGATTATGTCGGACAGCGCGTTCATGCGCGGTGCAGGGTGAATAGGGTATTAACCTTGACTTGGCAGAATGAGTGAAGCCGGATTGGGTGGCGTTGAATGGGCGGTGTGTCGTGAGCGTGGCAAGAACAGGTGTGCGGTTGCTGCCGGAGGTGTCGATCCTTCTGGTCGGACTGGCGCTGATGGCGATCTGGGCGACCGTGTTTCTGCAATTGCAGGAGGAGTATGCACGCGAGACGCTGGCCGCGGAGCGCGATGGCAGCAACCTCGCGCGCGGCTTTGGCGAGCATATCAACCGCACGATCGAGAGTGTCGATCAGACCATGCTGATTCTGCGGGCGGCCTTTGCGGCCGGGGAGAACCCGCGCGCGATCGCCCAATGGGCGGCGGCCGGCCAGTCGGCAAGTCGGCTGACGATGCAGATTGCGCTGGTGGATGGGCAAGGCGTGATGATCGCGTCGAGCCTCGGGCCGGTGGCGGAGCGGGTCGATCTGGCCGATCGGGCGCATATTCGCGCGCAGCTCGACACGGCGGCGGATGCCCTGTTCATCAGCGTACCGGTGTTCGGGCGGGTCTCCAAGAAGTGGTCGATCCAGTTCACCCGCAAACTGCTGACCCGCGAGGGCGCGCTGGCTGGGGTGATCGTGGTGTCGCTCGATCCGCTGGTGCTGTCGCGGTTCTATGGATCGCTGGAGATCGGGCAGGGTGCGATCATGCTGGTGGGGCGCGACGGGGTGATCCGGGCGCGCGCGCCGGATGGGCCGGAGCATGTCGGCAAGGTTCTGGATGATCCGCAGGTGAAGCGGGTGTTCGGCAATGCGACGGCCGGGGTGTATGCGGAGACGGATGCGCTGGACCAGGTGGAGCGGATCAGCGCGTTCCGGCGGCTGGCGGATTTCCCGCTGGCGGTGACGGTCGGGCTGGCGCGGGCGGATGTGCTGGCGGTGTACGAGCGCGACCGGATGGCGAAGATCGTGGTCGGCAGCGTGCTGTCGGCGGTTGTGATCGTCGTCGGCGGGCTGCTGGCGGTGCAGCGGCGGCGGCTGCTGCGCTCGCGGGCGGAGTTGACGGCGACACTGGAGAATATCAGCCAGGGCATCCTGATGGTGGATACGCGCGGCATGGTGCCGGTGATCAACCGGCGGGCGGCCGAGCTTCTCGGGTTGCCGGCACACCTGACCCATACCGACGTGCGCTTTGCCGATATTCTGGCGTGGCAGGTGGCGCACGAGGATTTCGGCGGGACGGGGACGCATGGCGGCGAAATTCGCACGCTCGCGCTGCAGGGCGGGATTGGTCCGGCCGTCTATGAGCGGACGCGGCCGAACGGGGCGATCCTGGAAGTGCACACGCAGACGCTGGCGGACGGGCGGTCGGTGCGGACCTATACCGACATCACCGAACGCAAGCTGACGGAGCGGGCGTTGGCCTCGGCGCGTGATGCGGCGGAGGCGGCGACCCGGGCGCGTAGCGAGTTCCTGGCGATGATGAGTCATGAAATCCGCACGCCGATGAACGGGGTGATCGGCATGGCCGGGCTGCTGCTGGACGGCGAGCTTGACGAGGAGCAGCGGCGGTTTGCCGAGATGCTGCGCGATGCGGCGGAGAGCCTGCTGGTGATCATCAACGACATTCTCGATTTCTCGAAGCTGGAGGCGCAGCGGCTCGACCTCGAACATATTCCGTTCGAGCTCGCGCCGTTGCTGGAGGGTGTCGGTGCGCTGCTGGGCTTGAAGGCGGCGGAGAAGGGGGTGGTGCTGAAGGTTGCGGTATCGCCGGCAATTCCGGCGCGGCTGGTGGGCGACCCCGGGCGGTTGCGGCAGGTGTTGTTCAACCTGGTGGGCAATGGGGTGAAGTTCACCGCCTCCGGGTTTGTCGCGATCGAGGTGACGCTGCTGGGGCTGCAAGCGGGGCGGGCGGAGCTTGGGTTCACCGTGCGTGACAGCGGGATCGGCATACCGGCGGCGGCGCTGCCGCATTTGTTCAAGCAGTTCTCGCAGGTCGATAGTTCGATATCGCGGCGTTTCGGCGGAACCGGGCTGGGGCTGGTGATCAGCCAGGGGCTGGTGACGCAAATGGGCGGGACGATCACGGTGACGAGCACGCCGGGCGAGGGGTCGGAGTTCCGGTTCACGATTACGTTCGACATAGATCCGCAGGAGGTGGCCGTGACCAAACCGGAGACGAAGCAGGCGCCGGCGGGCGCGGCGGGGCGGCGGTTGCGGGTGCTGCTGGCGGAGGACAATCCAACCAACCGGATGGTGGCGACCAAGCGGCTGGAATTATTGGGCCATGCGGTGGTGGCGGTGGTGAACGGGCGCGCGGCGGTGGACGCGGTGACGACGGGTGCGTTCGATCTGGTGCTGATGGATATGATGATGCCGGACATGGACGGTCTGGTGGCGACGCGGGCGATCCGGGCGCTGGCGGGGCCGGGGGCCGAGGTGACGATCGTTGCGTTGACGGCGAATTCGTATAGCGAGGACGAGAAGGAGTGTCTGGCGGCGGGCATGGATGGGTTCCTCAGCAAGCCGCTCTCGACCCCGCTGCTGGCGGAGGTTCTCGGGCGGGTGATCGACGGGAGCCTGCGCCATCGTGGCGCCGATCTGGCGGCGGTGCGCGGGACGTGAGCCGTTGGGCGTTCCCCGGCGCGCATTGCGGGCCACTCTGACCGCGCGGCAGGCTCGCGCATGTTCTAATTGTTATTAAAACGTAACAATTAGAACATGCGCTCGCGTGGCGGATCAGGCCGGTTTCAAGTTGGTCAGGCGGGGTGGCCAGGGGCGGAGGGCTTGCAGCGTCGGGTAGAGGGGGCGTGGCGGGGTGCCGCGCAGGGCCGGCCGCACCTTGGGCGCGGGCGGGCGCTTTCGCTTGGGCCGCGGCGGGGCGGGCTGGAGCGCGAGGGCGTGGCGGATGGGGTTGAGGAGGCGCT
>JAYTUU010000048.1:0-8575 GCA_043744375.1 Rhodospirillales bacterium | reverse complement strand
AACACAAAACAGACATCGCAAGCCGACATCGAACCCCAACAGAACCGCATCCAGCGGGAAACGCCACAGCCGCGTCCAAATCATGCCAGCAAAGCCAAACAGAAGCACGGAACATCCAGCCATACTCACAAAACGATGCATACATGGATGAAAACGCCGAGCCTGTGAGAAATCCGGGTTAGCCGCAATGCCAATCGGGTAAAAGTTTTTTGTTTCTTTTTTGCAAAAAAGAAACCGCTTGTTCCAGCGTCGGTTCCCCGGCGGCCCGCATTAGCGCAAGCCGATGCGGCCATCCGTGCGCGGAATGAAGGGGCCGGCGGCCAGGGCGCCGGCGACGGCTTCGTCGAGGGCCGGGCCGGTGTCGTAGGGGTCGATCGCGCGATCGCGCAGCGCCGTGTAGCCGTCGCCGCCGGAGCGCAGGAAATTGTTGGTGACGACGGTGTAGATGCGGTCGGGGTCGACCGGCGCGAAGGTTCCGTCGGGCTGGCGGACGGCGACATCGGTGAGGCTCTTGTCGAGCGGGTTCCAGGCGATGCGGGCGCCGGCGATCTGCGGAAAGGCGCCACTGCCGGCCCGGCCGACGCCGTTGGCGATGGCGGCGCGCAGATCCCGCCCGGCGAGCTTCAGGGTGGCCACGGTGTTGCCGAACGGCAGCATGGTCAGCACGTCTCCCAGCGTGATCGCGCCGCCGGGCAGGCCGGTGCGCAGGCCGCCGGCGTTCATGATGGCGACCTCGCCGCCATGCACGGCCGCGAGCATCGCCTCGGCCACGAGGTTGCCGAGCGCGCATTCGGCCGCTCGGCACAATGCGTTGTCCACGGCCGCGTCGGTCTGGCCGACCACGCGGCGGCGGATGCCGTCGAGCTGGCCCGCATAGGAGGCGACGATGGCGGCGACCGCGGGGTCCTCCGGAAGATCGAGGCTGATGCGCCGGCAATCGCCGCCATAGGCGACCGGGGCGAAGGCGGCGTCGAAATCGAGGTCGAGCCGGCCAAGGTAGCGCCCGAAACAGGCGGCCTGGACGACCACCGCGCTCCCGATCACGGCATGCGCCGGCCCGGCGGCGCCGGCCTCGCTGTCGGACAGCAGCGTGTGCGAATGCCCGCCGACGAACACATCCACCCCTCTCACACCGGCCGCCAACGCCTGGTCCTGGCCGATGCCGAGATGGGAAAGGGCGATGACGACCTGCGCGCCCTGGTCCCGCAGCGCGGCGGCGGAGGCGGCCAGCGCCGCGGCGGGCGGGGTGAAGCGGATATGCGGGCCGGGCGAGGACGAGGTGACGGTCTCCAGCGTTGTCAGGCCGACAACGCCGACGCGCAGGCCGGATTTCTCCAGCAGCACATGCGGGCGCAGTTTTCCCGCAAGGTCGGGGTCGGCGCTGGCGTCGATATTGGCGGACAGCACGGGAAACCGCGCGGCGGCGGCGAAGCGGGCGAGCGTGGCCGGGCCGTTGTCGAACTCGTGATTGCCCACCGCCATCGCCTCGGTGCCGAGCGCGTGCATCACCGCGAGTTCCGCCTCGCCGCGCCAGGCGGTGTAGAACAGGCTGCCCTGGAACTGGTCGCCGGCATCGAGCAGCAGCACGATCCGCCCGGCCGCGGTGGCGGCGGCGCGCTCGGCGCGGATGGCGCTGGCGAGGCGGGCGGCGCCGCCGTAGCAGTCCCCCGCCTTGCCATCGGCACGACAATTCATCGCGCGGCCATCCACCGGCTCGTGGCGGGAATGGAAGTCGTTCATGTGCAGGATGGTCAGCCGATGCGCGACCGCCCCGAAAGCGAGGCGGTGCATCGGCAGCGCGCCGAGGGCGCCCAGGAACAGGCGGCGTGAGAGCATCATCGTCCCAGGATATAACTATTCCCGCCGCCCGGTCATGCGGTTTCCGCGGCCCGCTCCCCTTGCCTTCCGGGCCAAGACGGGCGATGTAGTAACCGGACTCGTTCAGTCCCCTTTCAAGTCATACAGGGTGCATCCCAAATGTTCATCGAGACCGAAGGCACGCCGAACCCCGCCACGCTGAAGTTCCTGCCCGGGCGGGACGTCATGGGCGCCTCGACCGCCGATTTCGCCACCGCGCAGGCGGCCGATCGCAGCCCGCTGGCGGCCGATATTTTTGCCCTCCCCGGCGTCACCCGCGTGTTCCTGGGCGGCGATTTCATCACCGTCACCAAGTCCGATATCGCCTCCTGGCAAGGCCTCAAGCCGCTGGTGCTCGGCGCGATCATGGACCACTTCGTCGCCGGCCGCCCGGTGATCCTGGGCGAAGACGCCGCCGAGGACGAGGACACGCTGCCCGAGGACGCCGAGATCGTGGCGCAGATCAAGGAACTGCTTGACACCCGCGTGCGCCCGGCCGTGGCCGGCGACGGCGGCGACATCGTGTTCCGCGGCTTCCGCGACGGCATCGTGCGGCTGCACATGCAGGGCTCGTGCAGCGGCTGCCCGTCCTCCTCGGCCACGCTGAAGCACGGCATCGAGAACATGCTGCGCCACTACGTGCCGGAAGTGCGCAGCGTCGAACAGGTGATGCTCTAAAGATGGCCCTCGACGACACGGCTCTGGACGGCCTGTTCCGCCAGGCGCGCACCCATAACGCCTGGGCCGACACAGCGGTCTCCGACGACGATCTGCGCGCCATTTTCGACCTGATGAAAATGGCCCCGACATCGGCCAATTGCTCGCCCGGGCGCTTCATTTTCGTGCGCACGCCGGAAGGCAAGGAGAAGCTCAAGCCGTCGCTCTCCTCCGGCAACCTGGCGAAAACCATGGCCGCGCCGGTGACCGTGATCGTCGCCTACGACCCGCGCTTCTACGACCACCTCTACAAGCTGTTCCCGCATACCGACGCGAAATCCTGGTTCACCAGCAACTCCCAGCTGTCCGACGAAACCGCGGTGCGCAACGGCACACTGCAAGGCGCCTACTTCATCATGGCCGCCCGCGCGCTCGGCTTCGACTGCGGGCCGATGTCGGGGTTCGACAAGCTGAAACTGGAAAGCGCCTTCCTGTGGGACCGCGGGTGGAAAGCCAATTTCCTCATCAACCTCGGCCACGGCGACCCCGCCGGCGTGCATCCCCGCGCGCCGCGATTCGGGTTCGATGAGGTGACAGCACTCGCTTAAGCGCGCCTCCGGCGGCAAGCCCGCGACAGGCACGCGCTTTCGTGCCGAAAGCGGCTGGGGGCCAGGGGCCCTTTGATCCCGCGACTGCTCGCGGCTGGATCAACAGCCTTCGGATGCCATCGCACATTGTTGCTGGCGGGCTGGCGTAGCCGAACAATTTCGCGATCGTTCATCGTGGTCGCGGTGACGATTGCCTGCGGCGCCAGCAAGAGGCGTCCAAGACCATCGCGCAAGCAGTCGCGGGTTCCAAGGGCCCCCGGCCCTTGGCCACCGGAGGTTTGCTTGCCTACCCACTGACCTGCCTGATCCAATCCCCCAGATTATAATGGTTCGAAACCCGCGCGACCTTGCCCTCGCGCAGGGCGAAAAACGCTCCCGCGGGGAGGATGTAGGTTTGGCCGATCGCGGGCCCGGTATCGGGTGGCAGGCCGGGGTCGGTTCCGACGTAGCGGCCGTGGACGGTGAATTCGGCGGCCGCGCGGGTGCCGTCGGCGTTGGTCATGACCGTGATATCAGTGATTTGTTCACGGTAGCAGCGGTTCATATGGTCCATGAAGCGGGTGAAGGCGGCGCGGCCGGTTTCTCGGCTGCCTTGGCTGATGTCGTGGCTGATGTCCTCGGTCATCAGGCCGAGGAAAATTGCCATGTCGCCGGCGTTGAAGGCGGCGTAGTAGGCACGGATGGTGGTTTCGGCGTCGGTCATCTTGGTCTCGCTGCGTTGTTGCGGGCGACTATACCAAAGCCGCGAAATCCAGGGTATTGCGCAGCGCACCATGGACGCGCCGATCAATCCTGACGAGCTTGCCGCCGGACCGTTGCCCGCGTATCGCGCCTGGGTGGCGCGGGGCGATCTGGCGGCCGATCCGTCACAACGGATGGCGGCCGAGCGGTTGCAGGGGCTGTGGATCAAGCTGCGCGGCTATGACCCCGATCCGCGGCCGGACGCGCGCAGCGGGTTGCTCGCGCGGTTTTTCCGTCGCAAGCCGGCCGAGGGGGCGGACGAGGCGCGGCCGGATGGGCTGTATCTGGCCGGCGCGGTCGGGCGCGGCAAGTCCATGCTGATGGACCTGTTTTTCGCGGCGGCGGATGTGAAGCGGCGCAAGCGCATCCATTTCCACCGCTTCATGCAGGACGCGCATGCCCGCATTCACGCCTGGCGGCAGGCCAATCCGGGGGGCGAGGACCCGATCCCGCCGCTCGCCGACAGCATCGCGGCGGAGGCGGCGCTGCTGTGTTTCGACGAATTCCAGGTCAACGACATCGCCGACGCGATGATCCTGGGCCGGCTGTTCCAGGCGTTGTTCGACCGCGCGGTGGTGGTGGTCGCGACGTCCAACATCACGCCGGACGATCTGTTCAAGGGCCAGCCGGGGCGCGATGCGTTTCTGCCATTCATTGCGCTGATCAAGAAGAATCTCGACGTGCTGGTGCTCGATGCCGGCCGGGATTTCCGCCGCATGCGGCTGGGGCGGCTGGCGACCTGGCATGTTCCGGCCGATGGGCGGGCCGAGCGGGCGCTCGATGCGGCGTTCGTGGAGTTGACCGGCGGTGTGCCGTCGCGGCCGGAGACGCTGACGATCATGGGGCGCACGCTGCCAGTGCCGGCCGCCGCCGACGGGGTGGCGCGGTTCGAGTTTTCCGAACTCTGCGGCACGGCGCGGGGGGCGGGCGATTATCTGGCGCTGGCGACGCATTTTCATTGCGTTGTCCTCGACGGCATTCCGCGCCTGTCGCCCGATAATTTCGACGAGGCGCGACGGTTCATCGTGCTGATCGACGCGCTGTATGACCACCGGGTGAAACTGGTCGCCTCCGCCGACGCGTTGCCGGACCAGCTGTATCAGCGCGGCGAGAACGCGCAGATGTTCGAACGCACGGCGTCAAGGCTGGAGGAGATGCAGAGCGAAGCCTATCTGGCGCTGGCCCACCTCACCTAAGCAGAGTCCGATCGGCTCCGCCACGGTAGTCCAGGGAAGGCAAGCGCGCCTCCGGCGGCGTCGTGCGCAGCGCGCATTCGCGCGACGGGGCACGCCCCTTTGATCCCCCCGACTTTTTGCGCCGCAGGCAATCGACATCTCGGACCGCATTTCGATCGCGCGGGAGTTTGGGCTTCGCCCGTGAATGCGGCGAGATCGCGGGGCTCGCCCGAAGGCTGTCCGTCCAGCCGCGAGCAGTCCGGGGTTCCAAGGGCCACTGCCCTTGGCCGCCGGAGGCGCTCTTGCCTGCGGTGCAAACGCACGCCCTTCCGTTGGCCAACCTGCGAATCTCTGCTTAGCTTCCGCGCCAACAACCGGACGGGGGAGGACATGCGCCTGCAAGGACGACGGATTCTGGTCACCGGCGCCGCCTCCGGCATCGGCCTCGCCATCGCCACCCGCTTCGCCGCCGAAGGCGCCCGCGTCGCCATGCTCGACCGCAGCGAAGCCGCCCTCGCGGTGCAGGCCGGCCGCCTCGGCCTCACATCCGTCACCGCCGATGTCGCCGACGAGGCCCAGGTCGGCACCGCCATCGCCGCCGCTGCGGCGGCGCTTGGCGGCCTCGACGGCGTGGTGAACGCCGCCGGCATCGACCTCATGCGCCCGTTCGGCGAGATGACCTCGGCCGAATGGCGCCGCGTCATGGCGGTCGATCTCGACGGCCCATTTCACATCTGCGCCGCTGCCCTGCCGTTCCTGCGCGCGGCCGGCGCCGGTACGATCGTCAACATCGCCTCGGGCGCCGGCCTGCGTCCGCTCGAACAGCGCACCGCCTATTGCAGCGCCAAGGCCGGCCTGGTGATGTTCAGCAAGTCCCTCGCCGTCGATCTCGCCGCCGACAACATCCGCGTCAACGCGATCTGCCCCGGCCTGATCAACACTCCCATGGCCCGCGCTGGCTACGAGCAGGCGCCGGATCCGCAAGCCGCACTGGCCAAGATCCTCGACCGCTATCTGCTCAAACGCGCCGGCGTGCCGGAAGACATCGCGGCCGCCGCGCTGTTCCTCACTTCCGCGGAATCCGCCTACGTCACCGGCACCGCCCTGGCCGTCGACGGCGGCCGCACTTTCCACTGAGAGGCATACCATGACCAAAACCGTCCTGATCACCGGCGCCGGCGGCAATATCGGCCGCAAACTCTCCGCCCATTTCGCCACCCTTGGCTGGGCCGTGAAGAAACTCGACATCGCGCAACAAGGCGACCCGGAGGTGATCGAGGCCGACCTCGCGCACTGGGACGACGCCTGGGCCGCCCATTTCGCCGGTGTTGACGCCGTCATCCACCTCGCCGGCGACCCCAGCCCCGACGCCTCCTGGACCTCGATCCAGAAACTCAACTTCGACCTGACCCTGAACGTCTACGAAGCCGCCGCCCGCCAGGCCGCCAAACGCCTGATCTTCGCCAGCTCAAACTGGACCGTCGCCGGCAAGCGCTTCGACGACGAGACGCTGACCACCGCCGTCGAACCCTATCCCGTCAACGCCTACGGGGTCTCCAAGCTGCTCGGCGAACGACTGGGCAAATCCTACAGCGAACGCTGGGGCCTCTCGGCCATCTGCTTCCGCATCGGCTACAACCAGCGCAGCGCCGGCAACCTCCCCGGCTCGCACATGAACTGGGGCGCCTGGGGCCAGGAGATGTGGCTGTCCGACCGCGACATGTGCCACGCCTTCGAACGCGCTGTGCTCGCCGGCCCCGAGGTGAAGTTCGCCGTCCTCAACCTGATGAGCGCGAACCCCGGCATGCGCTGGGACATCGAAACGACCCGCCGCACCATCGGCTACACCCCGCAAGACGGCGCACCAGCCGTTGTCACCCCCGCAATCGCCGCCCAATCCGCCGGCGCCGCCCAGGCCCGTGGCCTCATCGAGACCACGGAGGCCTTTCTGTCTAGGCAGCGCTGGTAGTCAGGGGCTGGTAGTCAGGCGCTGGTAGTCAGGGGGCGTTGGCAAGCACCTCCGGGTTGATCACCCGGATGGGCTTGCCGTCCATCCATCCCAGGATGTTCTCCACCGACTGCACATAGAACGCGTTCATGTTGTCGCGCGTGACGTAGCCCATATGCGGCGCCAGCACGGTATTCGGCACATGGCGGATCGGATGATCCGCCGGCAGCGGCTCCTCGTCGAACACGTCGAGCGCCGCGCAAATCCGCCCTTCCCTGAGCGCATCGAGCAACGCCGCCGCCTCCACGATCGGCCCGCGGGAGGTGTTCACCAGGATCGCCCCCTGCTTCATCTGCGCCAGGTCATCCGCCCCCAGCAGCCCACGCGACCGCGCCGACAGCACCAGATGAATTGTCACCGCATCGCTCTCCGCCAGCAGCGTCGCCTTGTCCACGAGGCGCACGCCAACCTCGTCCGCCCGCGCCTGTGTAAGGTTCGTGCTCCACGCGATCACGTTCATCCCCAGCGCCAGCGCATACGACGCCACCCGCCCCCCGATCCGCCCGAGCCCGATCACCCCCAGCGTACGCCCATACAACCCCAACCCCGGCGGCACGTTCTCCTGGAACCGCCCGGCACGCATTTCCGCATCCCCCAGCGGAATCCGCCGCGCCGCCGCCATCAGCAGCGCCAGCGCCAGTTCCGGCGTATCGTTGGACGACCCGTTCGACGCCGTGTTGCACACCACGATCCGCTGCGCCGTGCAGGCCGCCATGTCCACCGCGGCATTGCGCGGCCCGGTAAAGGTCAGCAGTCGCAGTTTCTTCAACTGCGCGATCACCGGCCCGCCAAGCCAGGTGCGCTCGCGCATCGCCAGGATGACGTCAAACCCCTCCAGCGCCGCCACCGTCGCTTCCACACTGGCAAATCCGGTGCGGAAAAACCGCATTTCCGCCCGCGCCATCACCGCCGACCAGTCCGTCGCCGTCTCGGCAATCCCCTGCCAGTCGTCCAACACCGCAATCCGCATCACACCCTCCCGGAGCTCCTGCGAAAGAGGGCGGTTTCCAACTCCGGTTGCAACCCGCTAAATTTCTCGGGAAACTTGCCCATTCTCGTATTGCTCTAAGCCCGTCAGGGCTGTCCTCTTTAGTCTGTGATGCCGGAAAGGCCGGCCCTGTCGCCACCACAGACCCCTCGCCATGTTGGCACGAAGCTATACGCGGACGCGGAGACGATTTCCAGACGCTCATTCAGCGAGCGGAAGGTGGGTTGCACTTTGGCATCCCGCCACTTCCGACATCGGCACCATGATTACGCGACACCGAACGAGCAGTTCAACAGACTGCTTGCAAATATGGCCGGAAACAACGAAGCGGAACGTGTCAACGACTTTGATACACCCGGGTTCGGTATTTAGGCTCGTTCTGCTTTGCTGTGGGTTTGGGGGTTGATCCAGGCCGCTGTTGGTGGCCGGGGGGTTTGGTGTCTTGTTGACGAAGCGGGCGGGGTATTTCTGGAAAGCTCGGTCAAGCGTGTTCTGGCGTGCGGCATGGACGGCATCGGCCTGGCCAAAGTGGACCTGGTCG
>JAYTUU010000047.1:0-31010 GCA_043744375.1 Rhodospirillales bacterium | reverse complement strand
TCGACGTCAAACATCCAAGGCAAGAGCCGAGTGCGTTAGCAGCGCACGCTCGGATCTGTGCGGGGGGCGCGGCGTAAGCCGCGTCCCTACCGCGACTGGAATTTGGCGTGGATCTTGCCGCGAGGGTTCCTTCCAGCCGGCCCGCCTCCAGGCTCGCATAGACATCGCCGGAGTTCGCCGCGTGCGGCAGGGCCAGCAGCCAGGCGGCCATCGCCGCCGCGCCGAGCGGTGCCGGATGGGCCAGCGCCATCGCCTCCCCGAGGCACGCATTGAACGCCTGGTAGCCGAGGGCCGACAGCCGGCCGAGGCAGGCCAGGGCCACGTCGCGCTGGATGGTCGTGAACTCGAACGACAGGGCGCGCGGCGGCACCGAGAGCCCAGCCAGCGCCTCGGCCTCGAAGCCCTCGACGTCGATCTTGATGAACGCCGGCTGTCCGTGCGCGGCGACGATCTGATCCAGCGTCATGATCGGCCGCTCGATCGGCGTATCCCAGTCCTGCCCCTCCCACCCCGCGGCGCCGTCGGCGGCCGCGATGAACGCCGTGCTCGCGGTCGAGACGGTCGGGTTGCGGCTGTTCACCCATAATGTGCCGACGCCCGGCGCCGCCCCCACCAGGGCGGCCACCCGGATCACCCCGCCATCCCGCCCGAACAGCAGGCGCAGCAGCCGGGCGATCACCGGCTGTGGCTCGATGGCCACCACCCGCGCCCCGATCCGCCGAAAACTCGCCGTCCGGTCGCCGACATGGGCGCCGACGTCGAATGCGAGGTCGGCGGGATCGAGAAATCGCCGGTAGAATCCGTCCAGCACCGGCACCCGCGCGGCCGAATGATAAATCCGCAACGATCGGCCGACGGCCCGCGCGTGCGGCGCCGCGGCGGGCAGCCGCGTCACCCCGTCGTTTCGTTCGGCGGATAGTTCAGTTCCACTGCCACCCCATCGGGGTCATGCAGAAAAATCTGCGTCTGCCGATCGCGCGGAATGATCCGCTCGCTGTGGGCAATCCCGCGCGCCGCCAGATTGGCCCGCATCGCCGCCAACCCGGTGCAGGAAAACGCGATATGATCGAGCAGCCCGGTTGGTCCGACAGCCCGCACTGCGTCATCGCCGGCGCGTGGCCCGATCAGATGCACGGTCGGAATGTCTCCGCAGTACAGCCAGTAGCCGTCGAACCCGAGCGGCGGCCGATAGCCCACGGGCAGGCCGAGCACCTCGCAATAGAAGGTCTTGGTCCGCTCCAGATCGACCGGGCGGATGGTGAAATGATTGAGCGCGTTCAGTCCCATGGCCGCCTCCCTTGCGTGAGTGCCGAAATTTGCCGTGACACCATGCTGCGTCGCGGCTGGGTTGTCGATTGCCCTCTTTCTTGGCGCCCCGGGCCAGTGTACGAGCCCCCCATGACCGTTGCCTTCAAAGCCACCGCCCTGGAACCCGCCACCGACGCGCCGATCATCCTGGCGCTGCCGAAGGGCCGCATTCTCACCGAGTGCGCGCCTTTGCTGGAACGTGCTGGGATCCATCCGGGCGCCGGCTGGAACGACGAGAACAGTAGACATCTGCGCTTCCCGACCGATGACCCCACGCTCGATGTCGTCCGCGTCCGCAGCTTCGACGTCGCCACCTTCGTCGCGTTCGGTGCCGCCCAGATCGTCATTTGCGGCGCCGACGTGCTGATGGAGTTCGACTACCCCGAGATCTATGCCCCGCTCGACCTGGGGATCGGGCCATGCCGGGTCTGCGTTGCCGAACCGGTGGCGACCGCTGGTACCGACGATCCGCGCGAGTGGTCGCGTGTTCGCGTGGCCACCAAATACCCGAACATCGCGCGGCGCCATTTTTCCAGCCGCGGCGTGCAGGCGGAGATCGTGCATCTGAATGGCGCGATGGAACTGGCGCCCGCGCTGGGCCTGACCCGGCTGATCGTCGATCTCGTCGCCACCGGCTCGACGCTGAAGGCCAATGGCCTGGTCGAAACCGAGGTCATCGCCAAGGTTACCAGCCGGCTGATCGTCAACCGCACCGCGCTGAAAACCCGCCCCGAGCAGATCGGCGCCTGGATCGCCCGGTTCCGCGCCGCGCTCGCGGCATGATGCGCCTCGATACTTCCAGGCCGCAGTTCGCGGCTGAGTTTGCCGCGCTGCTCGCCCAGGGGCGCGAGACCACGGAGAATGTTGGCGCCGTCGTTACCGCCATCATCGATGACGTCCGCGCGCGCGGCGACGCGGCCCTGCTCGACTACACCGCCCGTTTCGACCGCCTGACCCTGACCGCCGAGACGCTGCGCATTCCCGCCGCCGAGATCGACGCCGCCGTCGCCGGCATTCCGGCCGATCTCGCCGCCGCACTCGACCTCGCGGCCCGGCGCATCGAGCGCTTCCACCGCGCGCAACTGCCGCAGGACCTCCGCCTCGATGACGACATCGGGCTCACCCTGGGCATGCGCTGGACCGCGCTCGACGCTGTTGGCATCTACGTCCCCGGCGGCAAGGCGGCCTATCCGTCGAGTGTGCTGATGAACGCCATTCCCGCCCGCGCCGCCGGGGTCGGGCGGATCGCGATGTGCGTGCCGACGCCGGACGGGGTGATGAACCCGCTCGTGCTCGCCGCCGCCCGCCGCGCCGGGGTGGATGAAATCTATTGCGTCGGTGGCGCCCAGGCGATCGCGGCCCTGGCCTGGGGCACGGCCAGCATCGCCGCCGTCGATCGGGTCGTCGGGCCGGGCAACGCGTATGTCGCGGAAGCCAAGCGCCAGGTGTTCGGGCGGGTCGGCATCGACGTGATCGCCGGGCCATCGGAGGTCGTCATCCTCGCCGGCGCGGGCAACAACGCCCGCCACGTCGCCGTCGATCTGCTGGCGCAGGCCGAGCATGACGAGGTGGCGCAGGCCGTTCTGATCACGGACAGTGCCGCATTCGCCGATGCGGTGGCCGCCGCCGTCGCCGCCGAACTTCCGACCCTGCCGCGCGCCGCCATCGCCGCCGCGTCCTGGCGCGACCACGGCGCGATCATCCTGGTGCGCGACTGGGACGAGGCGGCCGGGCTGGTCAACCAGTTCGCCCCCGAGCATTTGCAGATCATGCTGCCGGACGCCGAGGCGCTGTTCGCCAAGATCCGCCACGCCGGCGCCGCCTTCCTCGGCCCCAACTGCCCCGAGGCGATCGGCGACTATATCGGCGGCCCCAACCACGTTCTGCCCACCGGCCGCTCCGCGCGCTATGCCAGCGGCTTGTCGGTGTTCGACTTCCTCAAGCGCACCACGTGGATCGCCTCAGCGGGCACCGGCGACCCGCTGGCCAGCATCGGCCCGGCCGCCGTGGCCCTGGCCGAAGCCGAGGGCTTGCAGGCGCATGCCCGCAGCGTGGCCATCCGGCTCGGCCAGAATTGACGCTTCGCTTGACCTTAGCCCCCCCGCCCACCATGTTGCGGCCCAATCAAGGCCCGCGATTACAGAAGGACTGAATAGCTCGATGTCGAAAGAAGACATGATCGAGTTCAGCGGCACGGTGATGGAACTGCTCCCCAACGCCATGTTCCGCGTGAAACTGGACAACGAACACTCGATCCTCGCCCATACCAGCGGCAAGATGCGCAAGAATCGCATCCGCGTTCTGGCCGGTGACCGTGTGAACGTCGAAATGACGCCGTACGACCTCAGCAAGGGCCGGATCACGTTTCGGTTCAAATAATTCCACCCGTGCGGCTGATCCTCGCCTCCGCCAGCCCGCGCCGGCTTGCTCTGCTGGCCCAGATCGGCATCACGCCCGACGCCGTGCTGCCCACCGACATCGACGAGACACCACGCGATCTGCCGGGCGGGAAGACCGAGCTGCCGCGGCTGCTGGCCGAACGCCTGGCCCGCGCCAAGGCTGACGCCGCGGCCACGCCCGGCGCCTTCGTGCTGACCGCCGATACCGTGGTCGCGGTCGGGCGGCGGGTGCTGCCCAAGGCGGCAACCCGCGCCGAGGCGGCCATGTGCCTCGATCTGCTCTCCGGCCGCCGCCATCATGTGCTCACCGCCGTCGTGCTCACCGCGCCGGACGGGCGGCGCGGTGAGCGGCTGTGCGACAGCGTCGTCGGTTTTGCCCGGCTGACGGCGGCACAAAAAGCGGCCTATCTGGACAGCGAGGAATGGCACGGCAAGGCGGGCGGCTACGCCAGCCAGGGCCGCGCGGCCGCGTTCATCCGCTTCATCTCCGGCAGTCACTCCAACGTCGTCGGCCTGCCGCTGTTCGAGACCGCCCAGTTGCTGCGCGGCCTCGGCTTCGCGATGCCGTGAAGATCCTGGCTTCCGCCAGCCCCGGCGAGGTCCGCGTCGGGGCCTGGGACGGCACTGAATTTTCCGATGTCGCGATCTGGCGTCCCGGCCGGCCGGATGGCGTCGGCGATATCTATCGCGGGCGGGTGAGCAAGCTGGCCCCGGCCATGGCGGGCGCCTTCGTCGCGCTGGACGGGGCCGACGGCTTCCTGCCCGACAGCGAGGGCGGCAAGCGGGTGAGCGAGGGCGACGCCATCGCGGTACGGATCACCCGCGCCGCACAGGGCGGCAAGGGACCGCGGCTGGCCCGCATCGAGCGCGACCCGGGCGCCGGTCCGCCGGCCTTGCTGGAACGCGGGCCGGACGCCGTGAGCCGCCTCGCAGCACTGCATCCCGCCGCCGCCATCATCGTTGACGACCCCGCTTTGGCGGCGCTGCTGCGGCCTGGTCTCGGCGCGCGGCTCACCATCGGCCCGGCCTTCGATGACGCCGTGGAAGCCGCTTTCGCGGGACTGCTCGACCCCAGCGCGACGCTGCCGGGTGGCGCGCGGATGCACGTCCACAGCACGCCCGCCCTCACGGCCATCGACATCGACCTCGCCGGCGCCACCGCGTCGCGGCAGAGCAAGGCCGCGTCGCAGCAGGCGGGCAACCGTGCGCTGCTGCCTGCGCTCGCCCGGCAGATCCGCCTGCGCAACCTGTCCGGCGCCATCCTCGTCGATCTCGCGGGCATGGCCGCCCGCCGCCGCGCCGCGCTGGCGTCCGATTTCGCCGCCGCCTTGGCCGATGATCCGCAGCGCCCGCGTTTCCTCGGCTTTACCGCCCTGGGCCTCGCGGAAATCGTCCGCACCCGGAGCTATCCGCCGCTCGCCGAACTCATGGCCGGGCCGCACGCCGCCGGCCTGGCCGCCCTGCGCGAGGCCGCCGCCGCGATGCGCGCCCATCCCGAGCGCGCGCTGGTCCTGCACGCCACCCCCGCGATCATCGCGGCCCTGCGCGCCGACCCCGTGGCACTCGATGACTTCGCCCGCCGCGCCGGCCGCCCGCTCGGTTTGCACGCGATCAGCGCCGCACCCATCCCGCCTTGGAGCGTCGAGGAAGCCCGCCATGGCTGAAGCCAAACCACAGGAAGCGAAAGCGCCGCCCTGCCCGATCTGCCGCAAACCGGCCCAGCGGAAATTCCGCCCGTTCTGCTCGGCCCGGTGCGCCGATATCGACCTCGGCCGCTGGTTCACCGAGAGCTACGCCGTTCCCGCCGCGCCGGACGGGGACGACGATGTGGCGCGTGGCGACGATGCGGCGCCTGAAGACCTGGCGGGATGATGCCCGCTCGGCCTCAGCTATAGCTGATACGCGGGTCGATATACGCGTACAGCACGTCCACCAGCACGTTCATCGTCACGTAGATCACCAGCACGAACAGGATGCAGCCCTGGATGAGCGGGTAGTCGCGCACGCCGATCGCCTGGATCAGCAGGCGGCCGATGCCGGGATAGGTGAAGACCGCCTCGGTCACCACCGTGCCGCCAACGAAGGCCGCCAGCATCAGGCCGACGATGGTGACGAACGGCAGCAGCGCGTTGCGCATCACGTGGCGGCCGACCACGTCGCGCTCGCGCAGGCCCTTGGAGCGGGCGGTGCGCACGTAGTCGGCCTTCAACTCGCCGAGCAGCGAGGCGCGCAGGAAGCGGGCGAAGATGCCGGAGACGTAGGTGCCGAGTGTGACCGCCGGCAGCAGGAGATTCTGCAACGCACCCCACGGATCGCGCCAGAACGGCACATACGAGGACGCCGAGGGGAGCCAGCGCAGTTCGACCGCGAACAGCAGGATGAGCAGGATGCCGAGCCAGAACGTCGGCAGGCCGAGCGCCAGCGCGCTCCAGCCGGACAGCCACCGGTCGATCCAGCGCCCCTGGGTGAGCGCGCCCAGCACCGCCACGGGAACGCCGAGCAGCAGGCCCACGACGATGGCGGCGAGGCCCAGTTGCAGGGTGGCGGGAATGCGCGTGGCGATCAGGTCCAGCACCGGTTCGCGGCTCTGGATCGAGAGGCCGAAATCGCCGATGAGGGCGCCCTTCAGCCAGGTCCAGTATTGCACCAGGAACGGTTTATCGAGGCCGAGCCGCGCGATCGCCGCCTGGATTTGCTCGGGCGTCGCGTTCTCGCCGACGATGGCGCCGATCGGCGAGCCGGGCACCGCGTAGACCATCGCCCAGATGCCGAAGGAGGCGATCAGCAGCACCGGCAGGAGTTGCGCGAGGCGGCGCAGGATGTATCCGCTCATGGCAGGATCGGCCCGGTGGTGTCGCCGTCGACTTCGCGCCGATCTTCCAGCACCAGCCCCAGGGCGCGGCCCAGCGAGTCGAGCGACAGGATGGTGAGGGTCAGCACGATGCCGGGCAGTACGGCGTAGGTCGGTGCTTCATAGAGGTAGGATTTTCCGGTGCGCAGCATTTCGCCCCAGGATGGCGTGGGCGGCGGAATGCCGACGCCGAGGAAGGCCAGCGCGGCTTCCAGCAGGATGGCCACCGACGACAGGATCACCACCTGGACGAGGATCGGGCTCCAGGCGTTCGGCAGCACGGTGCGGAACATGGTGTAGGCCGCCGAGCCGCCGAGCGCCTCCACCGCCACCACGAAATCGCGTGTGCGCAGCGACAGCACCTGGGCGCGGGTGATGCGGGCGAAGCTGGGAATGCCGGTGATGCCGACCGCGACCAGGGCCGCGGCCTGGCTGCGCCCGAGCACGGCGATCAGGGCCATGGCGAACAGGATGCCGGGCAGCGCGAGCAGCACGTCGATGATGCGCATCAGCACCGCGTCGCGCCAGCCGCCGAAGAAGCCGGCGACGAGACCGATGGGAATGCCGACGCAGCCGGCGATCAGCACCGCGCCCGCCGCCGTCAGCAGGGAGGTGCGGGCGCCGAACACGACGCGGGCCAGGATGTCGCGGCCCAGCTCATCGGTGCCGAACCAATGCGTGGCGGTCGGGCCTTCCAGCATGCTGGCGTAGTCCTGCGCCAACGGATCGAATGGCAACACAACGCCGCCGGTGGCGGAGATGGCGATCAGCAGCGTGAGATAGAGCACGCCCAGCCGCGCGCCCGTGTAGCCCATCACACGGCCGGCCAGCACGCGCGCCTCGTGCATGCCCCGGCTCATGCCACCACCTGCGCCAATGGTCCGGCGTGGTGGCAGGCGACCTGGGTTGGCAGGCCGGGGTAGTCCACGAAGTCCGGCTTTTCGGCGGCACAGCGCGCGCCGGCGCGAAAGCAGCGCGGGTGGAAGCTGCACCCCGGCGGCGGGTGCGCGGGGCTGGGGATGTCGCCTTCCAGCACGATGCGCCGGCGGGCGCCGCGCAAGGCGGGGTCGGGCAGCGGCACGGCGGATAGCAGGGATTGCGTGTAGGGATGCACGGGGGTCGCATACAGCGCGTCGCGCGTGCTCTGCTCGACGATGCGGCCGAGATACATCACTGCCACGCGGTGCGAAATGTGCCTGATGACGCTGAGGTCGTGGGCGATGAACAGATAGGCCAGGCCGAGCTCGCGCTGGAGGTCTTGCAGCAGATTGACGATCTGCGCCTGGATGGACACGTCGAGTGCGGCCACCGGCTCGTCGAGGATCAGCAGCCGGGGTTGCAGCGCCAGGGCGCGGGCGATGCCGATGCGCTGCTTCTGCCCGCCGGAGAATTCGCGCGGGTAGCGGCCCATCATGGTGCGCGACAGGCCGACGAGCTCGAATAGTTCGCCAACCCGCTTTTCGCCCCCCATCGCGTCGAAAATGCCGTGGATGCGCAGCGGTTCGGCGACGATGTCGCCCGCGGTGCGGATGGGGTTGAGCGAGGCGAAGGGGTCCTGGAACACATACTGCATGTGCCGGCGGACCTGCCTGAGGGCACCACGCGACAGCCCGGTGATGTCCTGCCCGGCGAAGCGGATGCGGCCCCCGGTGGCGCGCACCAGGCCCATCACGGCGCGCCCGGTGGTGGTCTTGCCGCAGCCGGACTCGCCGACCAGGCCCACGGTCTCGCCTTCATGGACCACCAGGCTGACGCCATCGACGGCCCGCACCGTACCGACCACGCGCCTGAGGACGCCGGCGTGGATGGGGAAGTGGACGCGCAGGTCGGAGATTTCGAGCAACGGCGTGCGGGTTTCGGCGGCGGCGGCCATTGGTTCGGCGTGGGGCGCATCGGCGAAGACGGCACCGGCGCTGAAATGGCAGGCGACCGAGCGCCCGGGGGTCGTCTCCACCAGTTCTGGATCTTCGGCGGCACAGGCGGCGCGGTCGCTCCCGATGGCGCAGCGCGGGTGGAAGGCACAGCCGGTGGGCATCCGCGCGGGCGCTGGCGGCTGGCCGGGAATGGGCACCAGCCGAGCCTCGACCGTGTCGAGCCGGGGCAGGCTGCGGAGCAGGCCGACCGTGTACGGATGCTGCGGGCGGCTGAAGATATCGGCCACCGGGCCCGCCTCGACGATGCGCCCGCCATACATCACCACCACGCGGTCGGCGACCTCGGCGATCACGCCGAGATCATGGGTGATCAGGATCACCGCGGCGCCGGTTCGCGCCTGAAGCTGCGCCAGCACGCCGAGCACCTGGGCCTGCACGGTCACGTCCAGCGCCGTGGTCGGTTCGTCGGCGATGATCAACTGCTTGCGGCCGGCCATCGCCATGGCGATCACCGCGCGCTGGCGCATGCCGCCGGAGAACTGGTGCGGGAACTGGTCGACGCGTGTGGCGGGGTCGGGGATATCGACCTCGCGGAGCAGGTCCGTCGCGCGGGCATGGGCTTCAGAGGCTGGCACGAGGCCGTGCGCGACCTGCCCCTCGATCACCTGTCGCCCGATCGGCAGCACCGGGTTCAGCGTGGTCGTCGGGTCCTGGAAGATCATGCCGACGTCGCGCCCGCGCATGGAGCGCAGCAATTCCGGGTCGGCGCCGATCACTTCCAGCCCGGCGAAACGCACCTGGCCGCGGACCTCCGCGGTCTCTGGCAGCAGGCCGGTGATCGCCAGCGCGGTGACGCTCTTGCCCGAGCCGCTCTCGCCGACGATGCCCAGCACTTCGCCGGGCCAGACGTCGATATCGATCCCGCGCACGGCCGGCACCGGCCGCGCGCCGCCGGTGAAGGTGACGGTGAGGCCACGCACGGACAGGATCGGCGGCGGCCGTTCGGGGCCGCCGCCAGCGTTCGTCATGCCTGCATCAGCGCGTGAAGCAGTGGGTTCAACTCGTGAACCCGATGGTCCTGAGCACCAGCAGGCTGTCGATGTCGCGCGTGAAGCCGCCGATGTTCTTGCCGGCCACGGTCAGGAAGACGTCGAAGGTGTTGGTGGCGATGCCGAAGCTGCCCTCGATCATCGATTTGTTCAGTGCGTCGTAGGCGGCCTTCACGTCTGCCGTGCCGAACGCCGTGTTCACCCGCTCGATGGCGGCGACATAGGCGGTGTGCGGGTTCGGGTTGCCCAGCACCGGGTTGTTCACCGTGCGGTAGATCGAGTTGGTGGTGATGCGGGTCGGGAATTTCTGCACGTTGCCGACGCCGCCGAACACGGCCGCGAACTTGCCGCCGAGCAGGGCATCGACGAACTCCGAGCCCTGCTTGACGTCGAGCTGGATGTTGATGCCGACCTTGGCCAGCGTGCTCTGCACGATCTGGCTGATCGCCGAGCCATCCTGGTCGCTGCCGTTGACCAGCAGTTTCCAATCGCTCATCTCGGCGGCGGACAGGCCAGACTCCTTCAGCAGCGCCTGGCCTTTCGCCAGATCGAAGGCGTAGGTGGTGTCGTACGACCGGTCGGAGGCCGGGTTGGCGGGTGCCCAGGGCAGGGCCGTCACCTCGCCGAGGCCGGCATAGCCGACGCGCAGGATGGCCGCGCGATCGACGAGGTAGTTGAAGGCCTGCCGGAACTTTACGTTCCTGAAGGGGCCCTGGTTGGTGTTGATGCGCAGGACCTGCACCAGTTGGCCGTAGCCTTGCAGCAACTGGTAGCCGGCGCCGCGCAGGCGCACGGCCGCGCGCGCGCCGCCGCCGAAGATCATGTCCGACGCGCCCGATTCCAGCGCCGCCGCCGCGCTTTCGTTGTCGCTGAAAATGGTGAACGTCACCTCCGACAGCAGCGGCTGGCCGGCGCGCCAGTATTTTGGATTGGCGACGAGGCGGATGCGCTGGCCGAGCACGCGTTCGGCGAGCAGGAACGGCCCGGTGCCGGCGACTTTGGTTTCTGCCGTATCGATGCCCGCGGCCTCGATGACCGACATGAATTGCAGCAGGTCGGTGATCTGCCGGTCGGGCACGCGGGCCTTGAAATCGAGCCGCACGGTCTGCCCGTCCACAACGGTCCAGTCTTTCACGACGGACATGGTCGGGTAGACGTTCTTGCCCTTGGCCGGATCATTGGCCTTTTTCAGCGTGGCGGCGAGGTCGGCGCTGGTCATGGTGGCGCCGCTGTGGAAGCTGACGCCGGGGCGCAGCACCACGGTGACCGACATGTTGTCCGCCGCGATGGCGAAGGACTGCGCGAGGCCGGGCACCACCTGGCCCTTGTCGTCGTAGTCGATCAGCGTGTCGTAGAGGTTCTTCATGATCGTCGCGTTCTGCGAGGAGAACTGGTGCGGATCGAAATTGATGATGTCGGCGAGCAGGGCGACCCGGAGCTTGCCGGGCTTCAGCGCCTGGGCGCGGGCCGGGGCATCGATGCCGCTGGCCGCCACCAGACCCGCCGCCAGCGGACCCGCCGACAGCAGCGCGAGGCTCGTGCGGCGTGAAATATTCGAAGGGGAATGGGTCATTTCGTCTCGGCCTCCATTGGAGAAAGCACGCCCGGATCTTGCGCTCACCACACATGGCGAGCCCGTCTCGGTAGGAATCGAGGCTCCCACTGGCCTGTCTGGGAGTCAACCGGTATTGCCACGCCGGGGCGTTCATGCGCAGGGTGATGCCCCACCCCCAGGCGCCGCCCATGTCATTGCCGCAACAGCACAACGCCACCGCACGACTGCTGGTCGCGCGCGGGATCCGCGATTTCGGCGACGGGTTCGTGGCTGTTCTGTTGCCCGTCTACCTTGCGGCCATCGGTCTCGGCCCGGTCGAGATCGGCGTGGTCGCGACCCTCGCGCTGCTCGGCTCGGCGTTGATGACGCTCGGCATCGGCATCGCCGGCACACGGCTGGACCAGCGCCTACTCCTGGTGCTCGCCTCGGCGCTGATGGCGGCGACCGGGTTGGCGCTCGCGGTCGCCGACAGCTATGCGATCGTGGCACTGGTGGCGCTGGTTGGCACCGTCAATCCGTCGGCCGGCAGCACCAGCCTGTTCGTGCCGCTGGAGCACGCGCTGCTGACGCGGGCGGTGGCGGACACGCAGCGCACGCGGATGTTTGCGCGCTACAGCCTGGTCGGCGCGATGGCGGCGGCGGCAGGGGCGCTGGCGACGGCCTCGCCCGATCTGCTGGCCCATCTAGGCACCTCGCCGATCGCGTCGCTCCGGGCGATGTTCGTGCTCTACGCGCTGCTCGGCATCGCCGGCGGGCTGGTCTATCGCAGCATTCCGCCCGAACCGACCGTGACGCGCCAGGAGCGGCGCGGCGTGCTCGGGCCGTCACGCGGCATCGTCTACCGGTTGGCGGCGCTGTTCTGCGTCGACTCCTTCGCCGGTGGCTTCGCGGTGCAGTCGCTGCTGGCGCTGTGGCTGTTCGAGCGCTTCGATCTGTCGCTGGCGGAGGCGGGGTTCTTCTTTTTCTGGTCGGGTGTGCTGGCGGCGTTCTCCTTCCCGGTCGCGACCTGGCTGTCGGGGCGGATCGGTCTGGTGAACACCATGGTTTTCACCCATATCCCGTCGAGCCTGTGCCTGATCCTGGCGGCCTTCTCCACCCATGTGGAAGTCGCGCTCGGGTTGCTGCTGGTGCGCGCGGCGCTGTCGCAGATGGACGTGCCGACGCGGGCGTCCTACGTGATGGCCGTCGTCACTCCGCCCGAGCGTAGTGCGGCGGCGAGTTTTACCGCGGTGCCGCGCAGCCTCGCCTCGGCGGCGAGTCCGGCGCTGGCCGGGCTGCTGTTCGAGGCCGGGTATCAGGCGTGGCCGCTGATCATCTGCGGCGTGCTCAAGATCGCCTATGATTTCGGCCTGCTCTGGGCCTTCCGCCACACCCGCCCGCCGGAGGAGAGCTGACCGTCGCGCTGAACGCGCCGTTCAGCGGCATCGGCGGGCGAGTGGCTGGGCCGCGTTGTCGTGGTCTGATAGAGTGCGCGCCCACCCCCAACAGGAGTTCCGCCGATGGCCCTGATGGAGCGGCGCCTGATCCGTGCCGAGGTCGATTTCGGCATCACCGGCAAGCTCTGGCGGATCAGCTGGCTCTATGTGCTGCTGCTCTGCGCTCTCGCCGGCGTCGGCTATGTCGCGCTCTATACCGCGGGCGGCGGCGCGCCTGAGCCGTACGCCTCGAAGCACCTGCTGCGGTTCGGCTTCGGCTTGGTGCTGATGATCGGCATCGCCATGATCGATATTCGCTTCATCGCCAAGATGTCCTGGCTGGCCTATGGCGCCGGCGTCGTGCTGCTGATCCTCGTGCTGCGCATGGGCCATGTCGGCAAGGGTGCGCAGCGCTGGATCGAACTCGGCGGCACGCTGTGGCAGCCCAGCGAGTTGATGAAGCTCGTGCTGGTGCTCGGCCTCGCGCACTGGTTCCACAAGGCGTCGTGGGAGCGGATGGGCAACCCGCTGTTCCTGATCCCGCCCGTGCTCGCCGTGATCGTGCCGGTGGTGCTGATCCTGAAGGAGCCCAATCTCGGCACCGCCGTGATCTGCGCGGTGGTCGGCGGCGCGGTGTTCCTTGGCGCCGGGGTGCGCTGGTGGATGATCGCCATCGTCGTCGGTGGCATCGCCATCGCCGCCCCGATCGCCTACGACCACCTGCACGACTACCAGCGGGCACGCCTGACCACCTTCATGCACCCGGAAAGCGATCCGCTCGGCGCCGGCTACAATATCATCCAGTCACGCATCGCGCTCGGCTCGGGCGGTATGTGGGGCAAGGGGTTCCTGCAGGGAACGCAGGGGCACCTGAATTTCCTGCCGGAAAAGCAGACCGACTTCATCTTCACCATGTTCGCCGAGGAATTCGGCCTCGTCGGCGGCCTGGCCCTGCTCGGGCTGCTGGCCTCGATCATGGTTGGCGGCGTGCTGATCGGGCTGCGCTGCCGCCATCAGTTCGGCCGTCTCGTCGCGATCGGGCTGAGTACGAACTTCTTCATGTATGTGTTCGTCAACATCGCCATGGTCACCGGCTCCATCCCCGTGGGCGGCGTGCCGCTGCCGCTGGTCTCCCATGGCGGGTCGGCGATGATCATGGTGATGATCGGGATGGGCCTGCTGATGAGCGTCCATGTCCATCGCGACGTGGAATTCGCCGATGGGCGTGACGAGGCATAGCGCCCCGCCACGCTTGTCCCTCAGCCGGCGGCAGGCATCGTTCCCGCCATCGCCGGCAGCTTGACCACCCGGGCATACCAGGCGTCGAGCTTCGGATGGCCGGGGCGCCACGGCTCGTTGGCGAAACGGAAATCGAGATAGCCGAGCGCGCAGGCCACCGTGATCTCGCCGATCGTGGCCAGATCGCCAAACCCGCCCGCCTCAGCCTCCAAAGCATCCACCGCTGCCGCCACCTTGCCGTGCTGCTGGGCGATGTAGTCGGCCCGCCCCTCATCCTGCGGCAAGGCGATCTCGCGCCGGCGGGGCTGGCTCGCATCCATGATGCCGTCGCCCAACGCCTGCAACCGCAACGCCGTCCATCGCGCCGGGCCAGCCGCCGGGAACAGCCCCGGCGCCGTGCCGACACTGTCGAGATATTCGCAAATCACCGGGCTGTCATACAGCGCCGCCCCCGTGTCGGGCACCAAAGTCGGTATCTTCGACAACGGATTGAGCGCCCGCAATGCCGCGTCGGAGGTGGCGATCGTCCATTTCTCAAGCTGCCCATCAATGCCGCGGGCAATCGCACAGGCCAGCGCCTTGCGAACATATGGGCTGGCGGCGGAGTAGGTGATTTTCATGGTGGCGGTCCGTTCCCGTGTTTGGTGCGGCGATTTTGAGGCTTCGGCAGGCAAGGGGCAAGCGGCAGGCAATCAAGGCTCCGCCGGCCAAGGGCCATTGGCCCTTGGAACCCCCGACTGCTTGCGGCTGACGCGGCGCGATCTCGCGGGGAGGGCTGGCGAAGCCCAGAACTCCGGGCAACGGCTCGTCATTCTGTGGAAGCCGCGATTTTGATTGCCTGCGGCGCAAGCAAGAACGTCGATATCAACCGAAGGCCGGCGCCCCAGCCGCGAGTGGAAATGGGTTCAAAGGGCCTCCGGCCCTTTGCCGGCGGAGCCTTGCTTCGTTCTCAATCCTCGTCGTCGCGATCGCTCCGCCGCGCCAGGACTTCGCGTTTGCCGACGTGGTTGGCGGGGCCGACGATGCCTTCTTTTTCCATCTGTTCGATCAGTTTGGCGGCGCGGTTGTAGCCGATCTGCAAATGGCGTTGCAGGAAGCTGGTGCTGGCTTTGCCTTCGCGGGAGACGACGTCGACGGCCTGGTCGAACAGGCTCAGTTCGCCGTCGCCCATGCCGCTGGTGTTGCCGGAGGCGCCATCTTCGCCGGGTTCCGGCATTTCCGTCACTTCGTCGATATAGGCGGGTTCGCCTTGCTCGCGCAGGAACGCCACGGTGTCTTCGACTTCCTTGTCGGAGACGAACGGCCCGTGCACGCGCATGATGCGTCCGCCGCCGGCCATGTAGAGCATGTCGCCCTGGCCGAGTAGTTGTTCGGCGCCTTGTTCGCCGAGGATGGTGCGGCTGTCGAATTTGCTGATGACGGTGAAGCTGATGCGGGTGGGGAAGTTGGCTTTGATGGTGCCGGTGATCACGTCCACCGAGGGGCGTTGCGTGGCCATCACCACATGGATGCCGGCGGCGCGGGCCATCTGGGCGAGGCGTTGTACGGTCGCCTCGATTTCCTTGCCGGCGACCATCATGAGGTCCGCCATTTCGTCGATGATGACCACGATCAGGGGCAGTGGTTCGAGGGCGAGGGCCTGGTCTTCGAAGACGGGGCGGCCGGTTTCGCTGTCGAACCCTGTTTGCACGCGGCGGGTGACCACTTCGCCGCGCATGCGGGCTTCGGCCACGCGGTCGTTATAGCCGCCGATATTGCGCACGCTCAGCCCGCTCATGGCGCGGTAGCGGCGCTCCATTTCGCGCACCGTCCATTTGAGCGCGGTGACGGCTTTGGCGGGTTCGGTCACCACGGGCGCCATCAGATGGGGGATGCCGTCGTAGACCGAGAGTTCGAGCATTTTCGGGTCGATGAGGATGAGGCGGCACTGGTCGGGCGAGAGTTTGTAGAGGAGGGAGAGGATCATCGCGTTGATGCCGACGGATTTGCCGGAACCGGTGGTGCCGGCGACCAGCAGATGCGGCATGCGGGCGAGGTCGGCGATGATGGACTTGCCGGCGATGTCCTTGCCGAGCGCCAGCGGCAGGCGGCCTTGCTGGCGTTCCCAGTCCTCCGAGGTCAGCAGTTCGGAGAAATACACCGTCTCGCGCTTGGCGTTCGGCACTTCGATGCCGATGACGTTGCGGCCGGGGACGGTGGCGATGCGCACGGCGGTGACGGACAGCGTGCGGGCGACGTCGTCGGCGAGCCCGATCACGCGGGCGCTGCGGATGCCCGGCGCGGGTTCGAGTTCGTAGAGGGTCACCACTGGTCCCGGCAGATAGTCGACGATGCGGCCCTGCACGCCGTAATCGGCGAGCACGGTTTCCAGCAGCCGGGCGTTGGCGTCGAGCATCGCCCGGGTTGGCGCGCCGGCCGCGGTTCGGCTGGGTGCGGGGGTGAGCAGGGTGATCGGCGGGAATTTCCAGCCGGTTTCGAGTGGCAGCGGCATCTGTTCCGGCGGCGCGCGCTTTTTCTTCTCGTCCTTGACGTCTTTCTTCACGGGCTTGCCGGGCACCGCCACGGTCGTATCGGGCAACTCCGCTACGGGGGCATTCATCACCGGCTCGCGGCGTTCCCAGGTGGTATCGTCATAGCCGGCCGAAACCGTGGCGGCGGGGGTCGGTGCCGGGCGGGGGGCGCCGTTGATGCGATGCAGCAGGCGGACGCCAAGCCCGGCCGTTCTGGCGCCGAGGCGGCCGAGGACGCCGGCGGCACTGCGGCCCTGCGACGCGCCAGCCCGCGCGGCGGACCCGGCGGCGCGCCATTCCCGCGCGGAAAGTCCGAGGGCGAGCAGGATCAGGATGCCCGCCAACGCCGCGGCAAGGATCCAGACCAGCAGGCCGCCGAGCGGCCCGAGCATCTCCCGCCCCGCCGTCAGCACCGCGTCCGCCAGCAGCGCGCCCAGTGCGCCGCCGAGGCCCGCGCTGGTCGGCCAGGCGATCATGGCTGTGCCATAGGAGGGTATGCCAGCGAGCACCGCCGCGGTGGCCGGCAGTGCCGCCAGCAGCGCCGCGATCCGCAACGGCAACCCGCCGAGGCCACGATGCGAGCCGATCCGCCAGGCCCAGGCCAGCGGCGTCAGGCCGGCCAGGGCTCCCGCCGCGCCGAACCCTTGCAGCAGCAGATCGGCAATGATCGCGCCGGGCAGGCCGGCGAGATTGCGGGCCGGGCGCGCGGTGGCGGTATTGAGCGACGGGTCCAGCGGATCATATGTGGCCAGCGCGACCAGCAGCAGCAATCCGCCGAGCGCCAGCAGGATCGCGGCGAACTCGGCCAGCCGGCGTTGCAGCAGCGAACGCAGGGCCGGTGGCGCCAAGGTCTGCGCGGCCGATCGCGGCGCGGCCATCGCCGGTGCCATGCCGGATCGCGGGTTGTTCTGCCGTGCCTGGGCGCCGAGCGCCATCACCAAGCCTCCCTGCTGCGGGCGCTCTTCGTGCCCGGAGGGAACTATACGCTATAACTTACTGATAGAAGAAGAGGCTATGCGCCACGGCCCGGATGCCATTCGGGCGCGGCCAACTCGAATCCGGCGAAGTCGAATGCCGGCGAGACCGTGCAGGTCACCAGCGCCCCGGCCGCCATCGGCCGGACGGTCGCGCCAAGTTTCGCGGAAATACCCGCCCTCCGGATGCGGCGTCAGGCCGAGCGTCGCGACGATGGAGGCTGCCGCCAGGCTGGCGTTACGCAGATCCGCTGGCGTTACGCAGATTCACTGGCGTTACGCAGATCCATCGGCAGTGCCGCTCAGAACTTGTCCTTGCGCGCCCGCAGATCGGCGAGGGTTGCCACGTCCGGCGCGCGCAGGAACGGGTTGGCGGCCAACTCGTCCGACAGCCGGCTCGGCAGGCTCGGCGTCCCCGCCGCGCGCCAGGCCTTCACCTTCGCGGCGTAGGCCACGAGCGCCGCGTTGCCGGAGTCGGCATGCAGGGCGAAGCGCGCGTTGCTCTCGGTGTATTCATGGCCGCAACACACGAGCGTGTCCGGCCCGAGGGTGGCGAATTTGGCGAGGCTGGCGAACATGTCCGCGGCGGTGCCCTCCAGCAGCCGGCCGCAGCCGAGGCTGAACAAGGTATCCCCGCTCAGCAACACGCCACCATCGGCGAAGTAATAGGCGATATGGCCGCGCGTGTGCCCGGGCGTGTCGATCACAACCGCGCTCGACGCGCCGAGCGTGACGGTATCGCCCTCGCGGACCTGCTGGTCGAGCTTCGGCAGCCGATGCGCATCCGCCGCCGCACCGATGACCTTGGCGCCATAGCGCGCCCGCACATCATCGGTGCCGGCGATGTGGTCGCCATGGTGATGGGTCAGCAGGATCATATCGAGCCGCCCACCGGCGGCGTCGATCGCGGCGATGACCGGGGCGGTTTCCGCCGGATCAACAATGGCGGTGGTGCCGGTGACACTGCATCGCAGCAACCAGGCATAGTTGTCGGACAGGATGGGGACGAGTTGTGCTGTGATCATGGCCCCATGTAGCACCGCGAAGGCGACGCGCAAAGCAGGGGCTGGCTTCTGTGCTAGTATGAGTGATGGCCTTGGACACCCTGACCGCTGCCGCGTTCTATGCCACGCCTCGCGGCGGGGTTGTCGCGCATTTGTTGCGTGAACGGCTGGTGCTGATGTGGCCGCGTCTGGCGGGGCGCGACGTGTTGGGTCTCGGCTATGCCGCGCCCTATCTGCGGGTGTGGCGCGAGCATGCGGCGCGCTGCGTGGCGCTTACGCCGGCGCAGCTGGGGGTGGCGCGTTGGCCGCCGGGCGGGCCGAACCTCACCTGCACGGCGGAGGAGGATGCGCTGCCGTTCGCGGACATGAGTTTCGATAATATCCTGCTCGTGCATGGCCTGGAATCGGCGGAGAATGCGCGGCGCATGCTGCGCGAGGCGTGGCGGGTGCTGCGCGATGATGGGCGTTTGCTGGTGGTGGCGCCGAACCGTACCGGCCTGTGGGCGCACGCCGAGGGCACACCGTTCGGCCAGGGCCAGCCCTATTCGTCCGGCCAGATCGGCCGGTTGCTGGGGGCGACCTTCTTCCAGGTCGAGCGTCGGGATACGGCGCTCTATGTGCCGCCGGCCACGGCGCGGATGGTGCTGCGGGGTGCCCGGGTGTGGGAGGGGGCGGGGCGATCGCTGTTGCCGCGCCTCGCCGGGGTGACGATCACCGAAGCGCGCAAGGACATGTTCGCGGCCGTGCCATCGGGCGGGCGGCGGCGGCGGATGGTGCTCGTCGAAGCCGCCTGAGATTGCATCGCGACGGTTGGCGGCCGATCATGCCGCACGCCACCAGCCGGAGCCGCCGCCATGCAGGATTTCCCCACTCACGCTCGCGCCGTGATCATCGGTGGCGGGGCCGTCGGCTGTTCGGTGGCCTATCATCTGGCGCTGCAGGGCTGGCGCGACATCGTGCTGCTGGAGCGCAACCAGCTGACCAGCGGCACCACCTGGCACGCCGCCGGGCTGATCGGCCAGCTGCGCGCCACCGCGAACATGACGAAGCTGGCGAAGTATTCGGCCGATCTCTATGCCGGGCTGGAGGCCGATACCGGCCTGTCCACCGGGTTCCGCCGCACCGGCTCGATTTCGCTGGCACTGACCGGGGAGCGCTTTGCGGAGCTGAAACGCCAGGCCTCGATGGCCCGCGCCTTCGGCATCGCGGTCGACGTGATCACCGCTGGCGAGGCGAAGTCGCGCTATCCGCTGATCAATGATGCTGGCGTCGTCGGTGGGCTGTGGGTCGAGAGCGACGGGAAGGCGGACCCGGCCAATATCGCCCTCGCGCTGGCCAAGGGTGCCAGGCAACGCGGCGTGCGGATCATCGAACAGGTCAAGGTGACGGGCATTACCAGCGCCGGCGGGGCGGCGACGGGTGTGGTGACCGAGCACGGCACGATCACCGCCGACTACGTCGTCAACTGCGCGGGCATGTGGGGCCGCGAGGTCGGGCTGCTGGCCGGCGTGCACGTGCCGTTGCAGGCGTGCGAGCATTTCTATGTGCTGACCGCCGGCATCCCGGGCCTGGCGCGCGATCTGCCGACGCTGCGGGTGCCCGACGAATGCGCCTACTACAAGGAGGATGCCGGGCGGATGATGCTCGGCTTCTTCGAGCCGGCGGCGAAGCCCTGGGCGGTCGATGGCATTCCCGAGGACGCCGCATTCACCACGCTGCCCGATGACTGGGACCATCTGGCGCCGCTGATCGAGCAGGCGACGCGGCGCATGCCGCTATTCGCCGAGCACGGCATCCATACCTTCTTCAATGGCCCCGAGAGTTTCACGCCGGACGTGCGCTATCTGCTCGGCGAGGCGCCGGAACTGCGTAATTTCTATGTCGCCGCGGGGTTCAACTCGGTCGGCATCCAGTCGGCCGGGGGCGCCGGGCGGGTGCTGGCGGAATGGATGGAGCACGGCGCGCCCACGATGGATCTCGGGGATGTCGATATCCGCCGCATGCAACGGTTCCAGAACAACCGTACGTATCTTGCGGCGCGTGTGAGGGAATCGGTAGGTCTGCTCTACGCCGATCACTTTCCGCACCGGCAATACGCGACCGCGCGGGACGTTCGCCACACCCCGTTCCACGAACGCTGGGTGGCGCGCGGGGCATGCTTCGCGGAGGCGGCGGGATGGGAGCGTCCCGGCTGGTTCCTGCCGTCCGGCGCGCCCGAGTACGACTACAGCTGGGGCCGGCCGGCCTGGTTCGCGCACACCGCCGCCGAGCATCTTGCCACTCGAACAACGGCGGGTGTTTTCGATATGTCGCCGTTTGCAAAGTTCCGCGTGCTCGGGCGCGATGCCGAGGCGGTGTTGCAACGGATCTGCGCCAACGATGTGGCGGTGCCGGTCGGGCGCTGCGTCTATACGCAATGGCTGAACGCTAAAGGGGGCATCGAAGCGGACTTGACGGTCACGCGGCTGGCCGACGAGGAGTTCCTCGTCGTCACCTCCGGTGCCGCCTCGGTGCGCGATTTCGCTTGGCTCAACCGGCACATTCCCGCTGACGCCCACTGCATCGCCATTGATGTGACCGCCGGGGAGGCCTGTCTCGCAGTGATGGGCCCGCACGCCCGCGCCCTGCTGCAACCGCACACGCCGGCCGATCTTTCGAACGCCGCTTTTCCGTTCGGTACCGCACAGACAATCGCCTTCGGCATGGCCACCGTGCGGGCGCACCGGATCACCTATGTCGGCGAACTCGGCTGGGAGCTTTATGTCGCGGCCGACATGGCACGGCACGTATTCGATACGCTCATGCAGCCCGGCGGCATCACGCCCTGCGGCATTCACGCAATGGACAGCCTGCGCCTGGAGAAGGCGTATCGCCATTACGGCCACGATATCAGCGACGAGGATCATGTGCTTGACGCCGGACTGGGTTTCGCGGTCAGGACCGGCAAGGCGGAGGGAAGGTTCGGGCCGTTCATCGGGCGGGACGCGGTGCTGCAACGCCGGCAGGCGGGGGTGACGCGGCGGCTCGTGCAATTCCTCCTGCGCGACCCCGAGCCGCTGCTGTTCCATAATGAACCTGTACTGCGTGACGGCGTGATGGTCGGCCATCTCACCTCGGGCGGCTATGGCCACCATCTCGGCGGCGCCATCGGTCTCGGCTATATGCCTTGTACGTCGTCGGCCGATCTTGCAGTGGGGCACTGGGAAATCGAAGTCGAGGGGAAGCGTGTGGCGGCGACCGCGAGCCTGCGGCCGCTCTACGATCCCGACTCGCTGCGTATCCGCGCCTGACCGATCAGTCGCGCGCGAGAGCGCGGAGTTCGGCGCGTAAACCCACGGGCGCGGCGCTGAAGACGGCGGGCAGTTCGAGTGCGTCCTGCAGCCGTTCGCGATAGGCGTCGCGCGGAATTTCGATGGCGCCGAACTGGGTCAGGTGGGCGGTGACGAATTGCGTGTCGAGGAGGGAAAAGCCGCCGAGGCGGAGGCGGGCGACGAGATGCGCGAGGGCCACCTTGGAGGCATCGCGGGCGCGGCTGAACATGCTCTCGCCGAAAAATGCGCCGCCGATGGCGATCCCGTAGAGCCCACCGACCAGTTCGCCGTCGCGCCGGCATTCGACCGAATGGGCGTGCCCGCTGCGATGCAGCGCGGTGAAGAGATGTTCGATCTGCGGATTGATCCAGGTCTCCTCGCGCCCCGGTGCCGGCTGCGCGCAGGCGGCGATGACGCCGGCGAAATCGGTATCGATCGTGACCGCATAGACATCCGACAGCACGGTGCGCAGCAGGCGGCGCGGCAGATGGAACAGGTCGAGCGGCAGCACCCCGCGCAACTCCGGGTCGAGCCAGAACAGCCGATCCGCGTCGCGGGTCTCGGCCATCGGGAACAGGCCGGCGCGGTAGGCCCGCAGCAGCAATTCCGGGGTGATATCAAAATTGCGGCGTGACATCTGGTGCCGTCCTAGGCGGACCGGCGACGCGGCGGCACCGCCGTGGTGCCGGTGATGTGGCGGCGCGCGAGATCGGCGCGCGTGGCGTCGGAGTAGCCCAGCAGATCGCGCAGCACGGCGTCGGTGTGCTCGCCGAGGGTCGGTGCCGGCGTGAGGATCGGATAGGGCATCGCGCCGTCGCGGAATGGCAGCGAGGATTGCGGAAACGGCCCGGTGAACGGCCGATCCAGCGTCTGCCAGAAACCCCGCGCCCGCAGATGGGGGTCCTCGAAAAGATCGAGCGGGGCACGGGCAACTCCGGCGATCACCCCGGCGGCCTGAAGTTCTGTCATCGCCGCATCGGCGGTGCGCGCGGCGGTCCAGGCGGACAGGACGGCTTCCAGCCGGTCGTCCTGCGCACGCCGCGCCGCGAGCGGCAGGGTGGCGAGATCATCCCTGCCGATGGCCACCGCACAGCGTTGCCACATCGCATCATCGGCAATGGCGACACACACCCACGCATCCGTCCCGGCGCAGGGGAAACATCCGTGCGGGACCAGATCGGCATGGCGGTTGCCGAGGCGCGGAACCGGCGTGCCCGCCGCACTGGCGATCATCGCGGGCCCGGTCATGGCGAGCATGCATTCGACCTGCGCGAGGTCGATATGCTGGCCTTCCCCGGTGGCGTCGCGGTGCAGCAGCGCGATCAGCAAGGCGGCGGCCCCGTTCAGCCCGCCGGTCGCATCGCCGAACGCGATATGCCCCATCACCGGCGGATCGCCAGGTCGTCCCGCGAGGCTCGGCAGGCCGGAGGCGTGCTCCAGCGTCGAGCCATAGGCGCGGCAGTCACTCCACGCGCTGGTGGACCCGAAGGCGCACATCGACAGCATGACGATCCCCGGATTCACCGCACGCAAAGCGGCATAGTCGAGGCCGAGTTTTTCCAGGACACCGGCCGCGTAATTCTCCACCACGGCATCCGCGCCGACGACGAGTTGCTTGACGGCGGCAACACCTTCCGGCGTTGTCAGGTCGAGCGTGACGCCGCGTTTGTTGCGGTTGAGCGCATTGAAGCGGCCGGATTTTTCATAAAGCCGTTGCTCCAGCACATGCGGACGGAAATCCACCCCGCGCCACCAATCCGGATACTGGCAGGCCTCGATCTTCACCACATCGGCGCCGAGATCGGCCATGTGGCGTGACGCCAGCGGCCCGGCCCAGCCCATGGACAGGTCGATAATGCGCAGAGCGGCCAGGGCAGGGGGCGTCGTGCCGTTCCCCGCCGCCGGTTGCGGCCGGGCCGCGATGACGGCACTGCCGAGCGCGGGAACCCGGCCGCCACGGCGCGGCGGCGTGCGCGTGAGGTGCAGCGGATTGCCAGGCGCGTCGAGTATTCGTCCGCCAATGTCGATGGGGGCTACGGCGCCACGGGCACGGAACTCGGCATTGCCGCGAATGCCGTCCATATCCGGTACCGGCACGATCGGCAGGCGGCGGGCGAGCGCCTCGGCGAACCATTCGGCCGGCGTGCGTTCAAGCAGGATCGGCAGGAACTGCGCCTCCAATGCGGCGGCGTGATCGATGCGCTCCATGCCTGTCACCAAACCGGGATCGGTGCCGAGCGCATCGAGGCCGAGCATGGCGCAGAAGCCTTGCCATTGCGCGGGCGTGACAAGCGTGACACCGAGCCAGCCGCCCTTCGCCGGATAGATGCCGACGGGGTAGGTCGGCCAGAATCGGTTGACGCCAATGCGCTCCTGCCGTGCGCCGCGGATCAGCCCGTCGGCTGTCTGCAACTCGGCATAGGCGATGCAGGCTTCGTGCACGCTGAGTTCGAGGGCTCGCCCGTCGCCGCCGCGCCGCCGCGCCATCAGTGCCGAAACGATCGCGATCACGGCCGATAGCCCAGCCATGGTGAGCGCCTGGAAATCGGCAGCCACCAGCGGGGGGCCTTCCTTCGGCCCGACGGTCTGGACCAGCCCGGCCAGCGCCCGGCAGATCGTATCGGAGCCGCCATATTCGGCATAGGGACCGCTGCGGCCGAACCAGGAGATATCGACGACGATCAAATGCGGATGCGCACGTTGCAGAGCCGCCGCGTCGAACTCCGGCGTGGAAGAAATGCAGACATCCGCAGTGCTCAGCAGCGCTTCTGCCTCGGCCAATCCGCCGATGCGGCTCTGCTTGCCGAAATTGAGGAAGGCGAAGGCGGCACTTTCGTGCTGCCCCGGCCCGACCGCGACCAACGATGCCGCCCGGCGCATCGGATCACCCTCGGGCGGCTCGAACTTGATCACATCCGCACCGAAATCGGCGAGCAGACGTGCCGCATAGGCCGCCGCCGGAAGCGCGCCGATTTCGATCACGCGCAGTTTGGAAAGCGGCACGATCTGGCTTCCTATGCCCGGAAATGCTGCTGGCCGGTGCCGCGGTACAGCACCTTCGCCTGATGCCCGGCGGCCGCCGCATGGGCTGCCATTCCGGCGGCATCCCGATCGGCGACCGGCCGTGGCTCGTGCTCGAAATGGCCGAACTTATCCACGCCCCGCACCAGCGTCGCGCTATCCGTGATCCCTGTGGCCTGCCGGACATGGGTGGGAATGTAACGGATCGCAAACCCGATGCGCCGGTCCGGTGAGCGGTTGGGCGCCGAGCCGTGCACCAGCAGCACGTGATGCAGCGACGCCTGGCCAGGTTCGAGCACGCCATAAACACCCTCGCCCTCCGGCACGTCGACGGCGATCTCCTGGCCGCGGCTGAGCAGGTTGTTCTTGTCGAACGTATCGGTATGCGGCACCTGCACGGTGTGCGAGCGCGGCAGGAATTTCATGCAGCCATTCAACAGATTGGCCGGCGTGAAGGCGAGCCAGACGGTCATCACGTCCGGTGTGCTGAGACCCCAGTAGGTCGCGTCCTGATGCCAGGAGACGAAGCCGGGGTCGGCGGCTTCCTTGATGAAGAAGGTTGAGGTCCAGCAGAACAGGTCCGGCCCGAGAATATCCTCGGCGGCGTCAAGAATACGCGGATGGCGGATGATGTCGTTCAGGAACGTCAGATAGAGATGCGGTTTGTGCCGCAGGTCGCCGCTGATCGGCCCACCGGTGATCGCCTCATGCGCTTCGAGTTTCTGCCGCGCCGCACGCGCCTCGGCGGCCGGGAAGATATCCACCGGGAAATGATATCCTGCGGTGTTGTAGTTCGCGACCTCGGCCGCGCTGAGCAGCTTGGGCATGGGCGCCTCCCCTAGAGCATCATCCGACCTGACGGGATCACCCGTCGGATTAAGATGCTCGCCAAAACAAAGAGCTAGAGCATTTTCTGTGCGCCTATCAGCACGGATCATGCTCTAGGTATCGGCCAATGCGGCGACCATGGCGTCGCGATGGGCGAAGTCATCTGGTGCATGAACCGGCTGCAGACAGACATGCGTGGCGCCGGCATCGAAATGTTCGCGCAGCCCGGCCTTGATGGTCGCCGCATCGCCCCACAGCACCATGGCATCGATGAAACGGTCGCTGCCGCCATCCGCCAACTCGGCCTCGCTGAAGCCCAGCCGCAGCCAATTGTTACGGTAGTTGTCCAGCGCCATGTAGCGCGACAACTCGGCTCGCCCGAGCGCCCGGGCCCGCACCGGGTCGGTCTCGAGACATACTTTCTGTTCGACGGCAAGCCACTTGTCCGGCCCGAGAATGGCCTTCGCCTGCGCGGTATGGGCCGGTGTGACGTTGTACGGCAGCGCCCCGCGGCTACGCTCGCGTGCGAGTTTCAGCATCAACGGCCCGAGGGCCGCGAGCGCCACCGGCCAGGTATCGGCGCCCTCTTCCTTGCCGTAGATGCCGTCAAGATAGGCCCGCGTCACCGGCACCGGCTTGCCGTAGGTATGGCCACGCACGCCCTCGACCATCGGCACGTGGCTGACCCCGAGGCCGAGGATGAAACGATTACCGTGCAGCGCGTTCAGGCTCAGCATGCCCCGCCGCGCGGTGAAGGCGTCGCGTGCGTAGATGCTGGCGATCGAACTGCCGAGGATCAGCCGCGTGGTCGCGGCCAGCATGAAGGCGGCGATAGTGAACGTTTCGTAGCCGCGCGATTCCGGGTACCACAGCGCGCTATAGCCATGCCCCTCCACGCAGGCCGCGAAGCTGCGGAGTTGCGGGGCGTCGAGGCGATCGAGCGGGTACCATACGCCGAGGCGGCCGAGATCCATGGTTGCTCTCCTGAACGAGTGAAAGTTTTTTGTTTCTTTTTTTCAAAAAAGAAAGCGCTTCTTTTTGAAAAAAGAAACAAAAACTTTTCCCCCCTTTATCTTGCGCCGGCTTCGCGGCCCCGGACGGGGTGCGCACGCAGCGTGTCCTCGTTGATGTCGGCGCCCCAGCCGATGCCGGTGGGGATCAGCAATTCGCCCGCTTCCACGCGCGGCGGCACAGTAACGATAGCGTCCTTCCAGGGGACGTCCTCGATGTCGATCTCCATCACCCGCACGTTCGGCACGGCGGCGCAGAGATGCGCGCTCATCAGCGTGCCCAGATGGCCGTTGAAGTTGTGCGGGGCGATGTTGACTTCGTAGGTGTCGGCCAGGGAGGCGATTTTCACCGCTTCGAGAATGCCGTTCCAGGGCACGTCGATGATGGCGACGTCGACCGCCTGCTGCTCGAAATACGGCCGATACTGGCGGCGGTGGAACAGCGACTCGCAGGAGGCGATGCGGGTGCGCGAGGAGCGGCGGATGCTCGCCAGGGCGGCGGGGTCGTAGCTGTCGATTTCGAGCCAGAACAGGTCGAGCGGCTCCAGCGCCTGGGCGATCCGAATGAAGCCTTCGGTCTTGTAGTTGAAGTTGAGGTCCAGATGCAGGTTCATCGCCGGCCCGGCGCCCTCGGCGAACGCTTCCATCTGATCGACGATGCCGGCGACGAGGGATTTCGTGATGTTCAGTTCGGGATGCCCCGGCGAGCCGTTGAAGCCGGGCATGTGGACGACCGGCGGGTCGACATCGAAGCGGAACGGGTTGGTCTTGAGGCCCTTGAACCCGGCATCGGCCACCTCGCGTCCGTGCCGCACGATATCGGCTCGCGTGCGGATCGGGTTGCCGCCCGTCCAGGCCTTTACCTGGTCGGGCCAGCGCACCCGGGCATAGCCGCAATGCGACCAGTAGAGCGGGATGCGGTCGCGGATTGGGCCGCCGAGCAGTTCGTAGACGGGGATGCCGAGCGCCTTGGCCTTGATGTCCACCAGCGCGTTCTCGATCGCCGCGATCGCCTGCTGGGCGATGCCGCCCTGCACCTGGCGGATGATGCCGTGCAGGAACGCCGTGATCTTCTCGACCGGGCGGGGGTCCCAGCCGATGATCAGTTCGCCGAGGCCGTGGATGGTGCCGGTCATGCCGGAGGTGCCGAAGCGTTCCTGGTATTCGGACCAGCCGATGATGCCGGTATCCGTGGTGATCTTGATGAACGAGAAATGGCGCCAGCCGGCGTCGCAGTGAAGGTCTTCGATTTTGACGATGCGCATGGCGTTCGCTCCTCCGTTGGCGGCATTATCCGCCAATCGTCGCCATTTGTGAACGCCTGCGCAGCAGCCAGACGGCGATGAGGATGTTGAACAGGTTCCAGGCGAGGGCATTGGCGAAGGCGGGGCCATAGGTGCCGGTGAGGTCGAAGATGGCGCCGGAGAGCCAGCCGCCGAGGGCCATGCCGAGCATGGTGGACATCAGCACCACGCCGACGCGGGTGGCGGCCTCCTGCGGCGGGAATATCTCGCGGACCACCAGTGCGTAGGACGGGATGATGCCGCCCTGGAACAGGCCGAAGAGGGCGGAGATGATGTAGAGCGAGGTCAGCCCGTCGAACATCGTGTAGAGCATCAGAGCGAAGGCTTGCAGCACCGAGCCGAACAGCAGGGTCCGCATGCCGCCGATGCGATCGGCGATGAAGCCCGAGGCCAGGCGGCTGACGACGCCGAAGCCGAGCATCAGCGAGAGCATTTCGGCCCCGCGTGCCGTGCCGTAACCGAGGTCTCCGCAATAGGCGATGATGTGCACTTGCGGCACGGCCATGGCGACGCAGCAGGCAACGCCCGCCGCCGACAGCAGGCCCTGCACGAGGATGGGCGAGCGACCGAGCACCGTCGCCGCCGGTGCGCCGACGGCACGGGCCACGGCGGCGGGTGGCAGGGGTGCTCGGCGGCGCAGGAACAGCGACAGCGGCAGCATGGTCACGGCACAGATGACGCCGATCCAGATATGCGTCTGCCGCCAGCCGATGGTGGCGATGTAGTGTTCCACCAGCGGGGGCCAGATGGTCCCGGCGATGTAGTTGCCGGAGGCGCAGATGGCGATGGCGATGCCGCGGCGGCGGTCGAACCAGAACGAGGTGTCCGCCATCAGCGGGCCGAAGGTGGAGGAACTGCCGAGGAAGGCGATCAGCAGGCCATGGGCGGCGATGAACTGCCACAGCGTGGTCGCGTAGCCCGCGGCGATATAGCCCAGCGCGAGGCTGATTGTGCCAAAGAACAGGGTGCCGGCGACGCCGAAGCGATCGACGAAGCGGCCCATCAGCACCCCGCCGGTGGCGTAGCCGATCAGGGTGAGCGTGTATGGGAGGGAGGCCGCGCCGCGATCGACGGCGAATTCGGCCTGCACGGCCGGGAGTGCCACGACGACGGACCACATGCCGATGCCGCCGATCGTGCAGAGCAGGAGGGCGATGCCGAGGCGGAACCAGGCATAGGGGGAGTCGACCAGGTCGGGCTGGTCGGTGATGGCAGCTTGCGGCACGATTGACGATTTCCCCCTGGCTTGGGAAGCGTTCTAGCATGGCGTGCCGGGCGGCGGGATGGGGGGTGGGCGGGTGATCGGGCTTGACGGGCTCAGCGTCTGCGATGCATCGATCATGCCGACCATCCCTTGCGCCAATTTGAACATTCCCGTTCTGATGCTGGCGGAAAAAATCGGCGACGAGATCAAGAAGGAACGGACCAGATGAGCTACGACTACATCATCGTCGGCGGCGGCTCGGCGGGCTCGGTGCTGGCCAATCGGCTGTCGGCCCGCAGTTCCAACAAGGTGCTGCTGTGCGAGGCCGGGCAGGATACGCCGCATGGCAAGGTGCCGCCGGAAATTCTCGACAGCTATCCGGGCACGGTTTATTTCGACCCACGATTTCATTGGTCCGAATTGCGGGTGACGACGCAGGTTATTGCGCACAACGCGCCGGCCGAGCATCGGCCGCCGACGCGGAAATATGAGCAGGCGCGCGTGCTTGGCGGCGGCTCGTCGATCAACGGGCAGTTCGCCAATCGTGGAGCGCCGACGGATTATGCGGACTGGGAGGCAAGGGGGGCGGCCGGGTGGAACTGGGATGCGGTGCTGCCGTATTTCAAGAAGGTTGAGCGGGACATGGATTTCGCCGGGCCGCTGCATGGCAGTGAAGGGCGGATTCCCATCCGGCGGATTTTTCCGGATTTGTGGAACAACCACGCCAAGGCGGTGGCGCAGGCGATGGAGGGCGCGGGGTTTCCGTATCTTCCTGATCAGAACGGCGAGTTTGTCGATGGACATTTTCCGATCACGATTTCCAACGCCTATGACCGGCGGGTTTCGGCGGCGATCGGGTATCTCGATCCGGCGACGCGGCAGCGGGAGAATTTGACGATTTCCACCGATACTGTGGTGCAGGAATTGCTGTTCGAGGAGCGGCGGTGCGTGGGCGTGCGGGCGCGGGTGGGCGGGCGGATGACCGAGTTTCGGGGCCGCGAGATCATTCTGTCGTCGGGGGCTATTCATTCGCCGGCGCATCTGTTGCGGTCGGGTATTGGGCCGGCGGGGCATCTGCGCGAGCTTGGGATCGATGTGCGGGTGAATGTGCCCGGTGTGGGGCAGCGGTTGATGGACCATCCGTCGATTGCGTTGTCGTCGTTTGTCAAACCTGAAGCCAGGCTCAACGAGATGACGCGGCGGCATATGCTGGTGGCGATGCGCTATTCGTCCGGGATCGCGGGGGCGCCGCGGGGCGATATGTTTGTTGCGGCGGCGACGAAATCGGCCTGGCATGCGGTGGGCAAGCAGATCGGGTCGTTGCTGGTGTTCGTCAACAAGACGTATTCGGAAACCGGGCAGGTGAAGCTGACGAGCCGGGACCCCGGGGTGGAGCCGACGGTGGAGTTCAATTTGTTGTCGGATCATCGTGATCTCGAACGGTTGATGAGCGGGTTCCGGATGTTGGGCGCGATACAGATGAGTGCGGCGATGCAGGCGGTGACGAGCGATCCGTTTCCGGCGACGTATAGCGACCGGGTGCGCAAGATCGGGGTGGTCAATCAGCGCAACCGGTTCATTACGGCGACGGTGAGCCGGCTGTTGGACGGGCCGGCGGCGTTGCGGCGGTACATGATCAAGAACTTCATCGTCGAGGGGCACAGCTTCGAGGAGGTGATGCGCAACGACGAGGCGGCGGAGGAGTTCATTCGCAAGGCGGCGATCGGGGTTTGGCATGCCTCCTGCTCGTGCCGGATGGGGAGTGATGATGATCCGATGGCGGTGACGGATAATGCGGGGCGCGTGCGGGGGATGGACGGGCTGCGGGTGGTCGATGCGTCGATTTTTCCGGTGGTGCCGTGCGCGAACACGAATATTCCGGTGATCATGACGGCGGAGAAGATTTCGGACGCGATCTTGGCGGGCGGGTGAGAGGGTTGCGGCTGAATGTTGGTATATCGTAACAATTAGAACGTGCGCTCGCGTTACGAATCAGGCCGGTTTCAAGTTGGTCAGGCGGGGTGGCCAGGGGCGGAGGGCTTGCAGCGTCGGGTAGAGGGGGCGCGGCGGGGTGCCGCGCGGGGCCGGCCGCGCCTTGGGCGCGGGCGGGCGCTTTCGCTTGGGCCGCGGCGGGGCGGGCTGGAGCGCGAGGGC
>JAYTUU010000046.1:0-31094 GCA_043744375.1 Rhodospirillales bacterium | reverse complement strand
GGGGTTCCAAGGGCCCTCGGCCCGTCGCGCGACTGCGCGCTGCGCACGACGCCGGCGGAGCCTTGATTGCGGCTTGAGCCTTCACCCGATTGCCCTGGCCGTGCCCGCTCTTTCCCAACGTCGCGTTATCCTTTCTACTGTATCTCAGATAAGCGGAGGGGGAGCATCATGCGCGCGACGGTATTCCGGGATGGCAAGCTGTTCGTCGGCACGGTGGCCGATCCGGTGGCGGGGCAGGGCCAGGTGCTCGTCAAAACGTTGTGTTGCGGCATATGCGGCTCCGACCTGCATGCCGCGAAATTCCCGCGCCAGTTCGCCGAGGTCTCGCGCCGCTCCGGCGGCCGCCTGTCCCTGAACCCTGACCGTGACGTGGTCTTCGGCCATGAGTTCTGCTGCGAGATCGTCGAGCACGGGCCAGGCACCGACAAGGCGCTCAAGCCTGGCACCCGGGTCGTCTCGATGCCGCTGACGATCGCCGGCCGTACTGTTGCCAGCCTCGGCTACAACCCCGACATGGCCGGCGGTTTCAGCGAATACATGGCGCTGGCCGAGCGTATGCTGCTGCCGGTGCCCAACGGGCTGTCCTCGGAAAAGGCGGCGCTGACCGAGCCGATGGCGGTCGGTTGGCATGCGGTCGAATATGCCCGGCTGACGAAGGAGGATGTCCCCCTGGTGATCGGCTGCGGCCCGGTCGGGCTGGCGGTGATCGCGGGGCTGAAGATCAAGGGCATTGGCCCGATCATCGCGGCTGATTTTTCCCCGGCGCGACGGGCGCTGGCGGTGAAGATGGGCGCGGATATCGTGGTCGATCCCGCCACACTATCCCCCTATACGAAATGGAGCGAGGTCGCGACGCCCGCGGGCTATGACGGCAGCCGGTTTGCGCAGTTGTTCGAAGCGGGACCGAAGCGGCGCCCGGCGGTGCTGTTCGAGTGTGTCGGCCTGCCCGGCGTCATCCAGGAGATGATGCTCGGCGCGCCTGAATGGGCCCGCATCGTCGTCGTCGGCGTGTGCATGGAGACCGACACGTTCGAGCCGTTCTTCGGCATCACCCGCCAGCTCAACCTGCAATTCGTGCTGGCCTACAGCCCGCAGGAATTCGCCGACAGCCTGCACCACATCGCCGAGGGCCTGATCGACGTCTCGCCCCTCATCACCGGGGCGGTCGGGCTGGACGGCGTGGCCGGCGCCTTTACCGAACTAGGCAATCCTGAAAAGCACGCCAAGATCCTCGTCGAACCCTGGCGCTGAGTGGAGTGGCAGCCCGATGAACACGATCAGCAGCTTGACCATGCCCGCGACCACCGCATCCTCGAAGATCGGCATTGCCGATTGCGATCTGCATCTCGGTCCCGCCTCGGTGAACGAATTGTTCCCCTGGCTGGAGCAGCGCTGGCAGGACCATATCACGACCTTCGGCATGAGCCATCGCACGGGGTTGCAGAATGGCATGGCCAATTTCCCGAAGGCCCAGCCGGCCGCGGCCCGGCGCGACGCCTGGCCGCCCTCGGGCCGGCCGCCGGGCACGGACCTCGATTTCACCCGCGCCCAGCATCTTGATCCGAACAACATCGTGTTCGGGCTGATCAACCCGCCAACGCCGTCCAACAGCACGCTGCACCCCGAACTCGGCAATGCGTTGGCGCGTGCCTGGAACGAGTGGCAGCTTGAATGCCTGGTTCGCCCAGAGCCGCGGCTGAAGGCCGCGATCGTGGTCAACTACGAGGATACGCCCGCCGCCGTCGCCGAAATCCAGCGCTGCGCGGGAAATCCTGGTTTCAGCCATGTGCAGATGCTCGGCCGCACCGCGCAGCCGATGGGCAGCCGGCAGTATTTTCCGATCTTCGCCGCCGCCGCCGAGGCCAACATCCCCGTCGCCACCCACGCCTTCGGCTTCAGCGGCGCGCCCAACACGTCGAGCGGCTGGGGCTCGTACTACATCGAGGACATGGTCGGCCACGCTCAGTCCTGTCAGGCGCAGTTGACCAGCCTGATCGTCAACGGCGTGTTCGCCCGGCTGCCGGCACTGAAATTCGTGCTCATCGAGGCCGGTTTCGGTTGGGTGCCGTCATTGGCGTGGCGGCTGGACAAGCACGCGACGCGGCTGCGCCAGGAAATCCCGGAATTAACCCGGCTGCCGTCCGACTACATCCGCAGCCAGGTCTGGTTCACCACCCAGCCGATGGAAGAACCGGCTCAACAGAACCATGTGCTCGACACGATCGGCTGGATCGGCTGGGACCGTCTGCTCTTCGCCACCGACTACCCGCACTGGGATTTCGACCACCCCGACCACGTGCTTCCCGCCGCGATTTTCGGTGAACACCGGGTCAAGTTGCTGCGCGACAATGCGCTGGAGCTTTTCAAGCCCCGATAGGCCATGGCCCGCGCGCCGCGCTTGCTCGAACCTGCTGCAAGCGCTGCGCCGCCAGCGCCTGCGCTACTCCGCCGCCACCGCTGCCCGTCCGGCCGCACCCAGCCGGAACCCCGGATAGCCCTGTGTCGCGATATCCGCGCAGGTCTGCCGATAGACGCCGACGCCGCCGATGTAGGGCATGAACACTTGCGGCTTGCCGAGCACGTTGGCGCCCATGTACCAGGAGTTCGCCTGCGGATAGAGCGTCCGATGGGCGACTTCGTTGACGTGCAGCACCCAGGCGTCCTCGGCTTCCTGTGTCGGCTCGATGGTGGCGAGGCCGCGGGCGCGCAGGTGGGCCAGGCAGTCGGTGATCCAGTCCACGTGCTGCTCGATGGACACCATCATGTTGCTGAGCACGGATGGGCTGCCCGGGCCGGTGATCATGAACAAATTCGGAAAGCCCGCGGTCATCAGGCCGAGATTGGTATGCGGTCCATCGGCCCATTTCTCCGCGAGCGCCGCATTGTCGCGGCCGCGGATGTCCATCTTCGTCAGCGTGCCCGTCATCGCGTCGAACCCGGTGGCCAGCACCAGGTCGTCGAAGGTGAAGGCCTGCCCGCCGGCCATCAGCCCGGTTGCGGTGATCGTCTCGATCGGCGACTCGTGCACGTCGATCAGCGTCACGTTCGGGCGGTTGAAGGCCGCGTAGTAGTCCGTATCGACACAGATGCGCTTGGTGCCGATCGGGTGGTTCGTCGGCAGCAGCTTCGCGGCCACGGCCTGATCCTTGACGATACTGCGGATCTTGTCGTGCACGAAGTCGCGCGCGGTGTCGTTGGCCTGCTTGTTGGTGATCAGGTCGTTGAAGGACGCCATGAACGCGGTGCCGCCCATCTGCCAGCGCGTCTCATAGTGGCGCCGGCGCTCCTCCTCGGAAATCGACAAAGCGGAGGCGTCGTTGAACAGAAACATGACGCCCGAGCGCATCATGCGCGCCTGCGCCCGCTTCTCGGCATAGCCCTCTTTCCAGGACTGCTCGTACTCCGGCGTCATCGGGCCGTTGCGTGACGGGATGGAGAAATTCGGCGTGCGCTGGAACACGAAGACATGCTTGGCCTGCGCGGCGATCACCGGCAGCGACTGGATCGCCGAAGACCCCGTGCCGATGATGGCGACGCTGCGGCCGGTGAAATCGATCGTCTGATGCGGCCACTGGCCAGTATGGAACACGCGCCCGGCGAAATCCGCGATGCCCGCGATCTCCGGCATTTTCGTCGATGACAGGCAGCCCGTCGCCATCACGCAGTGGCGCGCGGTGACGGCCTCGCCGGTACCCGTGGTGACCGTCCAGCGCTCGGTTGCCGTATCGAACCGGGTTGCGGTGACGCGGGTGTTGAAGCGGATGTCGCGCTTGAGGTCGAAGCGCTCGGCGACGTGTTCGGCGTAGCGCAGGATTTCCGGCTGGCCCGAGAACAGCTCGGACCACGTCCATTCCTGCTGCAATTCCTCGGAGAAGGCGTAGGAATACTGCATGCTCTCGACATCGCAGCGCGCGCCGGGATAGCGGTTCCAATACCAAGTGCCGCCGACGCCGCTGCCGGCCTCCAGAACGACCGCGGTCATGCCGAGGCCGCGCAGCCGGTGCAGCATGTATAGGCCGGCAAACCCGGCACCCACGACCACGACGTCGAAATCCTGCTCAGCCTGCGTCATCTCATTTCTCCCCGGTCTGCCGCATTGAACCGGGTGACAGCCGCGCCTGCAAGCCCCGCGATCAGTCGTCGAGGAAGCTCCGCAGCTTTCGGCTCCGGCTCGGGTGCTTGAGCTTGCGCAGCGCCTTCGCCTCGATCTGGCGAATGCGTTCGCGCGTCACGTTGAACTGCTGGCCGACTTCTTCCAGCGTATGGTCGGTGTTCATGCCGATGCCGAAGCGCATGCGCAGCACGCGTTCCTCGCGCGGTGTCAGCGAGGACAGCACGCGCGTCGTCGCCTCGCGCAGGTTGGCCTGGATGGCGGCGTCGAGCGGGATGACGGCGTTCTTGTCCTCGATGAAATCGCCGAGATGCGAATCCTCCTCGTCGCCGATCGGCGTCTCCAGGCTGATCGGCTCCTTGGCGATCTTGAGTACTTTACGTACCTTTTCGAGCGGCATGCCGAGCTTCTCGGCCAGTTCTTCGGGCGCCGGCTCGCGGCCGATCTCATGCAGCATCTGGCGCGACGTGCGCACCAGCTTGTTGATCGTCTCGATCATGTGCACGGGAATGCGGATGGTGCGCGCCTGATCGGCGATCGAGCGCGTGATCGCCTGGCGGATCCACCAGGTCGCGTAGGTGCTGAACTTGTAGCCGCGGCGATATTCGAACTTATCGACCGCCTTCATCAGGCCGATATTCCCCTCCTGGATCAGGTCGAGGAATTGCAGGCCACGATTGGTGTATTACTTGGCGATCGAAATCACGAGGCGCAGGTTCGCCTCGATCATCTCCTTCTTCGCCCGCGCGCTGTCGCGCTCGCCGCGGCTCACGGTCATGTAGACGCGGCGGAACTCGGTAATCGGCAGGCTGGCGTCGGTGGCGACGGTGGCGATCTGCGCGCGCACCTTGGTGATGTCGTCGGGGTGGCGGGTGGCGAAGGTCTTCCAGGACTTGCCCGGCAGCTTGCCGATGCGCTCCATCCAGTTCGGGTCGAGCTCATGGCCGCGATACTGGTTGAGGAAGTCGTCGCGCTGCACCTTGCAGCCCTCGGCCATGCGCAGAAGCTGGCCTTCCATGCCGGTCAGGCGCTGGTTGAGCTGCTTGAGCTGGGTGACCAGTTCCTCGATGCGGTTGTTGTGCAGATGCACCTGCTCGACCTTGGCGACCAACTCGTCGCGCAGCTTGTCGTAGCTTTTCTCGCTGCGGGCGTTGACGTCCTCGCCCGCGGTCATCGCGTCGAGCCGCTTGACCTGCATCTTGTGCAGCTTCTTGTAGAAGCCCTCGATCTCCTCGAATGTCGCGAGCACTTCGGGCTTAAGCTTCTCTTCGAGCGCTGAGAGCGACAACCCGCTGCCCTCGCCTTCCTCCTCGTCATCATTGACAGGCGCCGGCGGTGACGCATCGAAGCTCGGCGCGGCAATTTCGGCGCCCTCGACGGCATCGGCAACACTGGCCGGCGGCGGCCCGCCCTGGGTCGCTTCTAGGTCGATGATATCGCGCAGCAGCATACGGCCGGCCTTCAGCGCGTCGTGCCAGGCGATGATGGCGCGGAATGTCAGCGGGCTCTCGCAGAGACCGCCGATCATCATGTCGCGCCCGGCCTCGATGCGCTTGGCGATGGCGATTTCGCCCTCGCGCGACAGCAATTCGACGCTGCCCATCTCGCGCAGATACATCCGCACCGGATCGTCGGTGCGCCCAAGGCTCTCGACGTCGACGTTGCCGGTCGGCTCCTCTTCCTCTTCCTCGGCCTTCTCGACCTTGACTGCCGGCGTCTCACCTTCCTCGGCCTCCTCGCCCTCGACGACCTGGATGCCCATTTCGGACAGGCCGCCCATCACGTCCTCGATCTGCTCGGAGCTGTTCTGGTCCGATGGCAGCACCGCGTTCAGTTCATCGAAGGTGATGAAGCCGCGCTCCTTGCCCTTGGCGATCAGCCGCTTGACGGCCGCCGACTGGGTGTCGAGCAGCGTCGTGTCAGCGTCCTGGTCGGGCGGGGCGGCGGCGTCGGCAACGGCGGGTTTCACGGCCATAGATCAGAAATCTCCAAAATAATGCGGCAGCCGGAGAGTCGGCGAGAACAGCCTCATGCGTCCGGCTCGTTGCCCAGGTCCCCCTGGCGCAGCGCGTTGCGCGCTTCCACCAGGGTTATCAGCCGACGCTGCAGCACCGCATCCGTTCGCAAAGCCAATTCGCGGGCCGCCGCCGACACTTCCTCGTCCAGCCGTATCGGGTTCATCAAGCCAAAAAAATGCCACCAGCCCGCCTCAGCCTCCGCCGGCATCGCGTCAGGAGAGGCGCAGGCGGCCAACGGCGCGGGAACCGCCGAAAGGGCCTGCGCGGCTTCCGCCGCCAAACCGATCAGCGTCAGGTGGGTGATCAGGGCCTCCGAGTCAAGCCTTTGTGACACACTGCCCCATTGCAGAATCGCCGCACGCAGCCGCGCGAGGGGTGGTGGCAGGTCGATGGCGCCGAATGCCTCCTCGACATCGTGCAGCAACCGAGGATGACGCAGCAGGATCGCGACCAGTTGCCGCCCGCGTTCGAGCGCCGCCTCGTGCGGGCCGGGCACCGGGCGATGGAACACTGGCGGCGGTTTGGTCGCGCCCGCACCGGTCCGCCCGCCACGCCGTGCGGCCATCGGACGGGCGGCATAGAAGCGGTCAAGCAGCAGGCGGCGGTATTCGGCCGAGAGGGTCTTGTCGGCGATCCGCCCGGCGGTTTCCATCAGCCGGTTGCGCAGGGCGGCGCGCTGCTCGGGCACCGTGTCCACCGTGCCCTCATGCAGCAGATCGTACAGCGCATCGCCGAGCGGGCGCGCACCTTGCAGGACGGCGGCGAAGGCGGCGGGGCCGCCGCGCCGCAGCAGGCTGTCGGGGTCCTCGCCGGCCGGCACGGTCGCCAGCCGCAGGCTGCGCTCGGGGGTCAGATGCGGCAGCGCCAGTTCCACTGTCCGCGCCGCCGCCCGCCCGCCCGCGCCGTCGCCGTCGAAGCACAGCACCGGCACTGGCGACAGCCGCCACATCTCTTCCAACTGCTCCTCGGTCAGCGCCGTGCCGAGCGGGGCGACCGCACCGGTGAATCCCGCCTGGTGCAGCGCGATCACGTCCATATAGCCCTCGACCGCCAGCACGGTGGCGCCTGTCCGCACGCCCTCGCGGGCACGGTCGAGCGCGTAGAGCGTGCGGCGCTTGGAGAACAGATCGGTCTCCGGCCCGTTCACGTATTTAGGCTGGCCGTCGCCCATGATCCGCCCGCCGAAGCTGATCACGCGCCCGCGGCGGTCGCGGATCGGGAACATCACGCGGTTGAAGAACAGATCGTACGGCGGCCGCCCCTCCTCTCCGGGCCGCATCAGCCCGGCCTGGATCAGAATGTCCGGGCCGACCCCCTCGCGCGCGAGATCGCCGGCCAGCGCGCCGCGGCCCGCGCCCGACCAGCCGATGCCGAAGGTCTCGATGGTCGCGTCGGTGAGCCCGCGCCGCCGGAGATAGCCGAGCGCCGCGGCACCCTCCGGCAGGAACAGCCGACGCCGATAGGACGCCAGTGCCGCGTCCAGAACCCCGTGCAGATCGAGCCGCCGCCGCTCCGCCTCGGCTGCCGCCGGGGTCGGTTTCGGCACATCCATCCCCGCTTCGGCCGCCAACTGCTCGACGGCCTCGGGAAAGGATGCGCCCTGGCTCTGCATGACGAAGCTGACCGCGTCGCCATGCACGCCGCAGCCGAAGCAGTGGAAATGGTCGTCGTAGACGTAGAAGCTCGGCGTCTTCTCGCCGTGAAACGGACAGCAGCCCTTCCAGTTCCGCCCGGAGCGCGCAAGCTTCACCCGCCGCCCGATCACCGCGGCAATCGGGGTACGGGCGCGCAGCTCGTCGAGGAACCCGGCGGGAAGCGCCATCGCCTACATCGCCAGATGCGTGCGCACCACGGCGCCCGCCTTGGACATATCGAGTGCCGCGCCATGCACCGCCTTCAGCGCCGCCATCACCTTGCCCATGTCCTTGATCCCGGCCGCCCCCGTCGAGGCGATCGCCGCCAGCACGGCGGCCGATACGCCGGCCTCGTCCATCTGCTGCGGCAGGAAACCCTCGATCACCGCGATCTCCGCCTCCTCCTTCGCCGCCAACTCCGGCCGGTTGCCCTGCTCATACAGCGCCACGCTCTCACGCCGCGATTTCACCATGGTGCGGAGCATGGCGAGGATCTCGTCGTCGGACACCTGCTCGACGCCCTTCGGCCGCGCCGCGATGTCGGTATCCTTCACTTTGGCCGTGATCATCCGGAGCGTCGAGACCAGCGACACGTCCCGGGCGATCATCGCGGCCTTGAGCCGGGTGGTGAATTCGTCGCGCAATGCCATGGCGGTCTCCTGAAAAAACACCCTCTATATATAGGGAGTCGAACGCGCCAGCGTGGGAGAAAAAACTTCCCGACTCGTGCGGTAGATGTTGTGATGGGAAATAATTTCCCATATGCTCCAGGCATGACAATAGACGACATCATCGACCGCCTCGGCGGCGCCGAGGCCACCGCCAACCGCCTCGGCGTCGGCACCGAGGCTGTGCGCAAGTGGCGCCAGACCAGGCTGATCCCGGCCCGCCACTGGCCCGCCATCATCGCCGCCACCGGCATCGCCCTCGACGATCTCGCCGGCAACCTCCCCCATAGCGCGAGCATCCCCATGCCCGACCCGACGACCATTCCCCCGGGCGCCACCGCCGCTCTCGTGCTCGCGGATGGCAGCATCCATTGGGGCCGCGGCTTCGGCGCCTATACCGGGCCGGCCATCCTGCCCGCCGAAATCTGCTTCAACACGGCGATGACCGGCTATCAGGAGACCCTCACGGACCCTTCCTACGCCGGCCAGATTATTTCCTTCACTTTCCCCCATATCGGCAATGTCGGTGCGAATCTTGAGGACATCGAGGCCGCGACCATCGCCGCCCGGGGCCTGATCGTGAAGCAGGACGTCACCGAACCCTCCAATTGGCGCGCGCACCAGCATTTTCACCAATGGCTCCTGGCGCACGGCGTCACCGGGCTCGCCGGCATCGACACCCGCGCGCTGACCATCCGCATTCGCGACGCCGGTGCCCCCAACGGCATTCTGGCGTTCCCCGCCGATGGCCGCTTCGACCTTCCCGCCCTCATCGCGCAAGCGCAGGCCTGGCCGGGGCTGGAGGGCATGGACCTCGCAAAGGACGTCTCCTGCACCCAGTCTTATGGCTGGGACGAGACCGAATGGGCTTGGCCTACCGGCTTCGGCCGTCAGAGTGCGGCGAAACATCACGTCGTCGCCGTCGACTACGGCGCCAAGCGCAATATTCTGCGCTGCCTCGCCGCCTCTGGCTGCCGGGTGACGGTGGTGCCGGCAACTGCGACCGCCGACGAAATCCTCGCCCACAACCCCGACGGCGTCTTTCTGTCCAACGGCCCCGGTGACCCGGCCGCGACGGGGGTCTACGCCGTCCCGGCCATCCAGGGCGTGCTGGCCGCCGGCAAACCCATCTTCGGCATCTGCCTCGGCCACCAGTTGCTGGCCATCGCGCTGGGCGCGAAAACCTACAAACTCGCCCGCGGCCATCGCGGTGCCAACCAGCCGGTGCAGGACCTCACCACTGGGAAGGTCGAGATCACCAGCCAGAATCATGGTTTTGCCGTCGATGTGGCCTCGCTGCCGGCCGGCGTTTCGATCACCCACACCAGCCTGTTCGACGGCTCCAACGAAGGCCTCGCCTGCCCGGAGCGGCGCTGCTTCTCCGTGCAATACCACCCCGAGGCCAGTCCGGGCCCCTCGGACAGCCACTACCTCTTCGATCGCTTCGTGGCCCTGATCGCCCAGCACTCCCCCGAAGCAGCCTGAGCGGAGACGTCCCATGCCGAAACGTACCGACCTCAAATCCATCCTCATCATCGGCGCCGGCCCCATCGTCATCGGCCAGGCCTGCGAGTTCGACTATTCCGGTGCTCAGGCCTGCAAGGCGCTGCGCGCAGAGGGCTACAGGGTGATCCTGGTGAACTCCAACCCCGCGACGATCATGACCGATCCGGGGCTGGCGGACGCCACCTATATCGAGCCGATCACGCCGGAGATCGTGGAAAAAATCATCGCCAAGGAGCGGCCGGACGCGCTGTTGCCGACCATGGGTGGGCAGACGGCGCTCAACACGGCCATGCAGCTCGCGGCGTCCGGCGTGCTGGAAAAATACAACGTCGAACTGATCGGCGCCAAGGCCGATGTCATCGACCGCGCCGAGGACCGGCTGAAGTTTCGCGACGCGATGACCGAGATCGGCATCGAATCCCCGCTCAGCTACATTGCCCACTCGATGGCCGACGCCCGCGAGGCGCTGGCGAAAATCGGCCTGCCCGCGGTCATCCGCCCCTCCTTCACCCTCGGCGGCACCGGCGGCGGCATCGCCTATAATCGCGAGGAGTTCGAACAGATCGTCGCCGGCGGCCTCGACGCCTCGCCGACCACGGAGGTGCTGATCGAGGAGAGCGTGCTGGGCTGGAAGGAATACGAGATGGAGGTGGTCCGCGACTGCGCGGATAACTGCATCATCATCTGCTCGATCGAGAACGTCGACCCGATGGGCATTCATACCGGGGACAGCATCACCGTCGCGCCCGCGCTGACACTGACCGACCGCGAATACCAGCGGATGCGTGACGCCTCGATCGCCTGCCTGCGCAAGATCGGCGTGGATACCGGTGGCTCGAACGTGCAGTTTGCGCTGAACCCGGCAGATGGCCGGATGCTCGTGATCGAAATGAATCCACGGGTCTCGCGCTCCTCGGCGCTGGCGTCCAAGGCCACCGGCTTTCCGATCGCCAAGATCGCGGCCAAGCTCGCCGTTGGCTATACGCTCGACGAGTTGAAGAACGACATCACGCAGACGACGCCTGCGAGTTTTGAGCCGACTATCGATTACGTCGTGGTGAAGATCCCGCGCTTCACCTTCGAGAAATTCCCGGGCACGCCGGCATTGCTTTCCACCAGCATGAAAAGCGTCGGCGAGGCCATGTCCGTTGGCCGCAGCTTCGCCGAGGCGCTGCAGAAGGGCCTGCGCAGCATGGAGACCGGATATTCCGGTCTCGATCCGGTGGAGGCGCCGGGCGATGGCGGGCGCGACGCGATGCGTGCCACCCTCTCGCAGCCCAAGCCCGACCGCCTGGTGATGGCGGCACAGGCGTTGCGCGAAGGCTGGTCCGTCGAGGACATCCACGCGACCACGAAATTCGATCCGTGGTTTCTGCGCGAGCTCGAACGCATCGTGTCGGCCGAGCGCGAGGTCGCCGCGCATGGCCTGCCGCAGGAAGCCGGCGCGCTTCGTCGCCTGAAGGCGCTCGGCTTCTCTGATCCGCAACTCGCCCGCCTCGCCGGCCAGTCCGTGGCGAAGATCGCCGCCCTGCGCGCCCGCCTCGGCGTCCAGCCGGTCTACAAGCGTATTGATACCTGTGCCGCCGAATTCGCGTCCGCCACCCCCTATATGTATTCGACCTATGAAGGCGGCTGGGGCACGCCGGTGTGCGAGTCCGACCCGACCTCGCGGGAGAAGATCATCATCCTCGGCGGCGGGCCGAACCGGATCGGCCAGGGCATCGAATTCGACTACTGCTGTGTCCATGCCGCCTATGCGCTGAAGGATGCGGGCTTCGAGACGATCATGGTCAACTGCAACCCGGAGACGGTCAGTACCGACTACGACACGTCGGACCGGCTGTATTTCGAGCCGTTGACCGAGGAGGACGTGATCGCCATCGTCCGGCGCGAGCAATCCGCCGGCACCGTGCTCGGCTGCATCGTCCAGTACGGCGGCCAGACTCCGCTCAAATTGTCGCAGGCACTGTCCAAGGCCGGCATCCCCATTCTCGGTACATCCGCTGATGCCATCGACATCGCCGAGGATCGCGAGCGGTTCCAGAAGCTGTTGCACACGCTCGGCCTGCGCCAGCCGGAGAACGGCATCGCCCGCTCCACCGGCGAGGCCGAGGCGATCACCGAGCGCATCGGCTACCCCGTGGTGATCCGCCCGTCCTACGTGCTCGGCGGCCGCGCGATGGAAATCGTCTATGACCGCAACGGCCTGCAACGCTACATGCGCGAGGCCGTCCGCGTCTCCGGCGACAACCCGGTGCTGATCGATCGTTATTTGAACGACGCGATCGAGGTCGATGTTGACTGCATCGCTGATGGCGAAACGGTTTATGTCGCCGGCGTGATGGAGCACATCGAGGAGGCCGGCATCCACAGCGGCGACAGCGCCTGCGCCCTGCCGCCGTACACGCTCTCGCCGGCCACCGTCACCGAACTCAAGGCCGAAACGGAAGCGCTGGCCAAGGCGCTCGGCGTTGTCGGTCTGATGAACGTGCAATACGCGATCAAGGACGACGAGATCTACGTCCTCGAAGTGAACCCGCGCGCCTCGCGTACCGTGCCGTTTGTTGCCAAGGCGACGGGCATCCCGGTCGCCAAGATCGGCGCCCGCGTGATGGCCGGCGCCCGGCTGTCCGAATTCCGCCTCGACGGCCAGGCCATCGCGCCGCATGTCGCGGTGAAAGAGGCGGTGTTCCCGTTTGCGCGCTTCCCGAATGTCGACACCATTCTCGGCCCCGAAATGAAATCGACCGGCGAGGTGATGGGCCTCGATGCGAGCTTCGAGCGCGCTTTCGCCAAGAGTCAGCTTGGCGCGGGGGTGAAACTCCCGGAACGCGGCGGCGTGTTCCTGTCAGTGCGTGACTCCGACAAGTCGGCGGCCATCGGCGTCGCCCGGCGCCTGCTCGACATGGGCTTCACGATCACGGCGACGCGCGGCACCGCCGCACGGCTGCGTGAGGCCGGGCTTGCGGTCGGCGTAGTCAACAAGGTGCTGGAGGGGCGGCCGCACTGCGTGGACGCCATCCGCTCCGGCGAATTCCAGCTTGTCATCAACACCGCCTCGGGCGCGCAGACGGTTGCCGACAGCTTCGACATCCGCCGCAGCGCGCTCACCCACGGGGTGCCGCACTACACGACCATCGCCGGCGCGCGAGCCGCCGCGCACGCCATAGCCGCCCTGAAATCGGGTGGGCTTGAAGTTGCGCCGTTGCAAGCGTACTTTCGCGGGTCATTCTGACACACCGCCGCGGCAGGGCGATAATCCTTGCCGCGGCGCGAACCTGTCGGGATCATATTGTCGGCACCCTGTCGACTCAACCCTGTTTGCGCTTGCGAGGTCCACGCCGTGCAGAAGTTTCCGATGACCGCTCCTGGCCTGCTGAGGTTGGAGGAGGAGCTGCGAACGCTGAAAAGCATCGAGCGCCCGGCGGTCATCCGTGCGATCGCCGAAGCGCGCAGCCATGGCGATCTGTCCGAGAACGCCGAATACCACGCGGCCCGCGAACGCCAATCCTTCATCGAAGGCCGCATCGCCGAGCTTGAGGAGATCGTCTCGGCGGTGGAGGTCATCGACCCCTCGATGCTCACCGGCGAGCACGTCAAATTCGGCGCCCATGTTAAAGTGGTCGACGAGGAGACGGACCGCGAGATGACGTATCAGATCGTCGGTGTCCACGAAGCGGACATCAAACTTGCGCGCCTGTCCTGCTCCAGCCCGCTCGCCAAGGCGCTGATCGGCAAGAAGCCGGGCGACAGCATTTCGGTGCCCGCGCCAGGCGGCGATCGCAGCTACGAGATCCTGTCCGTCAAGTTCATCTGATGCCGATGTCCAGCCTCCTCTGATGCCGATGCTCGAACTGGCGGAGATCCGTGCCGCACAGGCACGGATCGCCGGACGTGTGTTGCGCACTCCGGCGTTGCGGTGCGAGACCATTTCGCGCGCCACCGGTGCAGAGGTGACGCTCAAACTCGAAAACCTCCAGGCGACTGGCTCCTTCAAGGAGCGCGGGGCGGCCAACCGCCTGGCCTTGCTGACGGACACCGAGCGCCTGGCGGGCGTCATCACCGTCTCGGCCGGCAATCATGCGCAAGCGGTCGCCCGCCATGCGCAATTGCTCGGCATCACCGCGGTGATCGTGATGCCGCAATTCACCCCGGCCACCAAAGTCACGCGCACCGCGGGCTGGGGTGCCCGCGTGGTGCTGCACGGCGAAACCCTCGCCGATGCTGCCGAACACGCTTACGCGCTGGCTCGCACCGAGGGGTTGGTGTTCGTTCATCCCTATGACGATCGCGGCGTCATGGCCGGGCAAGGCACGCTGGCGATCGAACTGCTGGAGGACGCGCCCGATCTCGATATGCTCGTCATCCCCGTCGGTGGCGGGGGGCTGATCGCCGGCTGCGCGGTCGCGGCCACCGCCATCAAGCCGGGGATCGAGGTGATCGGCGTCGAGGTCGCGGCCTACGCCGCCCTCGCCCAGCGCCTCGCCGGTCAGCCCGTGCATGTCGGCGGCGCCACCATCGCCGAGGGCATCGCCGTGCGCGATATCGGTGCACTGCCTTACGCGGTGATCCGCGCCCATGTCGCTGACGTGCTGGTGGTGCCCGAGCGTGCCGTCGAGGAGGCGATCGCGCTGCTCGCCGAGGGCGCCAAGGTGGTGGCCGAAGGGGCGGGCGCCACCGGCGTCGCGGCCCTGCTCGCCTTCCCCGAACGTTTCGCCGGCAAGCGCGTCGGCACACCCGTGTGCGGCGGCAATATCGATGCCCGCATCCTCGCCAACGTGCTGTTGCGCAATCTGCTGCGCGACGGGCGGCTGCTGCGCCTGGTGCTCGAAATCCCGGACCGTCCCGGCGTCCTTGCGGACATCGCCGGCAAGATCGGCACCGCCGGCGGCAACATCATCGAGGTCTCGCATCACCGGCTGTTCGCCTCGCCCAGCGTGCAGGCGGCGCAGTTGGAAGTGATGTTCGAAGCTCGCGACGCGGCGCATGGGGCGGATATCGTGCGTGCGCTCGAAGCCAGCTATACCGTCCGGCGTATCTGATCTCTTCATTGCCGCCGCGGAGACGAATTTGGCAAGCCGCATCTGGCCCACTCATATCTGGCCCACTCATATCTGGATCGACGTCGAGGACATCTTCGCGTTCGCGCTGTCCGGCAGCCGTCGCCCGACCGGCATCCAGCGGCTGGCTTACGAACTTTGCAAGGCCATGCTGGCGCGCGATCCCGAGCGGGTCCGCTTCGTCCGCCATGACCGGCTGCGCGACAGTTTCGTCATCATCCCCTGGAGCGATCTGGACACGCTGTTCACCGACCTGACCGAGCCCGCCGCCGCCGCACGCAAACCCGCCCGCCCCGGGCGCCGGATCGAGGGTTGGCTGCGCGGCCTGGTTCGTCCCCTCGCCGGACGGCTGCCGAGGGAGATCCGCGCGCCGCTCGGGCGCATGCTCACCGCCCAGTTCCAGGCCGTGCTCGCTGGCGTTGCCGTCGCCCGCGTCACAGTCCAACTCATCCTGCGAAAACTCCGTCGCCGCCGCGATCGCGGACACGCCGGCAGCACGGCCGACTCCGCCGGTTTCGCCAGCGCCGTTGCCCCGGGCGATACGCTGTTCGCCCCTGGTGCCGCTTATTTCCACCCGTTCTACCCGAAGCTGATCGCCCGCATGCAGCGCGATCATGGCCTACGGGTCGCGGTCCTGCTCTATGACATCATCCCCGTCCGCCGGCCTGAGTATGTCGACCGCTTCCATGCCACCAGCTTCAGCGCCTGGCTCGACGGCACCCTGCCGCTCTGCGACGTGCTCTTCGCCATCTCTCGCTCCGCCGCCGACGAGGTCGAAGATCACGCGCGCCGCCACGACATCGGGTTGCGCACCCGCGTGCAGCCGATCCCAATCGGCACCGGCTTCAGCGCGGCGCCAGCCGAAGCGACACCCGCGCAAGTCGCCGCCTTGCCCGCGCCGGGCTCCTACGTGCTGTTCGTCTCCACCCTGGAGGCGCGCAAGAACCATGTGCTCCTCTTCCGCGTCTGGCGGCGCCTGATCGAGGCGATGCCAGCCGATGAAGTCCCCACCCTCGTCTTCGCCGGCCGCGTCGGCTGGATGGTCGCCGACCTCATGCTGCAACTGGAGAACTCCGACTTCCTCGGCGGCAAGGTCCGGTTGATCGACCAGCCCACCGACGGCGAACTCGCCGCTCTCTACCGCGGTTGCCTGTTCACCGTATTCCCCTCCTTCTACGAAGGCTGGGGCCTGCCGGTTACCGAGAGCTTATCCTTCGGCAAGCCCTGCATCATCTCCAACGCCACTTCGCTGCCCGAAGCCGGCGGCGCACTGGCCCGCTACTTCGACCCCGAGGACGTGCTCGGCGCCACCGCCCTGATCCGCGCCACCCTCGAAGATCGCGCCGGCCTCGCCGCCTGGACCGAACAGGTCGCCACCAGCTTCACCCCAGTGCCTTGGGACGCGACCGCCCGATCTGTTATGGATAGGTTGGCTGTCTTGGAGGGCCTCACATGACCTTTTCCCTACTCGGCCGCTGCGCCCGCACCGGCCAACTCGGCGCTGTCGTCACCACCTCCTCGATGGGCGTCGGCGCGCGCTGCCAGTTCGCCCGTGCCGGCGTCGGCGCCGTGCTCACCCAGCACCGCACCGATCCCCGCCTCGGACCCGTGGCGCTCGATCTGCTGGCGCGCGGCTTCAGCGCGGCCGAAACCCTCGCCGGCGTCGTCGCCGCCACGCCACACCGTGACTGGCGCCAACTCGCCGTGCTCGACGCCGCCGGCACCACCGCGGCCTTCACCGGCGCCCATGTCCGGCCGGCCCATGGCGAGGCGCACGGCGAAAACTGCATCGCCATTGCCAATATCGTCCGCAGCTCCACCATGCCCGCCGCCATGGTGGCCGCCTTCACCGCCGACCCGTCACGCCCGCTGGCCAGCCGCCTGATTGCTGCCATCCAGGCCGGCGAGGACGCCGGGGGCGAAATCGCCGCGGTCACGTCCGCCGCCCTCCTCGTCGTCGACCGCGAAAGGTTCCCCTACGTCGATCTGCGCGTGGACCAACACGCCGCCCCCCTCGCCGAACTTCTCCGCCTCTGGACGCTCTATGCCCCGCAGGCGGACGACTACGTGCTCCGTGCGATCGCGCCTGAAGGTGCGGCCGTGTATGCGGCACCGCCGCCGAAGGCAGTCGCGTAGAGGCAAGGCTCCGCCGGCGTCGTGCGCAGCGCGCCTACGCGCTAACATAAGGAAGGCGAGGGCTCTGCCGTCGCCGCGCAAGCGGCGCGTCGGACAACAAGGCGAGGGCTCTGCCCTCGCCGCGCAAGCGGCGCGTCGGACGACACGGCGAGGCTTTGCCTCGCCTCCGCAAAGGGTCAGGGACCTTTTGATCCCATTCCCCTTTCTTGGCTGCGCGAGCAGCCTCTAGTCAAATTCGGCTATTGTTCAAAGGCTGCTGACGCAGCCAAGAAAAGTATCGGGCTTCCAAAGGCCCACGGCCTTTGGCGGGTCATCCGACGCGCCGCTTGCGCGGCGACGGCAGAGCCCTCGCCTTCCTTATGTTAGCGCTTATGGGCCCCCGGCCCTTTGCCGCCGGAGGCTTGCTGCCCGGATCCTTCTGCAAAATCCGAGAGGGACTCGCACGGTTACCGCAATCGCGTTAGCCTCCCACCCATAGTGACGGGAGATAACAATGACGCCGAAAACCACTCTGGCTGATTTCGAGGCGCTGGTGCGTCGTGCGGGCTTGCCGCTGACGCCTGCGCAGATCGCCGACATTCATGCCGGCGCCTGGGGCCACATGGAGCGGGCGACCGCGGCCGTTCGTGGCACGGATCGGGATCGCTCGGCCGAGCCGTCGCATATCTTCAAGCCGGAGGGCGCGTGATGGCCGCGCATTTCACTATTTCCGAGGCGTCGGCGCTCATTGCCGCGCGCAAGCTGTCGCCGGTTGAGCTGACGCAGGCCTGCCTCGATCGGGTGGCGAAGCTCGACTCGACGCTGCATGCCTTCATCCTGCAAACTCCGGAGCGTGCGCTGGCCGAAGCGCGGGCCGCCGAGGCGCGGATCATGGCGGGTACTTCGCGTGGCGCGCTTGACGGCATTCCGATCGCGCACAAGGACATCTACTGCACCGCCGGCCTGCCGACGACCGCGCACAGCAAGTTGCTGCAGGATTTCGTGCCCGACACTGACGCGAAAACCGTGACCATGCTCGCGGAGGCCGGCACGAGCATGCTGGGCAAGCTCGCGACCCATGAGTTTGCCATGGGTGGGCCGAGTTTCGATCTGCCGTGGCCGCCGGCGCGCAATCCGTGGAATCCCGCGCATTTCACGTCCGGCTCGTCGTCGGGCACCGGGGCTGCGGTGGCGTCCGGCATGATCCTCGGCGGCACCGGTTCGGACACGGGCGGCTCGATCCGTGGCCCGGCCTCTTTGTGCGGGATCGCCGGCATCAAGCCGACCTACGGGTTGTGCAGCCGCACCGGCATCTTGCCGCTCTCCTTCACGCTCGACCACGCCGGACCGTTGGCCTGGACGGTCGAGGACTGTGCGATGCTGTTGCAGGTGATGGCCGGCCATGATCCCGCCGACCCCGCCAGCGCGGACCGGCCGGTGCCGTATTTCCGCGGCGACCTGGCCAAGGGCGTCAAGGGCCTGCGGGTCGGCGTGATCCGCAACTTCCACGAGGACGACAACCGCGCCAACGATGCGGTGCTCAAGGGCATCAACGACGCGACTGACATCCTCAAGGCCCAGGGCGCTGATATCCGCGACGTCACGTTGCCGCCACTGTTCGAATTCCAGGCTGCCGGTTCCATCATCCTGATGGTCGAAGCCTTTGCGGTTCATGAGAAATGGCTGAAGACGCGCTACAACGACTATGGCGAGTTGCTGCGCGACCGTCTCGCCCTCGGCGGGTTGTTGAGTGCGGCCGACTACTTCCAGGCCGTCCGCCGGCGGCGGGAACTGTGCCTCGCCACGGCCGTCGCGATGGCGGATGTCGATGTTCTGCTGACCACCGCTTCGCCCACCGAAGCGGCGTTGATCGAGGGCATGCCGAAATGGTCGAGCATGGAGAAGCCCGGCTTCACCATGCCGTTCAACCTCACCGGCCTGCCGGCAATATCGATCTGCTCCGGCTATGGGGCGGGCGGACTGCCGCTGTCGATCCAACTGGTCGGCAAGGCGTTCCAGGAGACGACGCTGTTCCGCGTCGCCCATGCCTATGAGACGGCGACGGAGTGGCGCAAGTCGCGACCGGCCCTGGCCGCGTAGGATGGGGGCCGCGTAGGATGGGGGCCGCGTAGGATGGGCGCCGCGTAGGGTGGGCGCGGGGGCAGGGCCCCGCGCCTTTCTGCTACAACCCGGCCTGGGTGACGAACTTCGTGTTGAGATAGGCCTCCGTCGCCTCCAGCCCGCCCTCGGAGCCGTAGCCGCTGTCCTTCATGCCGCCGAACGGCACTTCGGGGAGCGCGAGGCCGTGGTGGTTGATCGACATCATCCCGCTCTCGACGGCGGCGGCGACCGCGTTGGCGGTTTTGGCCGACCGGCTCCTTGATCACAAGCTGGTAGACTCCCTCGGCGCCGACGTGATCAAGGTGGAGCCGCCGGAGGGGGATTGGGCGCGCGGGCTGGGAACCCAGCATGGCGACCACAGCGCCTACTCGCTGGTCTGTAACCAGGGCAAGCGGGGCATCGTGCTCGACCTGAAGGCAGATGCGGCTGGCGCGGCGTTGTGGCGGTTGATCGAGGCGGCCGATGTGTTCGCGCAGGGTTTTCGGCCCGGCGTGATCGACCGGCTCGGCTTCGGCTATGATGCGGTGGCGGCGCGCATGCCGTTGCCCAACGTGATCGGCGCGCCGCCATTCGCTGATGGCGTGACCGCACCAGCGCTGGGCGCGCACACAAGCGAGGTGCTGCGCGAATACGGTTTCGCGGATGATGTGCTGACAGGGATAAAAATCTTGTAACCCTCGGTTGCATCACGGGCGGGAATGAGTCACCGTGCTCTCGGTGAAAACCTAAAAAGGGAGACTGGCATGACCTCACTTCCGGCACGCGCTATGCGTGCAGGCCGCTTGGCCTTTGTTGCCGGCGCGGCGCTGCTGATGAGCGGGGCGATCGCCCAGGCCCAGATTGGTCCGGCGCCCGGGCCGACCGTGGACGCCATCAAGAAGCGCGGCGCGCTTAATTGCGGCATCGACACCGGCGTTCCCGGTTTCGCCTTCCAGGACAACAAGGGCACCTGGACAGGCATCGACATCGACTATTGTCGCGCCATCGCTGCCGCGGTGCTGGGCGATCCCAACAAGGTGAAATACACACCGACCACGGCCGCCGCGCGCTTCACTGTGCTGCAGGCCGGAGAGATCGACGTGCTCATCCGCGACAGCACGCTGACCTTCACGCGCAGCACCCTGCTCGGCCTCGAGGAGATCGCAGTCACGTTCTATGCCGGCCAGGGCTTCCTGGTGCGCAAGAATATCGGCGTGACCAAGGCGTCTGAGTTGCAGGGCGCGACGATCTGCATGGTCACCGGAGCGACGCTGGAACTGAACATCGCCGACTATGCGCGTTCGACCGGCGCCAAGATCGGCAGCCTGCTGTTCGACAAGCCGGAAGAGGCGGTTGCCGCCATGGAAGCCGGGCGTTGCGACGGCTACACCGACGATACCGGCAGCCTCGCCGGCATGCGCTCGACGCTGAAGAAGCCCGATGACTGGTTCGTCATGCCGGACGTGATCAGCAAGGAGCCGCTTGGCATTCACGCCCGCTCGGGCGATCCGCGTTGGCAGAAGATCCTGTTCTGGATCGACAACGCGCTGAAATCGGCCGAGGAGTTCGGGATCACCAAGGCCAACGCCGATCAGTTGAAGGCCTCGACGAAGGACCCGTTCATCCTGCGTCTGCTTGGCAGTGAAGGCGATACCGGCAAGGCGCTGGGGCTGGACGAAGTGTGGGCGCTCCGGGCGATCAAGGTCGCCGGCAACTACGGCGAACTCTATGAGACGCATTTTGGCCCCAAGGCGCTGAACCTGCCGCGTGGGCAGAATAACCTGTACACCAAGGGCGGCTTGCACTATCCGCTGCCGATCCGCTGAACGAAGCGGCATAGCGAGAGGCCAGCGCCTTGACGACAAAGCAGAAGGCGCTGGTCTGGCAGACGGTGGCGGTGATCGCCGCCACCGCTGTCACACTGTTTTTCGCCAACAACGTCGTCACCAATCTCGCGGTGCGCGGAACGGAGTTCGGTTTCGGCTTCCTGCGGGCCAAGGCTGGTTTCGACATTCCCTTTCACCTTGTTGAATGGGACGTGAATTTCTCCTACGGCCATGCCCTCTGGGTGGCCGGCGTGAACACGCTGTTCGCCTCCGTGCTCAGCATCCTGCTGGCCTCGGTGCTCGGCCTGACCTTGGCGCTGATGCGGCTGTCAGGCAACCTGCTGGCCGCGGGCACATCGCGGGCGCTGGTCGAGGTGATCCGCAACACGCCGCAATTGTTGCAGATCGTTTTTTTCTACTTCGCCGTGCTGCAATCCCTGCCGGCGATGCGGCAGAGTGTTACCATCGGCACGTCGGTGTTTCTCAATGTGCGCGGACTCTATGTGCCAGCGGCCTCGGGCGTGGCGTGGGACTGGATTACCGGCACAACCCTGCTCGGCGCCCTCGTGGCCGCCCTGCTATGGCGCCGGATCGGCATGCAATTGCCCCGACTGCTCGTGTTGCCCCCGGTACTGATCGCGGGCTTCGTCATCGCCGGCTTCACCGCGACTTGGGACGCGCCAGCCCTGCGCGGCTTCAACTTCACCGGCGGCGTGCGCGTGCCGCCCGAAGTGCTGGCGCTGACCTTGGGGATTTCCATCTACACCAGCGCCTTCATCGCCGAGAACGTACGCGCGGCCATTCTCGGCGTGCATCGTGGCCAGACGGAGGCCGCCTACTCGTTGGGCCTGGCGCCGGGGCGCACGATGGCACTGGTCGTGCTGCCGCAGGCGATGCGCATTCTCATTCCGCCGCTGACCAGCCAGTATCTCAACATCATAAAATCCACCACGCTTGGCGCTGCCATCGCCTATCCCGAGATATTGCAGATTTTTGCCCGCACCGTGCTCAACCAGTCTGGCCGGGCCATCGAGGTGATGACACTCGTGCTCGGCGTGTTCCTGGTGGTGAACCTCGCGGTCTCCGCGGCGATGAATGTCTGGAACCGCAAGCTCGCGTTGCAGGGGCGCTAGGCGATGACCCGGCATCCGCTGTTTCGCGCACTTTTCGGCACGAAGCTCAATGCGATCGTCACGCTGCTGATGCTGGCGTTCTTCGCGCTGACCTTGCCGCCGCTGTTCGGCTGGATGTTCGGCCACGCCGTCTGGGACGCGCCGAACCGCAACGCGTGCCTGGCCGCCGATACCGGCGCCTGCTGGGCGTTCATCAAGGCGCGCTTCTCACTGTTCTTCTACAGCGTCTATCCCGAAAGCGAGCGCTGGCGGGTGCATCTCGGCCTCGCCCTTCTCGTGGTGATCGGCACCGGGACGCTGTTCGCGCGGCGCCGGCGCGGCTGGTGGCTGCTGGCGCTGATGGTGATCGTGCCGGTGGCCGACGCGATCCTGCTGGTCGGCGGGGTGTTCGGCCTCGCCCCGGTGCCGACGGATCGCTGGGGCGGGCTGATGCTCAACCTCGTGATCTCCTTCGTGGCGCTCGGCGGTGCCATGCCGATCGGGATCGCGCTGGCCTTCGGACGGCGGTCGAAATACCCGGTGATCCGCTATGGCAGCATTGGGCTGATCGAGTTCTGGCGCGGGGTGCCGCTGCTGACCGTGCTGTTCATGGGCCTCGTGCTGCTGCCGCTGTTCCTGCCCAACGGGGTGAATGTCGACAACCTCGTGCGCGCGCTCGTGGTGATGACGATTTTCACCGGCGCCTACATGGCGGAAACCATTCGCGGGGGCTTGCAGGGCGTCGATGCCGGCCAGACCGAGGCAGCGCTGGCGTTGGGCATGAGCAATCCGCAGGTGCAAATGCTGGTGGTGCTGCCGCAGGCGCTGCGGCTGTCTATTCCCGGCATCATCAACATCGCCGTCGACCTGTTCAAGGACACGTCGCTGGTCTCCATCGTCGGGTTGTTCGACCTGATGGGCGTGGTCGGCCAGTCGCTGAAGGACCCGTCCTGGACGGGATTGGCCTCGGAGGGCTACGTCTTCGCGGCCGTGGTGTTCTTCTTCGCTTGCCTGGTGATCTCGCTTGGCGGTTCCGTTCTCGAGCGCCACTTCTCAACCGCATCGCGGCGCTAGAGCGGAATGCCTTCTGATAGGCGAAGGCAAGCCGCTCTAGCTCTTTGTTTTACCGCGTGATTCAGACTTGATGGCGATTCCGCCAAACGTCAGCACGCTCTAGCGCTACGCGATCGCGGCCGGCACGGGCATCGGTTGCGGGCGCATCGCCGCGTGTCGCGTCTGGCCGGCGCGGAACAGCAAGGCGAGCGGCAGTAGTCCGGCGAGCACGATTGTAAGTGCTGCGACAGCGCCATCCTCGTAGGTGCCGCGGGCCGCCTCGCCATAGACGTAGGTGGCGAGTGTCTCGACGTTGAGCGGGCGCAGCAGCAGGGTTGCCGGCAATTCCTTCATGCACTCGATGAACACCAGCAGCGCGGCGGCGGCCATCGCGGGGGTCAGCAGTGGAGCGTGGACGCGGCGTGCCAATGCGAGCGCATTGGCGCCGAAACCGGTTGCGACCTCGTCGATTGCGGTGGGAATGCGGGCGTAGCTCGCTTCGAAGGCGCCGGCGGGGATGGCGAGGAAGCGGATCATGTAGGCGAGGATCACCGCCGCACTCGATCCGGACAAAGTGAACCAGGCCGGTGCCGCCTCGAAGAACATGTCAAAGGCTGCCATCGGGCCGAGTAGACCGACCGCGAGTACGGTCCCCGGCAGGGCGTAGCCGAAGGAGGCCGTGCGCAGGCTGGTGGTCGCCAGCCGCCCGCCGCTGACGCGTCGGGTGAAGGCGAGCAGAAAGCCGGCGGCGAGGGTGAGCAGCGTCGCCGGCGCGGCAAGGCGGGTGCTATTCCACAGCCATAGCGGCAAAGCGTGTGGCAGGCCGAACTCCGCGATGCGCAGAGCGGCGGCAACGCCGAGATGCAGCGCGGGCACGGCGAAACCGATGGCGACCGGCAGGCTTCCGGCAAGCAGGGCGGCGACGCCCATCCGGCGGCCCAAGCGGCGGCGACGCGGGCGATGACCGCCGATGCCCGCCTCCGTGCGGTCGCGCCGCAGGGTGACACTCCGCTCCAGCGTCAGCAGCGCGGCGACGGCGGCCAGCGTGACAAGCGCGATCTGCGCGGCCCCGGCGACCGATCCGCGGGTGACCCAGGTGTCGTAGACCGCGACGGTGAGGGTGCGCACGCCGAGGAATTCGGAAGCGCCGATATCGCCGAGCGTCTCCATCATCACCAGGCCGATTCCGACGGCGATCGCTGGCCAGGCCAGCGGCAGCACGACGCGCGCGAACAGCCGCCACCCTGTCGCGCCCAGACTGCCAGCGGCCTCGATCGCATCGGCGGCGCGGATCAGCAAAGCGGCACGGGCGTTGAGGTAGACGTAGGGATAGAGCACGAAGCCGAGTAGCAGGATGCAGCCACTGAGCGAGCGGATATCGGGCAGGCGCAGGCCGGCTGGGTCGGGGATGCCGAGTAGCGCACGCAACAGGGTTTGCACGGGGCCAATCGGGTGGAGGACGTCCACATAGGCGTAGGCGACGATATAGGTCGGGATCGCCAGCGGTAGCAGCAGCGCGCGTTCCAGGAAGGCGCGGCCGGGGAACTCGCAACTCGTGACGAGATAGGCCGTGGCTGTGCCGATCACCGCGGCCAGCGCGCCGGTGCCACCGAGCAGGAGGACCGTGTCGATCGTGGCGGCCGGCAGCACATAGTGAAGCAGATGCGGCCAGAGCGGCCCGGAACCCTGGCTCGCCAGAACGGCAAGCCCGATCACGGGCAACAGGACCACGGCCGCCACTCCGGCAGCGGCCGTGCGCAGGCGCAGATGCGCGTTGTGTCGCTGCCGGTTCACGCGTCGAGAACTAGCGGTCGAACTCCGTGCGGTCCACCATCAGGCTGGCGGCGCCGCGCTCGTCTGCAATGCGTGTCAGGGGCGTGTTGTCGACCCGCAGGGTGCCGAACCCGGCGATGATCGGGTGCAGTGGTACGCCGGCGCGGACCGGATATTCGAAGTTGACCTCAGCATAGGCCTTCTGCGCGACCTCGCTGAGCAAGTAGGCGATCAGCCGTGCCGCGTTGGCGCGGTTCGGCGCGTGCCGGGCAATGGCCGCACCGGAGACGTTGACGTGGGTGCCGGCCCCATCGGCGAAACTCGGCAGGATCACGCGCACCGCCTCGCCCCAGCGCTTCTGCTCGGCGCCGCCGGCACCGGAGAGCATGAGCCCCATGTAGTAGGTATTGGCCATACCGATGTCGCAGGTGCCGGCGAGGATGTCGCGGGCGACCTCGCGATCGCCACCGGCCGGGCGGCGGGCGAGGTTCTGTTTCACGGCGGCGAGATAGGTTTCGGTGGCTGCCGCGCCGGATTTGGCGATCATCGCGGCGAACAGGGCGGTGTTGTAGGGGTGGTTGCCGCTGCGCAGGCACAGCTTGCCGCGCCATTTCGGGTCGGCCAGCGACTCGTAGGTCAGCGCGGTGTCGGCCACGCGGTCCTTCGATACCAGGATCACCCGGGCACGCAGCGACAGAGCGATCCAGTGGCCGTCGGGGTCGCGCAGGGCCGGCGGGATGAGGGCCTCGGCCTGGGGCGAGAGCAACTTCTGGGTCAGGTCGCGGCGCGACAGGTCGATCAGGCTGCCGATATCGACAGTCATCAGCACGTCAGCGGGCGACCGGGCGCCCTCGGCCTGGACGCGTTCGGCAAGGCCGGCATTGATGAAGACGGTGTTGACCTTGATGCCCGTGCCCGCCGTGAAGCTGTCCAGCAACGGCTGGATCAGACCAGGCTCGCGGGTGGTGTAGAGGTTCACCTCCTCGGCGGCATGGGCGGTGATCGGGAGGGCAAGCAGGGCTAGGCCGGCGAGCCAGGCGCGTTTGGTCAGGGTCGTCATCGTTCGTCTCCATCGCAGTTGGGGGGGGGTATCTGCAATTGAGAAGTATTCGCATTTACAAATCGTGTCAACACGGCTGGCTGCCGCGCGGCCAATGCCGGTCAGTCCGCCGCCAGGAAGCGGTTCGGCTTGAGAAAGAACGACAGCGTGATGCAGCCATTGGGGGCGTGTGCCGCGTGGCGGCTGCCGGCGGGGCGCCAGACATAGTTGCCGGCGGTCACCGTGCCCTGGTCATCGACCAGCGATCCCTCGAGCACCCAGGTCTGCTCAAGTTCCACATGCTCATGCATCGACAGCACGGCACCAGGCGCCATACGGACCAGCGATGTGAGCAGGCCGGTCGCCTTGTCCTCCATGAGGATCTTGGTTTCGATCCCCGGCCACGGCGTGGCGCGCCACGGCAGTGCCGCGACGTCGACGTAGCGCATGGCCAGTGCGGCGAGGCCGTCGTGGCCGGGCGCGTCAGGGGTGGCAATGGTCATGGCTGGCTCCTGGATCAGAGATCAAGCAGTTCGATGGCGTCGCCGAGGGCGAAATGCCCGCCTTCGACGACCTCGGCATGGATACCGAGATCGGCGTGCCCGTAGGCCGCCTTCAACTCGGCGATCGGGTTGGCGTCACGTTCGCCGGTTTCGGGATTCACCTCGGTCGCCGGGCAGCGTACGGTCCGCTTGGTCATCCGCAGCCGGGCGCTGCCGACCATGAATTCGCGGCCTTCCCAGCCGAACTCGCTCCAGGCGGGCGCGCCGGTGAACCAGATATTGGCGCGGAACCGCCGACGATGGCGCCGCGTACCCACTTTCGCTTCGAAATCGGCCCGGCTGGCCTCGTTGATCAGGCTAATCACCGGGCTTCGCTGGTCGCCGAAGACATGCCCATCGACATGATGGAAGCGCGGAGTGCCGCGGGCCTCCGTGCCCAGATACGCTGTGAGCCAAGCAGCGATCCGATCGCGGCCGACCTCGGTGGCCGTGCTCTCATCGAGTGCGTCACCATCGGGGCCGAGGATCGTCAGCCGGCCATGCTTCGGGTTGAAGCTGGCGCGCAGAAGCGCGATCCGCGCGTTCGAGCGCAGGCACATGAAGTTGGTCTTGGGAATCCAGGTCGGCGCCGCCGGGTCGAATTTCGCGTCCCCTTGGGCGAGGGCGAAGGCGCGGTCCCATGGAATGGCGCCGCCGGCCTCGACCGTCGTCTCATCCAGCGCCTCAGCGGTGAGGCCTTTGACGGGGTAGCGGTAGATACGATCGATGCGCATGGGCGTGCCCCTCTTGAGTTGACCTGGATCATTCCCCATGTCGAGGCGCGAGGGTAGTGGTGACGTTGCCTCCCAGCAGGGGCGTGGCCATCCCCGGGTCGCCTATTCAGGGACATCGGATAAAGGGACGTTTTGATATGGACATCGAGAAATTCACCGACCGCGCGCGCGGGTTCATCCAGGCCGCGCAGACCATCGCCATTCGCGAGTTTCATCAGCAGCTTACGCCGGAGCACCTGCTCAAGGCGCTGCTCGATGACGAGGAAGGCGCCGCCGCCGGGCTGATCAAGGCCGCGGGTGGCGACGACAAATCGGCGCGCGCCTCGATCGAGGCCGAAATCGCCAAGATGCCGAAGGTTCAGGGCGGCGGTGCCGGCCAGCCGCAGATTACGCCGGCGCTGGTGCGCGCGCTCGATGCCGCTCAGCAGGCGGCGCAGAAGGCGGGCGACGAATATGTCGCGCAGGACCGGTTGCTGATCGCGCTCGCCAACGCGGAGGGCGGCGCCGCCCGCGCGCTGCGGGGTGCCGGCGCGACGCCGCAGGCGCTGGAAAAGGCGGTGGAAGCGATCCGCAAGGGCCGCAAGGTGACCAGCACCAATGCCGAGGCGAATTTCGACGCGTTGAAGAAATACGCCCGCGACGTGACCGCCCTGGCGCGGGAAGGAAAGCTCGACCCTGTCATTGGCCGCGACGAGGAAATCCGCCGCACCATCCAGGTGCTGGCCCGGCGTACCAAGAACAATCCGGTTCTGATCGGCGAACCCGGGGTCGGCAAGCCCGCCATTGTCGAGGGTCTGGCGATCCGCATCGTCAACGGTGACGTGCCGGAGGCGTTGAAGAACAAGAAGCTGATGGCGCTCGACCTCGGCGCGATGGTGGCGGGCTCGAAGTTCCGCGGCGAGTTCGAGGAACGGCTGAAGGCCGTGCTGAAGGAGATCGAGGGCGCGGAAGGCGAGATCATCCTGTTCATCGATGAGATGCACACCCTCGTGGGCGCGGGCAAGGCGGACGGGGCGATGGATGCCTCCAACCTCATTAAGCCCGAACTGGCGCGCGGCGCGTTGCACTGCGTGGGCGCGACGACGCTCAATGAGTATCGCAAGCATGTCGAGAAGGACGCGGCCCTGGCGCGGCGCTTCCAGCCGGTCTTCGTCGGCGAGCCCTCCGTGGAGGACACGGTGTCGATCCTCAGGGGGATCAAGGAGAAGTACGAGCTGCACCATGGCGTGCGCATCACCGATGGCGCCCTGGTGGCCGCCGCCACCCTGTCCAATCGCTACATCACGGACCGCTTCCTGCCGGACAAGGCGATCGACCTGATGGACGAGGCCGGCAGCCGCCTGCGCATGCAGGTCGACAGCAAGCCTGAGGAGCTCGACGAGCTCGATCGTCGCGTCATGCAGTTGAAGATCGAGCGCGAGGCGCTGAAACGCGAGTCGGACCCAGCCTCGAAAGATCGGCTTGGCAAGCTGGAGAAGGAACTGGCCGAGATCGAGGAGAAATCCAACGCCATGACCGCCATCTGGAAGGCGGAGAAGGAGAAGCTTGGCGACCGCCAGAAACTCAAGGAACGGCTCGATCAGGCGCGCAACGAGGAGGAAGTGGCACAACGCCGCGGCGATCTGCAACGCGCCTCCGAACTGCGCTACGGCGAGATCCCCGACCTCGAGAAGAAGCTGGCGGTGACCCAGGACGGCGGGCGCCTCGTCAACGAGGCCGTGGACGAGGCACAGATCGCCAGCGTCGTCGCGCGCTGGACGGGCGTGCCCGTTGAACGAATGCTCGAAGGCGAACGGGGAAAACTGATGCGCATGGAGGACGAACTGCGCCGCCGCGTGGTCGGCCAGGAGGACGCCCTGCGCGTGGTCGCGGACGCCGTGCGCCGGGCTCGGGCGGGGTTGCAGGACCCCAACCGCCCGATCGGCAGCTTCCTGTTTCTTGGGCCGACCGGCGTTGGAAAGACGGAGCTGACCAAGGCGCTGGCGGAGTTCCTGTTCGACAACGAGCGGGCGATGGTGCGGTTCGACATGAGCGAGTTCATGGAGAAGCACAGCGTCTCCCGCCTGATCGGGGCGCCGCCCGGTTATGTCGGCTACGACGAGGGCGGCGTGCTGACCGAGGCGGTGCGTCGCCGGCCCTATCAGGTGCTGCTGTTCGACGAGGTGGAGAAGGCGCACGAGGACGTGTTCAACGTGCTGCTGCAGGTGCTCGACGATGGCCGCCTGACCGATGGGCAGGGGCGGACGGTGGATTTCCGTAACACCATCATCGTGCTGACCAGCAATCTCGGCAGCGATATTCTGGCGGGCCAGCCGGATGGGGCCGATCTGGCGCATGCCTACAAGGACGTGATGCAAATGGTGCGCGGGCATTTCCGGCCCGAGTTCCTTAACCGGCTTGACGAGATCGTCCTGTTCCGGCGCCTGCAACGCTCCGACATGGCGGCGATCGTGGATATCCAGCTGTTCCGCCTGCGCAGCTTGTTGGCCGATCGCAAGATCAGCATCGAGCTGGATCGGGGCGCGATAGAGTGGCTTGGTGCCGAGGGCTACGACCCTGTCTACGGCGCCCGACCGCTCAAGCGGGTCATCCAGCGCAGCCTGCAGAACGCACTGGCCGGACTGATCCTGGAGGGGGCTGTCAAGGAGGGCGAAACCGTGCGGGTCAGTGCCGGCAAGGACGGCCTGTCGATCAACTGCGGGCTGGCCGAGGCGGCCTAAAGCTAATGGCCTGGGGGTGGCGGCTCGCTCATCCCCGGGCCAAGCGGGCGGACCATCAGGACCGAATCGAGCCAGCGGCCGAGCTTCCAGCCCACGCCGGGCAATGTCCCGGCGTGGGTGAAGCCGTTGGCGGCATGCAGCGCGATGCTGGCGGCGTTCGCCGTGTCGCCGATGACGGCCACGATGATGCGGTAGCCCGCCGCCTCGCACCGCGCGATGAGCGCCGGCATTAGCGCCTTGCCGATCCCGTGGCCACGCAGCCGGGCGGCCACGTAGACGGAGTTCTCCACCGTGAAGCGATAGCCCGGACGGGCGCGGTAGGTGCTGGCGTAGGCATATCCGACCGGCTGCCCGTCGAGTTCGGCACACAAATAGGGGAAACCGCCGGCCTGTATGGCCTGTCGCCGCCGACCGAACCCCTCCAGATCAGGCGGCTCCAACTCGAAACTTGCGGTGCCCGTGCGCACGGCCTCCTGATAGATGGCGGCGAGGGCGGGGACGTCCGCATCAGTGCTGTCGCGAATGATCAAGGTCATGGCGGCATCTTTGCGCAAACCGCCGGCTCTGGGCAAGACGGTTTGCGGTGGCTGAGGGGGGCTTGCTGTCGTCATGCAAATTTCACATGGCTTGGCTGCTTGCTGTCGGGGGTGGGGCGCGGAGCCGGTTTGACCCCGCCCGATCGCCAATTCTCTTGATTGGCACTGCAATCTAGGCAAAAATTCGAATCCGCAATTGGGTTTGCCGATTGTCGTTGACAGGCGGGGAGGGCGCGAGTAGAAACCGCCCTCCCGACGAGGGGCGCCACACGGTGCTTCGGAGTTTGGGTTTGTTCTTTGACATTTATATCTGGGATTGGAAGGGATACGTTGGCGGCGTTCTTTGACTGTTGTGCCTGTTAGGGTGTGATGGTGTTTTGGATGATTGGTTGGTTGGGTTATGTGCCTGGCTTGATTGGTTGTTCTGAGGGATGTTTGTTAGCGTGTTTTGATAGATATGTTTAATGAATGTTTCGAAGGACATGTTCTGGGTTTAGGCCTAGGATTGGATTGATTGAGTTGGGCTAGTTTATCTTTCGTGCGCTCA